>CALVKT010000036.1 GCA_944333055.1 uncultured Clostridia bacterium
TTTCCTTCCTTGAGTAAAGTTGTAGATCGGCTATGCGAGACGATATGTAATCTCTCTGCCGAGACAATCCAATCCATCTCAGGGAGAGATTGGATTATTAAGTGTTTTAATTGAAATTCAGTATAAAATGCGAAATCGCGCGTATACATGATACAAAATCCCGAAAAACCCATCGATTTGATGGTTTACAACGCGATCAAACTATGATAATATAATCTGCGATTGGATATTTATAAACTATTTGGCATATTTTCGCTTGAGGAGGAAGGGAAATATGGAGACGGTACGCGTGGTGATTGCGGATGACAACCTACAATTGCAGAGGATGCTGGGGGAGTATCTGGGGCAGCAGAGCGGCATCGAGGTCGTCGGCCTGGCGAGCAACGGGCTGGAGGCCATCGAGCAGGTGCAGGAGAAGCTGCCGGACGTGCTGATCTGCGACATGATCATGCCCAAGATGGACGGATACGGTGTGCTGGAGCGCCTGTCCACCATGAAGATGACGCCCAAGCCCGGCGTCATCGCGCTCACGGCGCTGGGCCGGGACGACTTCATCGCGCGGGCGATCGACCTGGGCGTGTGCTACTACATGGTCAAGCCGTTTGACTTTGCCATGCTGGCCCAACGCGTCTACGAGGCGGCGGGCGAGACGGGGCGGGCGGACGCGCTGAGCGTGCAGATGCGCCGGGAGAGCGGCGAGGGGGAAAACCTCGAAGAGCGCATCGCGAATCTGTTCTTGACGGTGGGGATTCCGGCGCACATCAAGGGCTATCAGTTCCTGCGCGAGGCGGTGAAGATGGTGATGGAGTCGCCGGAGTTGATGGGCCGCATCACCAAGGAGCTATATCCCGGCATCGCGCATCGCTTCGGCACGACGAGCAGCAAGGTGGAGCGGGCGATTCGCCACGCGATTGAGGTCGCGTGGAACCGGGGCCGCGTGGAGGCGCTGGACGAGGCGTTTGGGCGCAACGTCTGCTCGCTGGACGACAAGCCGACCAACGGCGAGTTCATCGCGCTGGTGGCGGACAGGCTGAGCGTCAAGGAGAGCGCGTAAAACCATCGAATACACGGGGCGATCGGAGGGCGGCGCGTCATCCGGTCGCCCCGCCGCATGCGCGAACGCGCGCAAAGGCGATGACGCTGGAGATGAATTGGTGCTTGAGGGCTGGCTGCCTGCATGGTATAATCAATCTATAAAAGCGGGATGCGGCTCTTTGCCGGGCGCTGCGCGGGACGCATGATCAGGCTCTCAACGAAGCGCGAAAGACGCCGGAACGCAGGACGAAGAGGGGAGCGTGTGCGCATGGGCGAGCACAACACGATCACATACAACAAGCTGGTGCGCGACCGAATCCCCGATATCATCGCGCAATCGGGCAAGACGTGCACGACAAGGGTATTGGATGCGGCGGAATATGTCCGCATGCTCGATGCCAAGCTGGACGAGGAATTGCGCGAATACCATCAGGATCAGCGCGTGGAAGAGCTGGCGGACTTGATGGAGGTCATTCGCGCCTGCGCGCTGGCGCGTGGCTGTTCGCCGGAGGAGCTCGAACGCATCAGGCGCCGGAAGGCCATGGAGCGGGGCGCATTTTCAGAGCGGATCATGCTGATCGACGTACAAACGGAATGAACGAGGGCACAACGGGGAACGTTGCGCCATTTTTGATTGGCGCGTGCAGAACGGAGGCGTGGAGCGGAGCCGGCGATTGCATGCCGCGTCTTGCGTGGAAAAAGAGAACGCGTGAAACGGCTGACTGATGGGGAGAGCGGTCTACGTGTCATGGCGCATTGTTGTGGATGGGAGGCGAGCGGCTTGCCTGCCCCTCTGCGGCAGAGGCGGCGTCCCTTCCGTTTTTTTCCTTCGTCCGAAGAATCATGAAAGATCTTCCGCATGTCCTGGTATCTTCTGTACGGTCATTTGCGCCGTATCGGGTCATTTCGCCGTTGCGCTGATGGGGTACGGCCCTTTTCCGATCATCGGATAGTTCATTTCGATCATGTGGTTTACTGGAACAGGGAAAATCGAAAGGAGGGAGCATGATGAAACTGTTCGACATCGCCAATCAGTATTGTAAGGAAAGCAGCTGGAAAACGATCGCAGCCCTCAAATTCTGCCTGCTGTCTTTGGGCATGGCCATCGGTATGTGCATTCCCGATGGCATGAAGCAGACCATTCTGGCGGTCTGCGTGGCCGTGTTCATCGTGACCTGTATCCCCCTGATGAAGAAGCTGTTTGATATCGCAGGAAGGAAATAAAAATGGAGGTGCTTACGGGTTCAAATCATTATAGATTCTGGCGTTAAGCTGAATTCCTATCCTTCGAGCTTTAATCTATACGTGAACGGAGTAAAGGCGTGTACCATAGGCACGGTGCAAGATGCTTCTATTGTGACATTCCGACGCAGTTTTATCGTCATATTATGTTTGAACATGAGATATCTCTCATTCAGATTGTTCCTGTGAACATCGATGGAATCGAGAGCTTAAATGAAGCGGTCTATCTGAAATAGCATAAGAGACTCTCCCAAACTCTGTGTAAACCACCTGCGTGGTGCAGAATAGATGCACCACACAGGTGGTTTTTTCATATGCCCAGAAAGAAACGCGCCCGGAAGAACATGCCCGCCGGGAGAAGAGCCGCGAGCGTTTGCGCTTGCCGCACATGCGCAGATGCAAAGCAGTGGACCTTTTGTTTTCGGGATGAACCGAAAGTGACGGCACGCGCATCATCGAGCATACAGAAACAACCCGCATGCACAGCTGGAAGCGAAGGGTGTTCCAAGGCTGAGTGAGCGGGTTGTTTGCGTATCTGATACACTGCCGCAAAATTGTGAATTTGCGCCCGCTTCAAATCACCTGTCATGACTGCGTTTTTTAGACGGAAATACGGCGCTTGACGGCTTATGGTTTCAGCAGGCTGCCAGCCGCTCCATGGCGGATCGCTGCCGGTCCAGCAGACTATGGGCGTAGAAATCCAGCGTCGTCTTGGCGGAACTGTGTCCCAGCAGCACGCTCACCGTCTTGACGTCCACCCCCAGCTCCAGCAGGCGCGTGGCAAAGCTGTGGCGCAGCGCGTGGAAGTGCGCCCCGGCAATCCCCAGCCTTTTCATCATCCTCTGGAAACGGCGCTGAAGCGTGCGTGGCTCCGCCGCCCGGTTGGAAACGCCGAACACGTACTCCGACATTTCACCTGCCATCCGAGCCTTCAGCCGCTTCAGCAGGAAAGACGGAATCGGCAGTGTCCGCTGTGACCGTGCGGATTTGGGCGATCCGATCATGAGCATCGTCCTGCTGCCGTGCTCCGGCTTCATCCGCGCGACGCGCTGCACCGTGCGCCGCACCGTGATGGTCTGTCTCTCCCAGTCGATATCCGACCACTTGAGCGCACAGATTTCCCCCAGACGCATGCCGGTGTACAGACTCAGCAGCATGGAGAGATCCTCCTGCGTTTCCGGAAGCGAACGAATACGCTGCTGTTCCTGCTGCGTCAGCACGCGCTGCTCGGCGCTCTGGAGATGCTGTACTTTGATCTTTCGGCAGGGGTTCTTTTCGATTACGCCTTCCTCCTGCGCAAAGCGCAGCGCAGCGGACAGCAGCCGGTATGCGCCTTTTACCGTGCTGCCCGCCAGACCCGATGCTTCCAATCCCTCTATAAACCCATGAATCACGCTTGGCGTCAGCTCAGACAGATCGTAATCGCCCATCTGCGGCAGCAGATGGTTTCCGATCTGACGGCGGTAGACGTGATAGGAAGACGCCTTGACGCTCCCCAACAGCTCGTTTTCCATCCAGTAAGCCATCCATTCTGCCAGCGAGATTCGCCGCGCCCCTGCTCTGACCGGTTTGCGCTGCTGTGCTGCTTTCTTTTCCAGCAGCATCTTTCTCGCCTCTGAAAACTGCCGTGCGTACACGTAGCCAAATCGTGTCTTGCCGCTTGCCGTCTTTCCGATCACATAGCGGCCTTCATACCGGCCGTCCCGGCGCTTGTAGATGTTCTCCCCGCGTCTTGCCATATCAATCTCCCTCGCTTTCTGATGATCCTGAAACTGACGGCTGTGTTGACGGCTTATTTTTTCAGCCTTGATCAGCTTCGCCCACGCTCGTTTCGTGCCGGCGTCCTCGCCGCACGGCCACAAATGTGAAAACCCGTTTATTATTGACATTTTAAGATGTAACAGGTATAATGTCGTTATGATAAAAATTGGATTTTGGGATAATGGAATGATTTGCTCTTACCAACCGCAAATTCACAATTTTGCGTCGAGGCGCACATCTGCATATGCCCTTGCGGCATTGGAAACATGCGAAACAGCAGAAGCGTCTCGGACGGGAGGCACGCATAGAGCCATGAGTCCCCTTGAATCCGGGGGGTTGACATATTTTGGCATCCATCTCCGGTTCGCGCGATGACGGTGCGGAGGCGTCGGCTGCTGCAAAAAACGCAGCGGCGAAAAATGCCGGCATTATAAAGGAAGAAAAATCCGCGCAAAAGCGGAGACGGGATTGAAATCGCCGACGGCACATTCGGGCGGCCGGCGGCATGGAGCGCGGAACAGGGCCTTTCCGGTGTCGCCGGAGAATGCGGAGCAATTCAAAGGATCTGGCTGACGCATGAAGTGACCAACGGAACGCCTGAGGGCGGCTCCGCTCATGCTGATCGGAGGGAAGCGTGTGAAACGGCATCGTTGCCATGGACGGCCATCAAGCCAACGCGTATTGCTGGTGGCAGCGCTGGCCGTCGTTCTGTATGCGGGCATCCTGCTGGGCATCCATGCGGTGGGCAGCCGTCTGGAGCAGAGCGACGTCCGCGAGCCGGTGGGCTCGCTGGAAGGCCGGTTTACCTCGGACGATCTTATTCTGCAGGCACAGGGGCGGACGTGGACATATCGGGAACGCGATTTGACGAACATCCTCCTGATCGGCACGGACTGGGATGAACAGCGGCTTGAAGCGGCGGATTCCCGCTATGCGGGGCAGGCGGATTTTCTGATGCTGGTTACGCTGGATCAGGAGAACAAGACGACTTCCTTTCTTCAGATTGACCGCGACACGCTGGCAGATATCCGCATATTCGGGCCGTTTGGCGATCTCGCGGGCACGCGGCGCACGCAGATCTGCCTTTCCTACGCATTCGGCGACACGCCGCAGACGGCGTGCGAAAACACCGTTTGGTCGGTGAGCCAGTTGCTGGGAGGAATTCCCATCGAAGGCTATTTTGCCATGAGCATGGACGGCATCGTCGCGCTCAACGACGCGCTGGGCGGCGTGACGGTGACGCTGGAGGACGATTTCTCGCATCTGGATGCCAAGATGACGAAGGGCGCTACCCTGACATTGCAGGGCAAACAGGCCGAGTATTTCGTCCGCGGGCGTATGGACGTCGGCGAGGGCACCAACCGGTCGCGCATGAAGCGGCAGGGCGCTTTCATCAGCGCCGCGCTGGAGCGGATCGAGGAAGGCATGAGCGGGGACATGAACTTTGTCTCGGACGTGCTGGACGCCGTATCGGACTATGTGACGACGGAACTGGAACGGGGCTGGCTGATCAACCGCGCCTATGAATCTCAGGGGTATGAAACGAATGATATTCGCCAGATCGCCGGGGAGCATGGCGTCGGCGAGGACGGGTTTGTGGAGTTTACCGTAGATCAAGATGCGCTGAATGACCTGCTCGTGAGCATCTTTTTCGAATAAGAGCGATTTCTGAAAGGAGAAATTGAAATGAAGAGGCGGCTGCTGAGTTTGGCGATGATGATTCTGCTTCTGAACACGGGAAGCGCGCTGGCAACGTCGATCGAGACAGGCGAGGAACTTACCGACGTGCCCGGCCTGCCGACGCAGGATTCTGTGGTTTCAATTAAAACGCAGATAGAAGGCCAAGACGCTGAGGTCGACGTCGAGGTTGGCATGCCGGGTCCGGTCACCATGGAAGTTCATTCGGACATATATGAATTCGTGCATGATGAAAGCCAACTGGCTGCGGATTACTTCCCGCCGGAAGAACAGCAGTTAATTGAAGAGATGTACCAGATCGACAGCGACAGCCTGTACATGACGGAATTCATGCGCCTGTTTGTGGATCCGACAGAAATCGAAGGTGATGTCGAAGTCACCATGGAGATGGACGTGGATTATCAGGTGGGGCAGACGGTAGTCGTCGTACTGGGCGATGCGGTTGATGCGGACAACGTCACATGGCACGTCGTGGAGGCAAGCGTAACTGCGCCGGGCGAAATCACATTCATGGTTCCGCAGGAACTGGCGCAGCAAGTTCAGGGCAACGTGCTGTGCACGGTCTTGACGGTGCGCCCTGGCGAGGGCGGAGAGGCCGGACAGACTGAGGATGCCGCTCAGATTTCGGGCTTGCCCAGCAAAGCGGCGTCCGATCTTGTGAGCGTCGGAGAAGCGGTGGATGCGCAGGGGAACCCGCTGGATCACGACTTCGCCATTTTGATCACAGAAGAAACCGATACAGTCGTGGAAGAACTCGACAACATGCGCGCATATGTGCGGTCGCCGGAAACGACGGGTGAAGAAGCCGCCGCGCAGCCTGAGGCGGATGCCGGCGAGAGACAGCCGATGATCGGGTACTTTCCTCAGATGATTCAGAGCTTTGTGCAGACCATTTTGGGCTCGGGAGTCGATGCTTCTTCGCTTGTCTGCTATGAGTATTTGCCGCTGACGTCGCAGGATTACCGCGATACAGACGGTGACGTCGTCGTTTCCTTTGATTTTGCCACGACGTATGTGCCGGGGCAGAAAGTGGCCGCCGTGCTTGGCATCCCGCTGGAACAGCCGCTGTACAACGCAGACGGGTCAATCGCGACGCTGTTTGACTGGAACGTTCAGCGTGCGGAGGTCAATGAGGATGGCAGCGTGGCCGTTACATTCTCCCAGCTCGTTGTGCCGTTTATGGAGAACGAGACCACGCTGCTGCTCGTGCTGAGCGAGCCGTTTTCGGAATGAGGAAGAGCATAACGCAGGAAGGCTGATGGAATGAATTACGATCAGAGAGAGCAGGCCGCACAGACGGCCGATCAGACAGAACAGCGCAGGCGCAGAACGCAGGCGGAGAACGCCGTGGACACGCTGCTGTATGCGGAGCTGCTCAAGCGGCTGGACGAAGAGCGCGGCAGCGGGAAGGCGAACGCTTCTGCCGGCGCCTCCAATGCGCAGGAGATCGATCTGATTGAGCTCTTGTATTATCTGCTGACGAAGCTGCACATCATCGCCCTGGCGTCGCTGCTTCTGGCGGTGCTGGCGGGGGTGTATGCCTCATTTGGCGCGATGCCGCTCTATACGGCCACGTCCAAGCTGTACATCGTCGGACAGACGGGTTCCAGCATCATCGCCGACCTGCAGATCGGCGCGTACCTGACGATGGACTATCAGGAGGTGTTCAAGACTTGGGAAGTGCATCAGATGGTCAACGAACAGCTGGGGACGGACTACGAATACACGGCATTGCAGGGCATGCTCACGGTGGAAAACCCGGAGGACACGCAGATTCTGTACATCTCGGTGAGGCATCCCGACCCGCAGATGGCGGCGGATCTGGCCAATGCCTATGGCACGGCCGCCAAGCGGTTCATCACGGAGACGATGGGCACGGACGAACCGAGCACATTCTCCGTGGCGTTGGTGCCCAGCATCGCCAGCAGCCGCAGCATCACGAGCTATGTGGTGCGCGGATTCCTGCTGGGCACGGTGCTCTCGGGCGGCATCCTCGTCCTGCTGTTCCTGCTGGACAACCGGCCCAAGTCTCCGGAGGACATCATGAAGTGCGCAGGCATCCCCACGCTGGCCGTCGTCCCGATCCAGCTCACGCAGAGAAAGAAAACCGCGAATTGAGGTGAGCCCATCAGCCATGAACGAACTGAAAATCGGTCGATTTCCGCCCCTTGATTATGCCTGCAATGAGGCGATCAACACGCTGTGTACGAATCTCTCCTACTGCGGCGATCACAATCAGTCCCTCCTGTTCACCAGCCGCTACGAGCAGGAGGGCAAGAGCAGCATCGTGATGAACGTGATGCGCACGATGGCGAGCTTCGGCAAGCGGGTGGTGCTCGTGGATGCGGATCTGCGGCGCTCTGAACTGGCAAGGCGGTATCGCTTCCAGTATGGCGTTGAAAAGCCCGCCGGTCTGGCGCAGTATCTGGCGGGCATGTGTCCGCTGGAGGAGGCCACCTACGCCACCAACCTGAAAAATGCGTACATCATTCCCGCCGGGCGCGAGGTGCTCAGCTCCATGCAGCTGCTGTCCTCGCCGCGCTATGAGCAGATGATGACGGCGCTGCGCGCCCACTTTGACATCATTCTGGTGGATACCCCGCCCGCGGGACTCATCGTGGACGCGATTGCCATTGCCAAACACAGCGACGGCGTGCTGGTCGTGGTGGCCTGCAACAAGGGCAGAAAGCAGGACATCGCATCAATGGTGGAGAGCATCGAGCGTTCCGGCTGCAAGGTGCTGGGCGCGGTGCTGGACAACGTGGACTTCCACACCTTCCGCAACCGGAACTACTATTACCGCTCCGGCCGCTACAGCTATTACTATCACAGCGGGTATGCCCAAGGCGGCGAACCCGCGCAGCAGAAGAAGCCCCGTTCCGGCAAGCCATGAACCTCGGCTTTGCGGACGTGCATCAGCACGCGTTGTGGGGCATGGATGACGGCCCGCAGACGGCGGAGCAGATGCACGCGCTGCTGCGTCAATCGGCTCAGAACGGCATCGGGGTCATCGCCGCGACGGCCCACGCCTATCCCCGGTCGAGCCCCTTTCACAGGGCGCGCTACATGGAAAGGCTGGAGCAGGCGCGGGCATATTGCAGGGCGGAGGGCCTGCCGCTGCGCATCGAAAGCGGCAGCGAGATCCGATATTGCGATACCGTGCCCGACCTGCTGGCCGCCGGGAAGCTGCTCACGCTGGGCGGCACGCGGCATGTGCTGATCGAATTTGATCCGGACGTGTCGCCGGAGGAGATCGGCGAGGCGGCCAACCGGCTGTATCAGGCCGGGTATCATCCGATCGTGGCGCATGTGGAGCGCTGTGTGCATCTGATGCGCGCGCCGGATCGCGCGATGCGCGCGCGGGAGGAATACGGGCTGATCTATCAGATGAACTGCGAGACGCTGCTCCGCCCGCGCGGCTGGTTTGAGCGCCGGTTTGTGCGCAAGATGCTGGAGAGCGAGGCCATCGACCTGCTGGCCAGCGACGCACACGACGTCAGCCGCCGTCCGGTTCGGATGAAGGCCGCGTACGATCTGGCGTGCGAACGCTGTTCGGGCGAATATGCCGGCCGGCTGGTGCGCTTTGGCTGGTCGCTGCTGGAGCGAAAGGAGCTTGAGGCCACATGACCGCGACACCGTACCAGAGAGAAACGCGCAGGCTGAGCGTGGCGCAGTGGCGCGAGCTCTCGCGCACCGGCCCCGCGCCGCCCATGCGCATCCCGCTGGAGGGCGACAGCATGCGCCCGCTGATCCGCCGTGGCCGGGACAGGGTGACCATCGTGCCGCTGGAGCGGGCGCTGCGGCGGGGCGACGTGGTGCTCTTCGAGTGTCCGCCGGGACGCTGCGTCGTGCACCGGGTATACCGGCTGGCGCCGGGCCGCGTGCAGACGCTGGGCGACTACTGCCGGAATCCCGACCCCTGGATGCCGGAGCGCTGCGTGATGGGGCTGGCGGTGCTGGCGGAGCGCGGCAGGCTGCGCATCCCGCTGGACGGCAGGACGGCCCGCGCGCTGGGGCGCATCTGGATGGCGCTGCTGCCGGTGAGAAAACTGTATCTCAGTGTGCGGCATGCGGTCGGATACTCATTGCGAAAACTGGGACTAAGAAGGTGATATGGAGCATGATTGTTCGAGTTGCGACGCTCAGCGAGCTTTTCGCGGAGCTGGATGCAAGAGGAATTCAGGGCGATGTTCGTACGTTCTACATACACGATTATCTGTCCAGGAAGATGTCCAGTCATATGATTCCGAAAGATGGCGTGCTGGAACTGACGCCGCTGTGCAATCTGGACTGCAAAATGTGCTATGTCCATCTGCG
>CALVKT010000037.1 GCA_944333055.1 uncultured Clostridia bacterium
TGCCGCGCGCCTTCTCTTCCGGCGCCTTGTCGATGTCGTCGTAACGCATCGCCTGCGCCTCGCCGAAGGTGGACAGCACCATCGTGATCGCAGCGGTCAGGGTCGTCTTGCCGTGGTCAACGTGGCCGATGGTGCCAATGTTGACGTGCGGCTTCGTGCGCTCAAACTTTTGCTTCGCCATGATATTTTCCTCCATGTGCCGGGGTTGCCGGCGGATTGATGACCGGCCGCCCGCGCCGCCCTGGCGCGGGTATGCCGATTTCGCAGTGAATTACTTGGCCTTGCCGCCGCACACCTTCTCCTGGATGGAGCGCGGAACCGGCTCGTAGTGCGCCGGCTGCATGGTGTACACGCCGCGGCCCTGCGTGCGGGAGCGCAGCGCGGTGGAGTAGCCGAACATCTCGGAGAGCGGAACCATGGAATGGATCATCGCGGTGCCGCCCGGAATGTTCTCCATGCCCTCGACGCGGCCGCGGCGGGCGTTCAGGTCGCCGATGACGTCGCCCATGTGGTCCTCCGGCACGGTCACGTCGACTTTCATGATCGGCTCAAGCAGCACCGGATCGGCCTTGGCGATGGCCGCCTTGAAGGTCATGGAACCGGCGATCTTGAACGCGACTTCGGAGGAGTCGACGTCGTGGTAGGAGCCGTCGTAGCAGGAGACGTGGAAGTCCACGACCTCGAAGCCGCCCAGCGGGCCGTTCTTGGCGGCCTCGCGGATACCGGCGTCGATCGGGGCGATGAACTCCTTGGGGATGGAGCCGCCGACGGTGTCGTTGGAGAAGGAGTAGCCCTCGCCCGGCTCGACCGGAGAGATCTCGATCCAGCAGTGACCGTACTGGCCGTTGCCGCCGGTCTGGCGGACATAGCGGCCCTCGGCCTTGGCGGACTTGCGGATGGTCTCACGATAGGCAACCTGCGGCGCGCCGACGGTCGCCTCGACCTTGAACTCGCGCAGCAGGCGGTCGACGATGATCTCCAAATGGAGCTCGCCCATGCCGGCGATGATCGTCTGGCCCGTCTCCTGGTTGGTGTAGGTCTTGAAGGTCGGGTCCTCCTCGGCCAGACGCAGCAGCGCCAGGATCATCTTCTCCTGACCGGCCTTGGTCTTGGGCTCGATGGCGACCTGGATAACCGGCTCCGGGAACTCCATCTTCTCCAGGATGATGGGGTTCTTCTCGTCGCACAGGGAATCGCCGGTGGTGGTATCCTTGAAGCCCACGACGCCGCAGATGTCGCCGGTGCGGATCTCGTCGATCTCCTCACGGGAGTTCGCGTGCATCTGCAGCAGGCGGCCAAGGCGCTCGCGCTTGCCCTTGGTGGAGTTGAGCACGTAGGAGCCGGAGGTGATCTGACCGGAGTACACGCGCACGAAGGACAGCTTGCCCACGAACGGGTCGGTCATGATCTTGAACGCCAGCGCGGAGAAGGGCGCGTCGTCGCTCGCCTCGCGGGTGAGCTCCTCATCGGTCTTGGGCGCAAAGCCCTTGACCGGCGGGATGTCCACCGGGGAAGGCATGTAGGCCACGACGTTGTCGAGCATCGGCTGCACGCCCTTGTTGCGGTAAGAGGTGCCGCAGGTCACGGCGAAGAACTTGCACTCGATGGTGCCCTTGCGAATGGCGGCCTTCATCTCCTCGACGGTCGGCTCCTCGCCCTCCATGTACTTCTCCATGATGGTGTCGTCGACGTCGGCCAGCGCCTCGATGAGCTGCTCGCGATAGAGCTGGGCGTCTTCCATCATCTCGGCGGGGATCTCCTCGTCGCGATAATCCTTGCCCAGATCGTCGTAGTAGACCTCGGCGCGCATGGTCAGCAGGTCGATGATGCCGCGGAAGGACGATTCGGCGCCGATGGGGAGCTGAATCGGGTGCGCGTTGGCATGCAGGCGTTCGTGCAGCATGTCCACCACGCGGTAGAAGTTCGCGCCCATGATGTCCATCTTGTTGACGTACACCATGCGCGGAACGTGATAGTGCTCAGCCTGACGCCAGACGGTCTCAGACTGCGGCTCGACGCCGCCCTTGGCGCAGAAGACGGCGACGGCGCCGTCGAGCACGCGCAGGGAGCGCTCCACCTCGACGGTGAAGTCGACGTGGCCGGGGGTGTCGATGATGTTCAGGCGATGGCCCTTCCAATAGCAGGTGGTCGCGGCGGACGTGATGGTGATGCCGCGCTCCTGCTCCTGAGCCATCCAGTCCATGGTCGCCGTGCCTTCATGGGTTTCGCCGATCTTGCGATTCTTACCGGTGTAAAACAGGATACGCTCGGTGGTGGTCGTCTTGCCGGCGTCGATGTGCGCCATGATGCCGATGTTGCGAACCATGTTCAGTTCATGGGTTCTGGCCATGTTCAATCTCCTTTTTGATTACGCGGCGGCGGCAAAGGGCCGCTGCGGCCGCACACAAGCCTTTGGATTACCAGCGATAGTGGGCGAACGCCTTGTTGGCCTCGGCCATGCGGTGCATTTCTTCCTTGCGCTTGACGGCGGCGCCGGTGTTGTTGCTGGCGTCGATGATCTCGGCGCACAGGCGCTCGGCCATGGTCTTCTCGCCGCGCTTGCGGGAGAAGTCGACCAGCCAGCGCAGCGCCAGGGTCTGACGGCGCTCCGGGCGAATTTCAATCGGCACCTGATAGGTCGCGCCGCCGACACGGCGGGCCTTGACCTCCAGGCTCGGCAGAATGTTCTGCAGGCCCGCGTTGAACACTTCCATCGCGTCCTTGCCGGTCTTGTTCTCCAGCATCTTGAACGCGTCGTAGCAGACGGACTGCGCGATGCCGCGCTTGCCGTCGAGCATGATCTGGTTGATCAGCTTGGTCACGATCGTGGTGCCATACACCGGATCCGGCAGCACTTCACGCTTGGGTACAAATCCACGTCTCGGCATGGGATTTACCTCCTGGTCATTGTCCGGAACGGCGGATAGATCGCCGTTCCCATGATCTTGCAGCATGGCCCGTTCGGCCGCATCGCCGCCGCCTCAGCAAAAGCGGCAGGTTTTCTGCGGATCTAGCACGCGGTCCTGCCCGCAGGGCTTGTTCAGGCGCTGTTCCAACACGCCTGCTTCCGCCCTGCTTCGCGACCGGCCACCCTCTCGGGCCGACGTCACCTCCGATACTGGGAGGGCGCCACTATGTGGGACGAATCCCGGACGAAGAAATTACTTCTTCGGGCGCTTCGCGCCGTACTTGGAGCGGGCCTGCATGCGCTTGGCCACGCCGGCGGCGTCCAGCGCGCCGCGGATGATGTGATAACGAACGCCCGGCAGATCGCGAACACGGCCGCCGCGGATGAGCACGACGGAGTGCTCCTGCAGGTTGTGGCCGATGCCCGGGATGTAGCAGGTACCCTCGACGCCGTTGGTCAGGCGAACACGCGCGATCTTGCGCAGCGCGGAGTTCGGCTTCTTCGGGGTCGTGGTCTTCACGGAGAGGCAGACGCCGCGCTTCTGCGGGCACTTCTGCAGGATGGGGGCGGTCGGCTTTGCAGCGATCGCTTTTCTTCCGTTGCGGATCAACTGGTTGATCGTAGGCATGGAAGCACCTCCTATGTTTCTTTCAAAAAATCTTGGAACACTTCTTGCTGATCAATCTATATGAACCCGCGCGTGCGGGGTCATATCACCTTGCGCTTTCGCGCCAAAAGAACCGGCATGCCCGGGGCTGCCGGTTGAATGTAGGCCGGTGCGCCTGCTCAGCGGAGCAGGCCCGCCGCGGCGGCCTTTACGTCGATGCCGCACGCGCGTCCGAGCTTTTCCATGGATTCCACCTGCGTGCAGGGGATGTTCATGTCGTAGCAGCGGTCCACGACGCGCTTGGTCAGCAGCAAATCTGCGTCGTTGGCGACAAACGCGTGGGCAATCTTGCCCTCGTCCAGCGCGCGCAGGAGCTGCTTGGTTCCAACTACTCGCCGGTCAGCGTCGGCAAGAGCTTCGTGCATATGTCCAATCTTCCTTTCAAAGCGTCCTCTGCGCATGGCTTCTCCACGAAATCTGCACAGCAAACAAGCTTATAATAGCACGTCCCATCGCTTCTGTCAACCGAAAAAATCGCAATTTTCCTCGCAGGCGTTGGGTTTTTTCGCCGTTTTACTCCGCACAGGCGTCGATCATCGCATCCATCGCGGCAAAATGCTCGCCGGCAAAGGCCACAATCTCATAGCCGTCCGGGGTGTATGCCTCCCCGCGCCAGCGCAGCGCGTCGCGCACGTATGCGCCCGAATCGCCGAGTTCCCGCGTGTAGCCGTCGATCAGCCCCGCGATCACGTCCACGCGGAACACGCGCTCGCGCATCGACCGCCACATCTGCACGAGCGCCTCGCGCGTCGTGCCGCCCGCGTCGATGTCGATCATCCGCTGCGCCACGCCGAAAGAGAACAGCCCGTGGTACGCCTCGCCGCTCTCCGCGTCCTTGAAGCGGCCCCATGTCAAGTCCATGTCCCAGGGCGCGAAGCGGTAGGTCAACTTGCCGTCCTCGCGCGCTGCGATCACGTAGAGGTTGTTGTAGACGTTGTCGCTCATGCCGCACGCCTGCACGAAGAGGTAGTAGCGCAGCATCGATTCGCGGTCGATCACGTCGAGCGCCAGCGCCTCAAACGCCTCTTCCTCCTCTTCGCCGAGCTGTTCAAGCGTCAGGTACGCGTCGAGCGCGTCAAAGGCGTGCGCCTGAGAGGACGCGTGGTGCAGCTCGTAGATCGAGCCCTCGCGCACCGGGTTCTCCACGTAGGGCCGGTCCCCGGCGTATTGCAGCTGCGCGGAGCGGTATACGCTGTCGGTCGCGGGCGCGCTCGCGCTGCGCTTTTGCAGCTCGCGCACGTCGTCCACCGGCTCCATGAGGATGTAGCAGCCCATGTAGCGGTCGTTGACAAAGACCTCCGCGTAGCGCGTGGCGCGCGGGCCGTAGGGCTCGTCCGCCTCCGCGATCATCGCGTAGACATCCCAGCTCAGCCGTTCGCGCATGAGCGTGCTGTCCATCACGCCCGCCAGCAGCAGCAGGCCGTCCGTGCGAGCGATGCCCGGCACATCCACGACCGCCGCGCTGTCCTTCGCGCCGTGCACGAAGTCCACCTTGTAGCTCTTCTTCTCGCTCGCGCGGCTGCCCGCGCCGCGCAGGTGCACCGTCGCGTTCGTCTCAAAGCCGCCCTCCGGCGAGGCGAACGCCGCCTGCGCGGAAACGTCCAGATCGCCGATCTCCTCCTGCGTGTGGATCGAGACGACGGGCAGCCCGGTGAAGACGATCTGCGTGTAAGAGAAC
Source organism: uncultured Clostridia bacterium (assembly GCA_944333055.1). Classification (GTDB taxonomy): domain Bacteria; phylum Bacillota; class Clostridia; order Christensenellales; family Aristaeellaceae; genus Ventricola. The sequence continues at coordinate 5,254 of CALVKT010000037.1, forward strand.
GCCGTGTCCGTGTAGGCCAGAATCTGATACGTGTATCCCTCGCGCACCGCCTCGTCGCACCAGTCGTACGCGTAGTCGTCCACGAAGCACAACCGCACACCCCTTGCGCCCGGCGCGGTCAGCTCGATGTCCGGCCAGACCTCTCCGTTTTCAAGGCCGATCGGGCAGTAAAACGTGTTTGCCTGCGCGTCGTAGCCCAGCGGCAGGCCGTTGATCTCCAACCGCGTCACCAGCGGCGCATCGCTCTCCACGCGCGCGTCCTCGATCGCCCAGACGGCCTCGATGTCCATCAACGGCGCCACCACCGGCGCATACGGCGATCCAAAGACCACCACGGCCGCCAGCAGCGCCGTGAGCGCCAGCATGGACAGCAGCAGCTTCGTTTTCTGCATGTGTCATTCTCCCTGCGTATCCCAGATCGGCCCGCCCTTCGCCTCATACTGCGAGTGTGAGAGGAAGCCGACCGCTCCGTCCGTCTCCACCAGCGTCTGCATCGCCTGATCAATCAGCGGCCAGCGGATGGAAGCGAACGTCACGATCTCGTAGCCGTCCGGGTAATGGATCTCTGTGTTCCAGCGCTGCGCGTCGCGCGCGAACGCGCCGGAGTCCTCCAGCAGCGCCGTGTACTGCGAAACGCGCGCCTGCAGCGCCTCCTCGTCAAAGATGCGCTCGCGCATCTCCTGCCAGCGATGATACGCCCGCGCCCGAATGCCGTCCACATCGAGGTTGAGCATCCTGTCCGCCACGGGGAAGTACATCCAGTTCTCGTATTCCGAGCCGATGGACTTCGTCTCCAGCCCCCAGGACATGTCCAGATCCCAGAGCGAGAAGTGGTAGGTCGTCCCGCCGTCCCCCGGCGTAGCCCAGATGTACATGTTGTTGAACACGTTGTCCGCCAGACCGCAGCCCTGCACGAAGAGCACGTGGCGCAGCATGCTCTCCTCGTCGATGATCGCCCGCGCGCGCGCGGCGAACGCCTCGTCGTCCTGCGTCTGGATCAGTGCAAGGTAATCCGCCAGGCCCGCGAACTGTGCGTCAAAGTCCTTTGCGCCGGGCGGCGCGTAATACAGCTCGTAGCCCGCGTTGCCACGCAGGGGATGGGTGTAATACGTGCGGTCGCGGGAGAAATTGAGCGCGGCCGTGCGGTACACGCTGTCCGTGGCCGGGTGCGTGTCGCCGCAGCGCGCGAGCTCCTCCTCCACGTCCACCGGCTCCACCATGAGGTACAGGCCCTGATACGCGTCGTCGATGAACACCTCGACATAGGCCGTCCTGCGCGCGCCGAAGGGCTCGTCGTCCGATGCGATCTCGCTCCACAGATCCCAGTTCAGCTTGTCGCGCATCTTCGTATCGTCCTGCGCGCACGAGAGCAGCGCGATTTCATCCGTCCTGCCAAAGCCCGGCGCGTCCACCTCGATCTTCTTGGCGCCGCCGTCCCGCTCGCGCGTGAACTCCAGCTTGTAGCTCAGCTTGTCGTAGAGCAGTGTCGATGCGCCGCGCAGGTGCGCGCGCGCCGTGATATCCAGCCCGGCCTCGCCGTATGCCGCCATCGTCACGCGCACAGCCGTGTCCTGCTCGGCGATCTCCTGCCCGTCCGTGTCGATGCACAGCATCGGCAGTCCGGTAAACACGACGGAGAAGTACGCATAGGCCTCGTCCGTGTAGGCCAGCGCCTCGTAGGCGTAGCCGTCGCGGATCGCGTCCGTGCACCAGTCGTAGCTGTAGTCGTCCACGAACGTCAGGCGAACGCCCTCTGCCTGCGGCGCGGTCAGGCGAATCTCCGGCCACGCCTCGCCGTTGTCCATGCCCAGCGGGCAGTAAAACGTATTGGACGCCGCGTCGTAGCCCAGCGCCCTGCCGTCCATCTCCAGGTGCGTGACCAGCGGCGTCTCGCTCTGCTGCCGGGCGTCCTCGATCGCCCAGATCACCTCGATGTCCTGCGGCGCGGCCGTCATCACCGGCGCATACGGGGACGCACAGACCACCACGCCCGCGATCAACAGCGCGAGCGCGGCCATCGCCAGCAGCATCCGAAACCTCATGAAACTCCTCCGTTTCCACGCGTCATGGGGCGAGCGACGCCACCCATTCGTCCATCATCGCAAAGCGCACCGAAGCGACGCTCAGAATCTGCGTCGCATCCGGGTAAAAGTGCCCCTTCTCCCAGCGCTGCGCGTCGCGCGCGAACGCGCCGGAATCGCCCAGCTCGTGCGTGTATTGCACGAGCAGCGCTTCGACCGTCTCCATCGTCACGCCGCGCGCCTTGAGCTGCGCCCAGATCGCCGCGGCGCGCGCCCGCGCGCCGTCCACGTCCAGCGCAATCACCCTGTCCGCCACGTCCAGCTCAACCCAGCGGTCCCCCTCTTCGCCCGCGTACAGGCCCCAGGTCAGATCCATGTCCCAGAACGCGAAGCGATAGCGATAGCCGCCGTCCTCCCGATGCGCCCAGATGTAGAGGTTGTTCTGCGCGTTGTCTACCATGCAGCCCAGCTGCATGATCAGCGCGTAGCGCAGCAGCGAATCGATGTCCAGGCATGCCTTCGCCTTCTCGGCGAACGCCGCGTCGTCCTCCTCGGCGATCAGGCCGATGTAATCTTCCAGCGCGTCGAAGCTGTGCGCCGCGCTGGGCGCATAGAAGCACTCAAAGCCGGTCTCCGGCGACGTGGGATCGGGCAGCACAGGCCGTTCTCTGGCCATCTCCAGCCGCGTCACGCGGTAGAGGCTGTCGCGGTAGACCGTCTCCTGCCCCGCCTTGCGCATCTCCCCGCCGATGTCGTAGGGCGGCATCATCAGGTACACGCCGGCATAGCCGCCGTTGACGAACAGCTCGACATATCGGTTGGGCAGGCCGCCGAATCCCTCGTCCGCGTCAAAGGCCATGCCCACGATGTCCCAGCTCAGCCGGTCGCGCATCATCGTGCCGTCGATGGCCAGCGGCAGCAGCAGCAAGTCCTCCGTGTCGCACAGCCCTGCGATTCGCCGGATCACCTTGCCGCTGTCCCCGCCGCGCGTGAATTCCACCTTGTAGCCGACCTTGGGCTTCCACGTCAGGCTCCTGTCGCCGCGCAGGTGTACGCGCGCGGGCGATTCAAGCGCCGCCTCGCCGTAAACGCTCAGCGAGAACGCCGCCTGCGTGTCCGCCTGCGTGATGGTCTCTTCGGTGAAGATCTGCACGACCGGCAGGCCCGTGAAGACGACGCCGCAGTAGGCAAACGCCTCGTCCGTGTAGGTCAGCAGCTCATAGCGGTAGCCCTCGGCCACCGCGTCGGTGCGCCAGTCGTAGGCATAGTCGTCTACGAACATCAGCGAGACGTCGCTTTCGGGCGCGGTCAGGCGCATCTCCGGCCACTGTTCGCCTTCAAGCCCCAACGTGCAGTAGAACGTGTTCTCCTGCGCGTCGTAGGCCAGCGGCACGCCGTCCATCTCCAGGTGCGTCACCAGCGGCGTCTCGCTCTCCACGCGCGCGTCCTCAATCGCCCAGACCGTCTCGATCTGCGCGGGCGCGGGCGCGGCGAGCGGCGCATACGGCGAGCCCCACACGACCGCGCCGGTCAACAGCGCCAGCAGCGCGCAGATGCCCCACGCCAGCGTTCTTCTTCTCATGTGCTGTCCCTTCCGCCTCACAGCGGCCCTTCGTCAAACGTGGTATAGCCGTTGATTTTCAGCCTGCGCCCGCGCAGCGCGTCGCCCGTCATCTCCTCGATGCGCGCGTCCATCATCGCAAAGCGCACGCTGGCATAGCTGTAGGTGCTGTAGTTTTCGCTGTAGCTGTTGGATCGGTTCCAGCGCACCGCGTCGCGGTAGAACGCGCCGGAGTCGTTGAGCTGCGTGCTGTAGGACGTGAGCAGCCGCTCGACGTGTTCCGCGTTGAATCCGCACGCGCGCATCTGCTGCCAGATGGCGGCAAGCCGGTCGCGCACCACGCCGCCGCAGTCGAGCTCCACCAGCCGGTCAAACACCGTGAACGCGTACCAGACCTCGGCGTTCTCCTCATCGTCGCGTCCCCAGGAGACGTCCAGATCCCACGGCGCAAAGAGGTAACGATAGCCGCTCTCCTCGCGGTGGGCGAGGATGTAGAGGTTGTTGTGCTCGTTGTCCGTCATGCCGCAGGCCTGCACGAAGAGCGCGTAGCGGATCACGGAGTCGATGTCGAGCATCTCCACCGCCTGCGCGCAGAAGGCCGCGTCGTCCTCCTGCGCGATGAGCGCGAGATACGGCGCGATGGCGTCGTGCCCCGTCTCCCCGGCGGGCGCGTAGTGCTGCTCGTAGTAGTAGCCCAGGTGGTCCTGAATCAGCGGCCGGTCGAATTCGTACACGCTGGCGCCCGCCAGCCGGTAGAGCGTATCGGTGGCCGTCGCTTCCGCGCCCAGCTTGCCGATCTCCAGCGCATAGTCATAGGGCTCCATCATCACGAAGACGCCCTGATACGCATCGCCCACGAACACCTCGCAGTATGCCGTCTGCCGCGCGCCGAAGGGCTCGTCCGCGGAAACGATCCCGTTCCACAGGTCCCAGCTGAGCTTGTCGCGGATGAGCAGCTTGTCCATCGAGCAGGCGATCAGGATGAACTCATCCGTGCGCCCGAGCACGGGCATGTCCCGCTCCGTCTTGCGCGTGCCGTCCGCGCCGCGCGTGAACTCCACCTTGATCCCATGCTTGCGCTGCGTGCGCAGGCTCGTGTCGCCGCGCTTGTGTGCGCGCGCGTTGGCGGTCAATCCCGCCTCCCCCGCCGCGCTGACGCTGACCGACACCGCGATGTCCTCGTGGGGCAGCAGCTCCTGCTGCGTGTGGATCGAGATGACCGGCAGGCCCGTGAACACGACGTTCGCGTAGCTGTACGCCTCGTCGGTATAGGCCAGAATCTGATAGCTGTAGCCCTCGCGGATCGCGTCGGCGCACCAGTCGTAGGCGTAATCGTCCACGAAGCACAGCGAGACGCCCCCGGCGTCCGGCGCGGTCAGGCGAATGTCCGGCCAGTCGTCGCCGTTTTCAAGGCCGAGCGTGCAGTAAAACGTGTTGCTCTGCACGTCGTAGCCCAGCGCGCGGCCGTCGTGCTCCAGCGCCGTCACCAGCGGCGTCTCGCTCTCCACGCGCGCATCCTCGATCGCCCAGACCGCCTCGATCTCCAGGCACGGCTCCACCACGGGCGCATACGGCGAGGCGACCGCCACGACGAGCGCCACGACGAGCGCGAGCGCCGCCATCGTCAGAAGGAGCCGAAGCCTTGCAAACCGCTTCATGCCGTCGCCTTCTCCTTTCGTGCGGGATTCTACTGTCCCTCGCCCTGCGGCCACATGCGTTCGAGTTCCAGGTCGATCGTGCTCAGGTGGCTGACGGCGAAGGCGCGAATCTCCGAGAGGTTCGCTTCCACCGCACCGCCGTACCACTTTTCCGATTCGCGCAGGTACGCGCCGGAGGCGTTGAGCATCTGCTCAAAGTCGTCCACGCGCTGATACATGGCGTCGTCGGTGAGTATGGTGCTGCGCTTCTCGTTCCAGATGGCGCGCATCGTCTCGCGCGAACCGTTCACGTCCAGGTCGAGCATGCGCCACGCCTGCTGGGGATAGAGGTTGAGCGTATCCTGCTCAAAGCCGAGCATCTTGGTGAACGCCATGTCCATGTCCCACGGCGAGAGGTGATAGACGTAGTGATCTCCATCCCGCAGCGCCCACATGTAGACGTTGTTGAACCAGTTGTCGTATCCAAGGCCCGCCGCCTGCAGGAAGAGGAAGAAGTCCATCATCTCCTCCACGTCCGTGCACTGGGCGGCGATGCTGGAAAATTCCTCGTCGCTCAGGCGCGGCGCACTGCTGAAGGGCTGCACGTTCATCTGCCAATACGGCTCAAATTGCGCGAACGCCCGCTCGGCGGACATGCCCTGCGGCGCGTGGCGCAGCTCCGCCCAGAAGTTGACGCGCTCCATCAGGTCGATCACCGGCTTGTCCTCGATGTTGACATCCTTGATCACGCGCGCGCAGAGATCGGTGTTCGGGTTGCCGCCCATGCGCGCGATCTCCTCCGCGGGCCGGATGCGCTGCATGAGCTGATAGATGCCCACGTATTCGTCCTGCACGAACACCTCGACCATGCGCGTCTGTTGAATCATGAAGCCGTTGCCGTCCGCGTTCCAGTCGCGCCAGATGCTCCAGCCCAGCTCGTTGCGCGCGCAGGAGGAATCCGCCGCGTTGGCGATGAGCAGCCAGTCCGAATCCGCCGGCATGCCCAGCACGCCGAGGTCGTTCTTCTTGTCGCCGGTGCTTGAAAGCGTGTGCAGCTCCACCCGGAAGGACAGCTTGGGGTATTCCTTGACGAAGCCGCCGCCGCGCAGGTGCACCATCGCCCCGGAGTTGATGCCCGCATGGCCCGCGCCGCTGACGGCCATGCGCGCCGGGGTATATTCCTCGCCCAGCACGTCTGTGCCGCCGGCCACCTCCAGCACCACCAGCGGCAGCCCGGTAAAGACCAGGCCCACGTAGGCATACGCCGTGTCCGTGTAGGCCAGCAGTTCGTAGCGATAGCCGCTGCGCACGGCGTCGTGCGCGTAGTCGTAGGCATAGTCGTCGATCCACGCGATGTTCAGGCCCGATACGCCGCTTTCCGCCTGCGCAAAGAGCGCCAGCTCCGGCCACGTCTCGCCCGTCTCCATGCCCACCGTGCAGTAAAACGTCTGGGACGCCGCGTCGTAGCCCAGCTCCTGGTCGCCGTTGCGCATGCCCGCGACCAGCGGCGCGTCGCTTTCCCGTCGCGTATCCTCGATCGCCCACGCATCCTCCAGCGCCATCAGCGGCGCGACCGGCACGTTCGCGCAGTACGTCGGGCTGCCGGCCAGCAGGTCAAGCATCGGCTCCACGCTTTCCGCGGCGTCCAGCGCGTCCTGCGCGCCGCGCGAGAGCAGCAGCGAAAGCGGCGCCATCGCCGCCACCAGCGCCAACACCAGTACAAGCGTTCCCAACAACTTCTTCTTCATCGGCATGCCCTCATTTGATCTCCTGTTCAAGCGCGTCGAACGTCTGCGTCGAGAAGAATTCGCCCAGCGTCATGTCCAGCCCGTCGCACAGCTTCTTGATCGTCGTGATCGAGAGTTCCCTGCGCCGCACGTCCATCATGCTGTACACCGTGGACGGCGTCACGCCTGAGCGCGTGGCCAGCTCGTTGAGGCTGATCGAACGGCTCCTGCACAGATCCAAAAAGCGCTGCGCAACCGCATCTTTCACCGTCATGCACATCACCCGAAGCCTATCATATGCAATTCTTCGCAGTTGCGTTTACGCCACTGCGTATATTCCCGGTAAATCCCGCATTTCTTCACATTTGCGCCTACATCTGCACCTGCATCAAAAACGCGCACGGCCGCGCCGAATTCCGGCGCAGCCCTGCGCGTGCCCCTGCCGGCGGACAGGGAATCCAACCCGTTTCCATGGGATGTGCGGCGGTGTGATGTCCCCGCGCGCCCTGTGCGCAGGCGCCGCTTCGCGGCCGCGGTTCGAGGGATTACATCTCCCGCAGCGCGTCCACGAGCGCCGTCTTGCCGCCGGTGCGCGCGTCCTTCATCTTGATGACGCGCGCCGGCACGCCCGCGACGACCGCATTCGCCGGCACGTCCCGCGTGACGACCGCGCCCGCCGCGACGACCGCGCCCTCGCCGACCTGCACGCCCTCGATGATCACGGCGTTCGCGCCGATGAGCACGCCGTCGCCGATGGTCACCGGCGTCGCGCTGGGCGGCTCCACCACGCCCGCGAGCACCGCGCCCGCGCCGACGTGGCAGTTCTTGCCGACGATCGCGCGCCCGCCGAGCACCGCGCCCATGTCGATCATCGTGCCCGCGCCGATGACCGCGCCGATGTTGATGATCGCGCCCATCATGATCACCGCACCCTCGCCGATCTCCACGCGGTCGCGGATGATCGCGCCCGGCTCGATGCGCGCGCCCTGCACGCGCGTCATGTCCAGCAGCGGCAGCGCGCTGTTGCGCCGGTCGTTCTCGATGACGACGTCCTCGATGGCGTCGCGGTTGGCCTCGATCACCGGCGCGATGTCCGCATAGTCGCCGATGACGACCATGTCCGTGCCGGTGAACACGTGGCAGTTTTCAAACGCCAGCGGCCTGTCCGTCCTGATGTACGCCTTGACCGGCGTCTTCTTCTTCGCCGTGCGGATGGTCTCGATGATCTCGTATGCGTCCATGTCATGTCCCTCCAAAGAGCACGTCTTCCATGTCGTAGAGGCCCGGCTTCGCCTGCACGGCAAAGTGCGCCGCCCGCAGCGCCCCGCGCGCGAAGATCTCGCGGCTGTCGGCCCGGTGGCGCAGCTCGACCTCTTCCATCCGGCCAAAGAAACGCACGCTGTGCTCGCCCGCGACCGTGCCGCCGCGCAGCGCGTGCACGCCGATCTCCCGTCCGCGCGCGCCGGTGCGTCCCTCGCGGCCGTTGACCACGGCGTATTCGCCGCGCGGATCGACGGCGGAGAGCAGCATCCTGGCCGTGCCGCTGGGCGCGTCCGCCTTCTGGTTGTGGTGCGTCTCGACGATCTCGATGTCAAACGATTCGCCCAGCGCCTGCGCCGCCGTGCGCGCCAGACGCCTGAGCACCGTCACGCCGGTGGAGAAGTTGTCCGCCCAGACGATGGGAATCGCGTCCGCCGCCGCGCGGATTTCGTCGCCCTGCGCGGCGCTCAGCCCCGTCGTGCCGATGACCAGCGGGATGCGCCGGCGCACGGCGTCCTCCAGCAGCGCGCTCAGGCTGCCCGGATAGGAGAAATCCACTGCGGCGTCCACGTCCGCGATCTCATCGAGCCGCGCGCACGCGCCCGGCCCCACGAAGCCCGCGACCTCGACGCCGTCCTCATCGGCGCAGACCGCGTCGATCATCCGGCCCATGCGCCCGTTGCCGATCACCGCCACCCTCATCGAAGCACCTCCAGCGCGCGGCGCACGCGCGCGCGGCCCGCCTCGGAGATCTCGCACAGCGGCAGGCGGTATCCGCCCACGTTCATGCCCAGCTGGTTCATCACTTCCTTGACGGGAATCGGGTTCACCTCGCAGAACAGCGCGTCGATCAGGTCGAGGTACCGCAGCTGGATGGCGCGCGCCTTCGCCACGTCGCCCGCGGCGAACGAGGCCACGAGGTCGTGGCACGCCTTCGGGCAGATGTTCGCCCAGACGGAGATGACGCCCGACGCGCCCAGGCTCATCATCGGCACGATCATGTCGTCGTTGCCCGATAGCATGGCGAAGTCGTCGCCCACGAGTTTGGCGATCTGCGCGGCGTAGCCGATGTTGCCGCTGGCCTCTTTGATGGCGGCGACGTTCGGGTGCTTCGCCAGCCGCGCGCAGCACGCCGGGGAGATGGCGCAGCCCGTGCGCCCCGGCACGTTGTAGAGGATGATGGGCGTATCAACTGCGTCGGCCACCGTCGCGAAGTGGCGGTACATGCCCTCGTCGTTCGCCTTGTTGTAGTACGGCGTGATCAGCAGCAGGCCGTCCGCGCCCATGTCGTGATACTGGCGGCTCTTCTCCAGCTGCGTCTGCGTGCTGTTGGAACCCGCGCCGCAGACGACCGGAATCTTCCCGCCAACCGCGTCGATCACGCAGCGCACGACGTCGGCATCCTCTTCATGGCTCATGGTGCTCGACTCGCCCGTCGTGCCCAGCACGACGATGCCGTCCGTGCCCTGCGCCACGTGCCAGAGCGCCAGCTCCCTGAGCTTGCCAAAGTCCACGCTGCCGTCCCGCTGAAACGGCGTCACCAATGCCACATAGCTGCCGGAAAATCTCATCGCTTCGCCCTCCTGCGGTTTATCATTCCTGATTGGGCTCATTTTAGCACAAGAAAGCGAGGCTGTAAACCTCGCTTTGTGATCTTTCCGTTTTGAATGTTTATGATTTGTATGTTCTACAACGTCCGGCCGGATCGGGCCGTTTTCATTGTGCGGCGCATCAGGGCTGCGGCATGTGCTCCGCGGGCCATGTTGCGCGCAGGGCCTGCTCCACGTTCTTGACGCGCGCCATCGTGTAGTACAGCATGCTCGCGCCCGGGAATGCCTCCGCCTCGCCGTACCAGCGCTGCGTCTCGCGCGCATACGCGCCCGACGCGCACACCGCCTCCTCCGTATCCATGATCCACGCGTACAGCGCGTCGTCCGAAAGGAGGGTTTCGCGCTTCTCCTGCCAGATCGCCCACAGCCACGCCCGGCTGTCGCACACGTCCAGGTCGAGCATCCGGCAGGGCAGGGAAAAGGACATCTCCAGACCTTCGCCGCGTTCGGCCTCCCTGCCCTCAAGGTGGATGGCAAGCGACAGATCCATGTCCCACGGCGAGACGATGTACACGTAATCGCCCCCCGATCCAAGCGTCCAGATGTAGAGGTTGTTGAAGATGTTGTCCGTGCCCAGGCCGCACACCTGCGAGAAGAGGAAGTAGGAGATCAGCTCGCGCGCCGGAACGCGCCGCGCGGCCAGCTGCGCAAATGCCTCGTCGGTCAATGTACCCTCGCCCGTGCGCATCAGCGCCGCATAGTCCTCGATCCGCGCAAACGTGCGCGCATGCCGATTGCGCGCTTCGTATCGGTGTTCAATCCAGAGGTTCGACGTCGCCTTGCGGTCAAGCACCGGGTATTCGTCGATGTTCGCGGCGACGATGGCGCGCGCGACCGTATCCGTCTGCAGGTCGCCGCCCATGGCTGCGAGCTCCTTCTCGATGTCGATGCGCTCCATCAGCTGATAGAGTCCCATGTACGCATCGTCGACGAACAGCTCCACCAGCCGGCTTTCCAGCTGCGCAGGCGCATCGCTGCCCGCGTTCCACGCGCGCCACATCGCCCAGCACAGGTGATTGCGGACCGCTGTGCGCTCCTGCGCGTTGCCGATGAGCAGCCAGTCCGTGTCTGCGGGCATGCCCAACACGCTGCGTGCCGTCTTCTCGTCGCCCCGGCTTGTCACATCGTGAAACTCCACGCGATAGGAGTCCTTTTCGATGGGCTTGACGGAGCCGCCGCCGCGCAGGTGCACCCATGCCCCGGCGTCGATTGCCTCGTGCGCCGCGCTCGATACGCTCACGCGCGCGGGGGTGTATGTATTCCCCAGCGCGTCCGCGCCGCCGTGCACGTGCAGCGTCACCGTGGGCAGCCCCGTGAAGACCACGCCCACGTAGGCATACTGCGTGTCCGTGTAGGCGATCAGCTCGTAGCGGTAGCCCTCGCGGACGGCGTCGCTGCGGAAATCGTAGGTGTAGTCGTCCACCCACGCGACGCGCAGCCCGTCCGCGCCCTGCGCCCAGAGCGAGAGTTCGGGCCAGTCGTCTCCGCCGTCCAGGCCCAGCGTGCAGTAGAACGTCGCGCTTGCCGCGTCAAACCCCAGCTCGCTGTTCCCATTGCGCATCCCGACGACGAGCGCGCCTTCCGCCTCCCGGCGCGCATCCTCGATCTCCCAGACGCGCTCGATCTCCATCAGGGGTTCCACCGGCGCATGCGCCTGCTGGCGCGGGCTCTGCGCCAGCATCGCAAGCATCGGCGCAATCCTGTGCCGGGCGTCGTTGGCGTCCGCCGCCTCCTGCCCCGCCGACAGCATCCGCGCCAGCGGCCCCATCAGCGCAAGCAGCAGCGCCACGGTCAGCGCCGTCTTGATGATCCGTCTTCTCATCGTCTTCTTCCCGTCTCATTGGTATCTGCGCACAGAGCGAGGCCATCCGCCTCGCTCCGTGTTCTTTCGTTCATGCGGCTTTCAGCAGTCCCGGCTGCCGATGTCGCTGCGCATGTGCGCGCCGTCAAAGTGAATCAGCCGCGCCGCCGCGTAGGCGCTGTCCACGGCCTGCCGGAGCGTATCGCCCAGCGCCGTCACGCCCAGCACGCGGCCGCCCGCGGTCACGATCGCCTCGCCCGCGCGTCTGGTGCCCGCGTGATAGACCGTCGCACCGGCCGCCTGCGCTGCCTCCAGGCCCGTGATGACCTTGCCGCTCTCGTATGCGCCCGGATAGCCGCCGCTGGCGAGCACGATGCACGCCGCCGACGCGTCCTTCCAGCGGATCTCCAGCTCGGAGAGCGTCTGGTTGCGCACGGCCATCATGATGGCCATCAGGTCGCTTTCCAGCAGCGGGAGCACGGCCTGCGTCTCCGGATCGCCGAAGCGCGCGTTGTATTCGACGACCTTCGGCCCCTGCGCCGTGAGCATCAGGCCGACGTAGAGCACGCCCTTGAATGTGAAGCCCTCGGCGTTCATGGCGTGCAGCGTGGGCAGCAGGATCTCCCGCATCGTGCGCGCCGCGATCTCCGGCGTGTACAGCGGGCTGGGCGCGAACGCGCCCATGCCGCCCGTATTGGGGCCCTCGTCGTGGTCGAATACCCGCTTGTGATCCTGGCTGGCGGGCATGGGCACGATGGTCTTGCCGTCGCAGAAGCACAGCACCGTCACCTCGCGGCCGAACATGCACTCCTCGATGAGCACGCGCGCGCCGCTCTTGCCAAAGCGCCCGCCCTGCATCATGTCCACGACGGCCGTCTTGGCCTCCTCAATCGTCCGGGCGACGATGACGCCCTTGCCCAGCGCCAGCCCGTCCGCCTTGACGACGATGGGCGCCTGCTGGGCGTCCAGGTATGCGAGCGCCGCATCCATGTCCGTGAACGTCTCGCTCGCGGCGGTGGGGATGCCGTACTTCTTCATCAGGTTCTTGGAGAAGATCTTGCTGGACTCCATCTGCGCGGCATACGCGTTCGGGCCGAACGCGGGGATGCCCGCCGCCTCCAGCGCGTCCACGCAGCCCATCGCCAGCGGATCGTCCGGCGTCACGCAGACGAAGTCCACGCGCTCCTCTCTGGCGAGTGCGACGATGCCTGCGACATCCGTCGCCTTCACCTGCGGCACGCAGGCCGCCACCTCGGCGATGCCCGCGTTGCCCGGCGCGCACAGCAGCGCGTCCACCATCGGGGACACCGCGAGCTTCCTGCATACGGCGTGCTCGCGCCCGCCGCCGCCAACGACCAGAACCTTCATGCCCGGTACCTCCTTGTCTCCTGCGCGCACCGCGCGCCGTCATCCCTCACAGATCGCGCCCCAGCAGATAGCACTCCGTGCGCACCCAGTCAAAGCCGCTGCGGCGCATCATCTGAATGGCGCTCTTGTTGCGCCGCACGCAGCGGGCGCACAGATACGCCACGTGCTGCCCGGAGAGCTGCTTGAGCGCCTCGTCGATCATCGCGCTGGCCACGCCGCGGCCACGCCACTTCGGCTCCACGCAGACCATCTCCAGCACCGCCTCGCTTTGCGAGCCGGTCACCAGCATCTGCCCGACAAAATCGCTGCCCTGATACATCGCCTTGGCGATGAACACCGGGTCCTTCATGCGCTCTTCGAGCCACTCGCTGGCGTGCTCCACGCAGCCGAACTCCTTGAGCCCCAGCAGAAACTCCTCCCTGCGCACGCGCGTGCGCAGGTCGACGTCGATGCTCTTGGTGCCCAGCGGACTGTAATTGCGCTTGCGCGCGTTCATGTCCTGCGGCACGGGCAGCACAAACAGCTCGTCGCCGTCGAAGTCGTCAAAACCCATGCGGGTGAAGTATTCGTGGCGCGTCGCGTCGTCGATCTCGCAGCGCGTGTACAGCCGCGCCGGCAGATCGCCCTGCTCCGCCTTGATGCGCTCCGCCCGCGCGCTGAGCGCGCCGAAGAGCGTGTCGCTGGCCATGGGATGCGCCTGCATGTTCATCTCGATGTGCAGCGGGCGCTCCGGGATCATCTTCTTGACGACCCGAAACTCCAGACCGCCCTGTCCGATCTCCACGCCCGCGTCATCGATGATCACAAAGCTGTCCTCTCGCAGCGCGCCGCCCACGCCCCTGACCGGATGATAGATTCTCATATTCCTACCCTTCATTGGATCGGACGCGGCGCGCGTTGCCGCATCCATATATTGACAGTATATTATAGCACATGTGTCTCGCCTCCTTCTACCCCTGTTTTGGGGCGAAGGCAGGATGCAAAAACGCCCCGGCCTGCCGCGCAGGCCGGAGCGCCATCACGAGAACGATTCCCGGCCAAGCTGCGTGGGCGTCTCATCGTAGAAGATGCGCGCGACGGACGGCGAAACCGACAGGATCCGCTGCACCGTGCGCTCCACGAGGTCATAGGGCAGACGGGCCGGCACGAGCATGCCGCCCGAAAGCGTGACCGCGCGCAGCACCAGCATCTCCCTGCCGGCGGTGTCCGCGCCGGTGAGCACCGGGAAGTACTTGTAGAGCTTGCGCTCCAGCCCCGCCGCGCGGATCTCCTCCCGGAAGATGGCGTCCGCCGTGCGCACGGCGTGCAGCCGCTCCTGCGTCACCTCGCCGATGATGCGCGCGCCCAGCCCCAGCGCCGGGAACGGCTTGTGGCTCGCGGCCTCTTCGCTCATGCCAAGCTGGCGCGCCATCGCGCGCACCTCGTCCTTGAAGAGCTCCGCAAGCGGCTCCAGCACGGTCATGCCGCTGCCCGCGTACAGGGGCGCGCCCGCGCCGCTGTGCAGAAAGTCGCTGTAATTGGTGCCCAGCACGAGCGCCTTCTCCCCCTGGATGGCCGCGCTCTGGCGGATCATCTCCTCGCTCAGGCAGCCGAGCACGACAGCGCGCTTCTCCTCGCCGCCGACCTTGTGCGAGAGCCGCTCGATCACCTCGCCGGAGCGGTCAACCACGCGCAGCGGGATATCCAGCTCGGCGAAGAGCGCCTTCGTCTGCTCCGCCTCGCCCTCGCGCATGAGGCCCGTGTCCATGAGCACGGCGATCATCTTCTCGCCGAATGCCCGGCGCGCCAGCAGCGCAGAGAGCGTGGAATCCACGCCGCCGCTGACCGCGCACACGGCAAACGCGCCGCGCGCGGCCGTATCGGCCAGCACGGCCTGCGCCTGTTTGAGCGCGGCGTCCGGCGTCCACCAGGACGCACAGGCGCAGATGCTGCCGGCGAAGTTGAGCAGGATCGTCGAGCCGTCCGGATCGTTGCGCTCCAGCTCGAACTGCACGCCGTAGCAGCGCCTGTTGGCGTCCTCAAAGGCGATCGTGCAGCCCGCGGCCCTGGCCGTCTCGCGGACGCCGGTGGGCAGCATCAGCGTGCGTGCCTCCTGCATGTAGCGCTCGCCCTCGCGCACGCCGGCAAAGAGCGGGCTGTCGCCGTATTCCACAAGCGCCTTCTTCTCGCGCAGCGGCGCATCCGCGCTCGCGCCGCCCAGGCAGGCGAGCAGCATGTGCGCCGTGTGCCCCAGCGCCAGCACGGGAATGCCCAGCGCGAGGATCTCGCCATCCAGCGTGCCGCCTTCCCCCGCCGCCTCGCCGCTGAGGATGATGCCGCGCGGCGCGAGCGAGCGCACCTGCTGGGCTGTCGTCTCCGGCGCGACAATGCGCGCGTAGATCTGCTCGGCGCGCAGGCGGCTGGCGATCTCCACGGAGAATTCGTCGGAGTGGTTGAGGATCAGGATCATGTCGTTCATAGGCTATCCCCTCTATGCCTTTTTCCCGGCGAAACGCGCCCCACGGGCGCTATCCTAAAAAAGCTGCTTCGCGTGGCGAAACAGCTTCTTTCGTGGACGAAGAAATCAGATCAGCTCGAGAATGACCATCTCGGCAGCGTCGCCACGGCGCGGACCCTTCTTGATGATGCGGGTGTAGCCGCCGGCGCAGTTCTTCTCCGCGTTGCGGGCCTTGTACTTCGGGCCGATATCGCGGAAGAGCTTCTCGACGCACGGATACTTGTTGTCCTTGGTGCGGGCGCGATAGGCGCTCTTGGACTCGTCATCCAGCTTGGCTTCCTTGATCTCGTAGAGATACGCCATGATCTGGCGGCGCGCATGCAGCTTGCTCGGAGCGTCGTTCTGGACGGTGACCGTCACGGTCTGGCCCTTGTCGTTGTTGAAGGTCTTCTCGACCTGAACGTTGTTGTCGCACTCGTTGATCGCCAGGGTGATCAGGCGCTCGGCCATGGAGCGGACTTCCTTCGCGCGGGCGAGGGTGGTTTCGATGCGGCCGTACCAGATCAGATTGGTCACCTGGTTACGAATGAGCGCCTTCCGCTGAGCAGCGGTGCGGCAGCCGAGTTTGCGCTGAGCCATGTTGTTTTCCTCCTGTTTCAGCCCGCCTCCTGCAAATACGGTTCTTCACGCGGCAGCGCCGACGCCTGTCCGCATTGCGCGGGCAGGCGCCGTCTCCGCCGCGCCCATATTTCCCTTAGGCGCAGCCTTGATAAGCCCTTTCGGGCGGTCATGTGTAAACCGGGGATACCGGATTACTCGTCATTGGCACGCAGAGCGAGCCCCAGAGCGGCGAGCTTCTGCTCGACCTCTTCAAGAGACTTCTTGCCCAGATTGCGAACCTTCATCATGTCCTCCTGATTGCGCTGCACCAGCTCGGCGACGGTGTTGATGCCGGCGCGCTTGAGGCAGTTGTAGGCGCGAACGGAGAGGTCCAGCTCCTCGATGGTCATCTCGAGCACCTTCTCGCGGTGATCGTCTTCCTTCTCGTTGAAGCCGATGGTCACCACCTGGTCGGTCAGATCCATGAACAGCTTGAGATGGCCGCACAGGATCTTCGCCGCGGTCGAGATGGCCTCGTCCGGCATGATGCTGCCGTCGGTCCACACCTCCAGGCTCAGGCGATCGTAATCGGTCTCCTGGCCGACGCGGGTGTTTTCGACGGTGTAATTCACCTTGCGGATCGGGGTGAAGATGGAATCCGTCGGGATCACGCCGATGGGCATGCTCGGATTCTTGTTCTTGTCCGCGCTGACGTAGCCGCGGCCCTTTTCAAGGGTCAGGTGCATGATCAGATCGGCGTCCTCGTTGAGGGTGGCGATGTGCAGATCGCGGTTGATCACCTCGATCTGGTCGTCCACCTCCAGCGCGGCGGCGGTCAGCTCGCACGGGCCCTTGACGTTGATGGACACCGTCTTGGGGCCGTCGCAATACAGCTTGGCAGAAAGCTCTTTCAGGTTGAGGATGATCTCTGCAACGTCTTCCTTGATGCCGGGCACGGCGGAAAACTCATGCTGGATGCCCTCAATACGGATGCTGGAAACGGCGACGCCCGGCAGGGAGCTGAGCAGCACGCGGCGCAGGGCATTGCCCAGCGTCTGGCCAAAGCCATGCTCAAGCGGCTCGACAACGAACTTGCCGTAGCTCTCGCCCGATTCCACGCGTTCGATGCGGGGCTTTTCGATTTCGATCATTCGGCAGATTCCTCCTCACAGTTGCCGTGAAAAAACCGTAGCAGACATTCGGCGAGGCGTCTATTAACGAGAATAGAGCTCGACGATGAGGTGCTCCTCGATCGGGCAATCGATGTCCTCGCGCGCCGGCATGGCCTCGACCTTGCCGGTCAGGTTCTGGGCATCGAAGGTGAGCCACTTCGGGGTCACCACGCCGGTGCCCTCGCGCAGGGCCTTGAAGCCTTCCTGCTCCTTGGAGCGCTCGCGCAGGGTGATCACATCGCCGACCTTCACGGAGTAGGACGGGATGTCCACCTTCTTGCCGTTGACCAGGATGTGGCCATGGCCCACGACCTGGCGCGCCATGCGGCGGGTCTTGGCCAGGCCGAGGCGATAGACGACGTTGTCAAGGCGCAGCTCCAGCAGCCTGAGCAGGTTCTCGCCGGTGATGCCCTTCATGTTGGCGGCCTTGAGGTAGTAGCGATGGAACTGCTTCTCCAGCACGCCGTAGACGAACTTGACCTTCTGCTTCTCCTTGAGCTGGGTGCCGTACTCGGACACCTTCTTGCGCTTGTTGCCGCCCGGATTGCGGGTAGACTTCTTATTGCCATAGCCCATGACCGCCGGGGAAACGCCGAGGCTGCGGCACTTCTTGGCGATCGGCTCCTTGTTGTTAGCCATTACTTTCGTCCTCCTTACAAAACCTTACACGCGACGGCGCTTGGGCGGACGGCAGCCGTTGTGCGGAATCGGCGTCACGTCCTTGATCATGTTGACCTCCAGGCCGGCAGCCTGCAGGGAACGGATCGCGGCCTCACGGCCGGAGCCCGGGCCCTTGACGTAGACCTCGACGGTCTTGAGGCCGTACTCCATGGCCGCCTTGGCGGCGGTCTCCGCAGCGGTCTGCGCGGCGAACGGCGTGGACTTCTTGGAGCCACGGAAGCCGAGGCCGCCGGCGGAAGCCCAGCTCAGCGCATTGCCCTGGGTATCGGTCAGGGTCACGATGGTGTTGTTGAAGGAAGAGCGGATATGCGCGGCGCCGCGCTCCACGACCTTGCGCTCGCGGCGCTTGCGGACGACTTTCTTCAGCTTCTGCTTGGGTGCCATTGTCAATCACTCCTCTTACTTCTTCTTCTTGCCGGCGATGGTGCGCTTGGGGCCCTTGCGGGTGCGCGCATTCTGCTTGGTGTTCTGGCCGCGGACAGGCAGGCCCTTGCGGTGACGCACGCCGCGGTAGCAGCCGATCTCCATCAGGCGCTTGATGTCCAGGCCGACGTCGCGGCGCAGATCGCCCTCGACCTTGAGGTTGTGCTCGATATATTCGCGGATCTTGTTGACATCCTGCTCGGTCAGATCCTTGACGCGGGTGTCCGGATTGACGCCGGTGGCCGCGAGGATGTCCTGAGAGGTCTTCAGGCCGATGCCGAAGATATACGTCAGTCCGATTTCGACCGGCTTCTCACGAGGCAGGTCAACGCCAGAAGTACGTGCCATTGTGTTACCTCCGAATCATATATAGTGCTCTGCTGTACGCGGGATCAGCCCTGCTTCTGCTTGTGCTTGGGGTTCTCGCAGATCACCATGATACGGCCCTTGCGCTTGATGATCTTGCACTTCTCACAGATAGGCTTGACAGACGGTCTTACCTTCATTTGTCCGTTCCTCCTCGAATTTGTTTTCTCAACCCTTGCTGCGCCAGGTGATGCGTCCCCTGGTCAGGTCATAGGGAGAAATTTCGACTTTGACCTTGTCGCCCGGATAGATGCGGATGAAGTTCATGCGGATCTTTCCGGAGATCTGGGCCATAATTTTATGCCCGCCAGCCACCTCCACGCGGAAATTCGCGTTCGGCAACGCTTCGACGACGACGCCTTCTACCTCGATATTGTCGCTCTTGGGCAACGTTAACCCTCCTTACGCGGCAACAATGCCTCTTGATAGCCGATAGCATCCAGTTTATTTCGCACCTCAGAGTCAAAAATCCTCTTTTTTGCAAAAATTTTTTCCCGAATTTCTTCAAGAACTTCAGGTTTTGCCACCAGATGCTTGATCTTCTTCTTTTTGGGATTGTCTACTTTCCTCTGACAGCCGTTTGCGATGGCCACATAATCCTCGTCGATCACGTCCACGACCACGAAGTAATGCCCCTGGTCGCGGCCCGCGCGCGAGAAGACCACCCTTCCAACTTCCATGGGAAACGAATTCATCGCTTCTCCTCCTGATGATAGCCCGGATACGAGAGCAGTTCGGGCTCGCCGTCCGTGATGAGGACGGTGTGTTCATAATGGGAGCAGAGGCTGCCGTCGGCGGTGACGACCGTCCAGCCGTCGCGCAGCGTCTTGACGTGATAGTCGCCCGCTGCGATCATCGGCTCGATACAGATCGTCATGCCGCGGCGAAGCCGCATGCCATGCCCCGGTATGCCGTAATTGGGCACCTGGGGATCTTCGTGCATCTCCCGTCCAATGCCATGCCCGCAGAGCGCGCGCACCGTAGAAAATCCGCGGGCCTCGACGTACTGCTGAACCGCATGGCCGATATCACTGATTCTGTTGCCTTCGCGCGCGACTTTGAGCGCTTCGAAGAAACTCTCCTGTGTGACATCCATCAGCCGCTGCGCCTGGGCGGAGACCTGACCGACCGGCGCGGTGAACGCGCTGTCGGACTGCCATCCGTCGAGAATCAAACCACAGTCGACTGAGATGATTTGACCCTCTTTAAGCACAGTCTTCTTCGACGGGATGCCGTGCACAACCTGGCTGTCCACGGACGCACAGATCGAGGCAGGGTATCCTTGGTAGTGGAGGAAGGAGGGAATGGCCCCGAAGGACCGGATGAGCTTCTCAGCGAACTGATCGAGCTCATGCGTGGTCACTCCGGGTTCAATCCTTCCGCGAAGCTGCGTGAGCACCTCGTGCAGCATGGCACCGGCCTCACGCATCTTCTCAATCTGAGCGGCATTCTTGATCGTAATCATTTGCCTTCACCCAGCGCGCGGAGAATCGCCGCGAAGCAATCGTCCACCGGCTGCGCGCCGTCGATCTTGCGGATCAGACCGCGCTGCGTGTAAAAGCCGATGAGCGGTTCCGTCTGCGCGTGATACACGGCAAGGCGGCTGAGCACCGTCTCGGCCTTGTCGTCATCGCGCTGAACCAGCGTCTGCCCGCACTTTTCGCACGTCGTGGCGCCTGCCAGCCGGCTGACGTGATACGTGCCGCCGCAGGCGGGGCACACACGCCGGCCGGAGAGGCGCGCCACGAGCGTTTCGTCGCTCACGTCGATGTCGATCACGGCATCGATCGAAGCAAATCCTTTCAGCGCCTGCGCCTGCGCCACGGTGCGCGGGAAGCCGTCGAGCAGAAAGCCGCCCGCACAGTCCGCATGCGCCAGACGCTCGCGCACGATGTCAATCATCACGCTGTCCGGCACGAGCTCGCCCTTGTCGATGTAGGACTTGGCGGCCAGGCCGGTCGGCGTCTGATTGCGGATCGCGCTGCGCAGAATGTCGCCGGTAGAGATCTGCGGGATACCCAGCCGCTCGCACACGCGAACGGCCTGGGTGCCCTTGCCCGCGCCGGGCGGGCCAAGAAAGATCAGATTCATGTCCTTACCTCACGCTTCGCAGTGCATTACAGGAAGCCCTTGTGGTGGCGCATGACCATCTGAGCCTCGATCTGACGAAGCGTCTCCAGCGCCACGGACACCGCAATGAGCACGGAGCTGGCGGCGAACGGCGCCTGGATGCCGAAGATCTGGGTGATGAGGGTCGGAATCGTCGCCAGAATGGCGAGGAACAGCGCGCTGAACAGGGTCAGGCGGCTGGACACGCGAGCGAGGTAATCGCTGGTGGCACGGCCCTGACGGATGCCCGGAATCAGGCCGCCGTTCTGCTGCATGTTCTTGCTGATATCGACCGGGTTGAACGTGATGCTGGTGTAGAAGTAGGTGAACGCGATGATGAGCACCGCCAGCACCACCTGATACCAGACGCCGTTCTGGAAGCCGATCCACCACTGGTTGATGCCGCTCGTCGGGAAGAACGCGAAGATCGTCGCAGGGAACTGCAGGATCGCGTAACCGAAGATCAGCGGCATGACGCCGGTGGAGTTGATCTTCATCGGGATGTGCGTGGACTGGCCGCCGTACATCTTGCGGCCCACCATGCGCTTGGCATACTGCACCGGGATGCGGCGCTCGCCCATGTCCACATAGGTGATGGCCACGATCATCACCAGGAACGCGGCGACCACGGCCAGCACGGCCAGGATGCCGACGGTGCTCTGGGCGATGCCCATGACCGCCTGACGGCCCCAGGTGAACATGTTGGACACGATGCCCGCCATGATCAGCAGGGAGATGCCGTTGCCCAGGCCCTTCTCGGTGATGCGCTCGCCGATCCACATGGCCAGCGCGGTGCCGGCCGCCATGGAGATACCGATGACCAGATACCAGATGCCGCCGTAGGAGTTGGCGCGCATCGCAAAGACGAGACCGACCGCCTGGATGAACGCCAGCACGACGGTCAGGTAGCGCGTCCACTCGCTGATCTTCTTGCGGCCCTCCGGACCTTCCTTCGCCAGCTTTTCCAGCGAGGGGATGGCCACGGTCAGCAGCTGCAGGATGATGCTGGAGTTGATGTACGGCGTGATGCCCATCGCCATGATGGTCATCTCCTGGAAGGAGCCGCCGGTCATCATGTTCATGAAGTCGAGGATGGAGTAATCCCGAACCGCGCTGGCGACCGCCTCGATGTCAATGCCCGGAACCGGGATGACGCACAGCAGGCGATAGACCAGCAGCAGGCCGAAGGTGTAGAGGATCTTCTTGCGGAGCTCCGGAATGCGCCAGGCACTCTTCATCTTTTCCAGCATATCAGATCACCTCGGCAGTGCCACCAACAGCCTCGATCTTCTCCTTCGCAGAGCCGGTGAACTTCACGGCCTTCACGGTCAGCTTACGGGTCAGCTCGCCGTCGCCCAGCACCTTGAGGCCATCCAGCGCCTTGCGCACGATGCGCTTCTCCAGCAGCAGCTCAAGGGTCACTTCCGTGCCGTCCTCAAACACTTCCAGATCGGAGACGTTCACCGTGGCATATTCCTTGGCGAAGATGTTGGTAAAGCCACGCTTGGGCAGCTGGCGGGTGAGGGGCATCTGGCCGCCCTCGAAGCCCGGACGCTTGCCGCCGCCGGAGCGGGCCTTGGCGCCCTTGTGGCCCTTGCCGGACGTCTTGCCCAGGCCGGAGCCGGTGCCGCGGCCAACGCGGCGCGCGGCGGTCGTGGAGCCCTCAGCGGGCTTCAGCTCATTCAGCTTCATGGTGAACCCTCCTTAGTCGCTGATTTCGACCACAGACACCAGATGCTTGACCTTGAAGATCATGCCGCGGATGGACGGCGTGTCCTCAAACACCTTGGTGGAGCGGATCTTGTGCAGGCCCAGCGCCTCCACGATCTTGATGTGGTTGGGCTTGCTGGAGACCGGAGACTTCACAAGCGTAACCTGCAATTTCATCGTCTCTTCCTCCTTCTCAGCCGAGCAGCTCTTCGACGGTCTTGCCGCGCATCTTCGCCACTTCTTCGGCGGAGCGCAGGGAAGCGAGGCCCTCGATGGTCGCTTTCACCATGTTGATCGGGTTGTTGGAACCATAGCTCTTGGTGCGGATGTCCTTCACGCCGCACAGCTCAAGCACCGCGCGGGCCGGGCCGCCGGCGATGACGCCGGTGCCTTCCGGAGCGGGCAGGAGCAAGATCTCACCGGTGCCGAAGCGGCCGATGGTCTCATGCGGGATGGAGGTGCCCTTCAGGCTCACGTGCACGAGATGCTTCTTGGCGTCCTCGGTCGCCTTGCGGGCGGCTTCCGGGATCTCCACGGCCTTGCCGATGCCGCAGCCGACGCGGCCCTTGCCGTCGCCGATGACGACCAGCGCGGAGAAGCGCATGTTGCGGCCGCCCTTGACGGTCTTGGAGACGCGGTTGATGGCGACCATCTTCTCCTGGAATTCGCTCTCCTGGCGGCGCTCACGGCGCGGGCCACGCTCGCGGCGCTCGCCGCGCTCGAACGGCTTCTTTTCCATTTCCTGAGGCATTCTTCGTATCCTCCCTTGACTTAGAAGTCCAGGCCCGCTTCACGGGCGCCTGCGGCGACCTCCGCCACGCGGCCGGTGTAGACGTAGCCGCCGCGGTCGAAGACGACCTGCTTGATGCCGGCCTGCATGGCGCGCTCGGCGACGGTCTTGCCGACCAGCTTCGCGGCGCCCTTCTTGTCCAGCCCTTCGAGCTGGCCCTTGACCTGCGGGTCGAGGGTGGAGCAGGAAACCAGGGTCTTGCCGGCGACATCGTCGATCACCTGGGTGTAGATGTGATTGAGGCTGCGATACACGCACAGACGCGGCATTTCGGGCGTGCCGCTGATCTTCTTACGCACACGCTCATGACGGATCACACGGATCTCATTACGATCACGCTTGGTGAACATTAGCGCTCACTCCCTTTCTTACTTCTTACCGGTCTTGCCTTCCTTGCGGCGGATGACCTCGGTATCATACTTGATGCCCTTGCCGTGATACGGCTCCGGCTTGCGCACCGCGCGGATGGCAGCGGCGACGTTGCCGACCTGCTGCTTGTTGATGCCGCTGACGGTGATGGTGGTCTGGTTCGGGGTGGCGAACGTGATGTTCTCCTCCGCCTCGATGATCACCGGATGGCTGTAGCCGATGGTGATGTTGAGGGTGTTGCCCTTGGCCTCGGCGCGGTAGCCGGTGCCCACCAGGTTGAGCGTCTTGGTGAAGCCGGTGCTCACGCCCACGACCATGTTGTGGATCAGCGCGCGATACAGGCCGTGGAACGCACGGTTCTGCTTCTCGTCGTTCGGACGGCAGACGAGGATCTCGTTGCCCTCCTGCTTCACGGTGATGTTCTTGTTGACCTCCTGGGTCAGCGTGCCCTTCGGGCCCTTCACGGTGACGACGTTGTCGTCGGAAACGGTAACCGTGACGCCGGCCGGGATGGCGATCGGAGCTCTTCCGATTCGAGACATTGTTCTTTCCTCCGTTTCAGCGTCGTCGATTACCAGATGTAGGCGAGCACTTCGCCGCCGACCTTGGCCGCGCGGGCCTGCTTATCGGTCATCACACCCTTGGAGGTGGAGACGATGGCGATGCCCAGGCCGCCGAGCACGCGGGGCAGCTCCTCGCACTGCGCGTAGACGCGCAGGCCCGGCTTGCTGATGCGCTTGAGGCCAACGATGACGCTCTGCTTCTTGTCGGTGTACTTGAGGCCAATCTTAATCTGGCCGGCGAGGCCGTCGTCGATCAGGTCGACGCTCTTGATATAGCCTTCGTCGAGCAGGATCTTGGCGATGGACTTCTTCATGTTGGAAGCCGGCACCATCACGCTATCGTGCTTGGCGATTTGAGCATTGCGGATGCGGGTGAGCATATCTGCAATGGGATCGTTAACGAGCATTTCAGTCCCTCCTTACCAGCTGGCCTTGCGGACACCGGGAATCTGTCCCTTGTACGCCAGTTCGCGGAAACAGATGCGGCAGACGCCGTACTTGCGAAGCACGGAGTGCGGACGGCCGCACAGGCGGCAGCGGGTGTAAGCGCGAGTCGAGAACTTCGGCTTCTTCTGCTGCTTGTTGATCATACTGGTCTTAGCCATGTGATTTGTCCTCCTCCTTACTTCGCAAACGGCATGCCCATCTGCGCGAGAAGTTCCTTGCACTCCTCGTCGGTGTGGGCGGTGGTCACGAAGATCATTTCCATGCCGCGCACAGTCTCCACCTTGTCATACTCGATTTCCGGGAAGAGGAGCTGCTCGCGAATGCCCAGGGCATAGTTGCCGCGGCCGTCGAAAGCCTTCGTGGACACGCCGTGGAAGTCACGCACGCGCGGGAGGGCGATGTTCATGAGCTTATCCATGAACTCGTACATGCGCTCGCCGCGCAGGGTCACCTTCGCGCCGACGTTCATGCCCTCGCGCAGCTTGAAGTTCGCGATGGACTTCTTGGCCTTGGTCACCATGGCCTTCTGGCCGGCGATCGCCTCCAGCTCCTTCACCGCGGCTTCCAGCGCCTTCGGGTTGTCCTTGCAGTTGCCCAGACCCATGTTGATGACGATCTTGTCGATCTTGGGGATCTGGTTTACATTCTTGTAACCGAACTTCTGCTGCAGGGCAGGAATGACTTCGGTCACGTACTTGTCATAAAGACGCGCTTCCATTTCTCAATTCCTCCTGCTCTTACGCTTCGATGGTCGCGCCGCACTTCTTGCACACGCGCACCTTGGTGCCGTTCTCCAGCACGCGCATGCCCACGCGTACGCCCTTCTTGCACTTGGGGCACACCAGCATCACGTTGCTGGCGTCGATCGCGGCTTCCTTCTTGATGATGCCGCCCGGCATGCCGGCCTGGCGCGGCTTCTGATGCCTGGTGGCAATGGCGACGCCTTCCACGACGATCTTGCCCGTCTTCGGGGAGGCGGTGAGGACCTTGCCCTCCTTGCCCTTGTCCTTGCCGGTGATCACAACCACCGTATCCTTGGAACGGATCTGCATAACTCTACGCCACCTCCTTACAGCACTTCCGGGGCCAGAGACACGATCTTCATGAAGTCGTGCTCGCGCAGTTCGCGGGCCACCGGTCCAAAGATGCGGGTGCCCTTGGGCTGCTTGTCGTTGTTGATGATCACGGCAGCGTTGTCATCAAAGCGGATGTAGGAACCGTCCTTGCGGCGGTAAGACTTGTGCACACGCACGACGACAGCCTTCACGACATCGCCCTTCTTCACAACGCCGCCGGGCGTTGCGCTCTTGACGGAAGCCATGATGATATCGCCGACCGAAGCGCTCTGGCGGAAGGAACCGCCCAGAACGCGGAAGCACATAATTTCCTTGGCGCCGGTGTTATCGGCGACCTTAAGACGCGTTTGCGGCTGAATCATTGAGTTTTTTCCTCCTTATCCGACAGGGCTTACTTCGCCTTCTCGATGATCTCGACCAGGCGCCAGCGCTTGTCGCGGCTAAGCGGACGGGTCTCCATGATGCGCACGGTGTCGCCGATGCCACACTCGTTCTTCTCGTCATGGGCCTTGATCTTCGTGGTGCGGTTCATGATCTTGCCATACAGCGGATGGCGAACGCGATACTTGACCGCAATGGTGATGGTCTTGTCCATCTTGTCGCTGACGACGACGCCAACGCGGGTCTTGCGCATTCCTCTCACTTCAGACATGTCTGTGTCTCCTTTCAGATTACGCCTGAGCCTTCAGCTCGAGGGCGCGCAGCGCGGTCTTGGCACGGGCGATGTTGCGCTTGGTGCTGGCAATCGCGGTCGTGTCCTGCAGCTGGCCGGTCGCCAGCTGGAAGCGCAGGTTGAAGAGCTCCTTCTTCAGCTCCACAACCTTTTCGTTGAGCTCGGCAGCGGACATCTCGCTGAACTGATTCTTCTTCATTACGCTTCACCACCTTCGCTGGTCTTTTCACGGGCGATGATCTTCGTCTTGAGCGGCAGCTTGTGCTGCGCCAGACGCAGACCCTCACGGGCGTCGGCCTCGGCAATGCCCTTCACCTCAAAGAGCACGCGGCCCGGCTTGACGACGGCCACCCAGTACTCCGGGGAGCCCTTGCCGGAACCCATTCGGGTCTCAGCCGGCTTCTCGGTCACCGGCTTGTCCGGGAAGATCTTGATCCAGACCTGACCGCCGCGCTTGGTATAGCGGGTCAGGGCGACACGGGCGGCCTCGATCTGGCGGGCAGTCACCCACGCCGGCTCAGTGGCCTGAATGCCAAAGTCGCCGTAGGCGAGGAAGTTGCCGCGCTGGGCCTTGCCCTTCATGCGGCCGCGGAAGACGCGGCGACGCTTCACTCTCTTGGGCATCAACATGGTTTACTTGCCTCCTTCGGTCCTGGCCGGGACTTTCTTCGCAGTGGGAAGAACCTGGCCCTTGTAGATCCACACCTTCACGCCCAGACGGCCGTACGCGGTCTTCGCCTCGGCAAAGCCGTAGTCGATGTCGGCACGCAGGGTCTGCAGCGGAATGGAACCCTCGTGGTAGCCCTCGGAACGCGCGATGTCCGCGCCGCCCAGACGGCCGGAGACGGAGGTCTTGATGCCCTTGGCGCCCGCGCGCATGGAACTCTGCAGGCACTTCTTCATCGCGCGGCGGAAGGACACGCGGTTCTCCAGCTGCGCGGCGATGTTCTCGGCGACGAGCTGCGCATCCAGATCGGGGTTCTTGATCTCCTGCACGTTGAGGATGACCTGCGCATTCTTGCCCAGTTCCCTGGAGATCGCGGCCTTGATCTTCTCGATGTTCGCGCCGTTGGCGCCGATGACGATGCCCGGCTTGGCGACGTGCACGGTCACGGTCACGCGCACCTTGTCGTTGTCAAAACGGCGCTCGATGTCCACATGGGAGATGCCGGCGTCGTAGAGCCTGACAGGCTTCTTGCTCTTGTCGTCGACGAACTCCATGGTCTTGATCATATCGCGGAGCTTCGCGTCGGACACGAGGTTGTCCGCGAAGTTCTTCTTGTCCGCATACCAGCGGGTGCTCCAATCCTTGATGACGCCGACGCGGGCGCCATGCGGATTCACTTTCTGGCCCATCCGAAAACCTCCTTACTTCTGGTCGAGCACGACGGTGATGTGGCTCGTGCGCTTGAGCATCGGGGAAGCGCTGCCGCGGCTGCGGGCGACGTAGCGCTTGAGCGTCGGGCCCGGATTGGCGTAGACTTCCGCGACGTAGAGGGAGCCGCGGTCCATGCTCAGGTTGTTTTCGGCGTTGGCAATCGCGGAGAGCAGCAGCTTTTCCACGACGGGGGCGGCAGCCTTGGGGGTGTACATCAGGATCGCAAGCGCTTCGTCGACCTTCTTGCCGCGGATCAGATCGATGACGATCTTCACCTTGCTGGAAGAGATGCGCACGTAACGAGCGGTCGCGCGGGGACGCCTGTCCGCGTTCTCCTTGCGGACCTTCGCCTTTTCACGAATTCTGGTAGCCATGCGATTTCACTCCTTTACTTGCGGCCGCTGGCGCTCTCACCGGCGTGACCCTTGAAGGTGCGCGTCGGGGCGAACTCGCCCAGCTTGTGACCAACCATTTCTTCCACAATGTAAACCGGCACATGCTTGCGGCCGTCGTGCACCGCGATCGTGTGGCCGACCATCTGGGGGAAGATGGTGGACGCGCGGGACCAGGTCTTCAGCACGCTCTTCTTGCCGGTAGCGTTCATTTCCTCGACCCTCTTGAGCAGCTTCGCAGCTACATAGGGGCCCTTCTTGACCGATCTGCTCATTGATGAGTCCTCCTATTACTTCTTGCCCGCACGCTTGACAATCTTCTTGTCAGAGTACTTCTTGTGCTTGCGGGTCTTCAGGCCGAGAGCGGGCTTGCCCCACGGCGTCACAGGTGCCGGCAGGCCAACCGGGCTCTTGCCCTCGCCGCCGCCATGCGGGTGATCGCACGGGTTCATGACCACGCCGCGGACCGCCGGACGGATGCCCATGTGGCGGGAGCGGCCGGCCTTACCGATGCGCACGTTGCTGTGATCGGCGTTGCCGACGGTGCCGATGGTCGCCTTGGCGTCCATGGAGATCATGCGCACCTCGCCGGAGGGCAGGCGCACCTGCGCGTTGGCGCCTTCCTTGGCCATCAGCTGCGCCGCGTCGCCCGCAGAGCGAACGAGCTGGCCGCCGCGGCCCGGCACGATCTCGATATTGTGGATCAGCGTGCCCAGGGGGATGTTGCGCAGCTTGAGGCAGTTGCCGGGCTTGATGTCGGCATGCTCGCCGCTGAGCACGGTGTCGCCAACCTTCAGATCGATCGGCGCCAGGATGTAGCGCTTCTCGCCGTCGGCGTAGTTGAGCAGCGCGATGAACGCGGTGCGGTTGGGATCGTATTCAATGGAAGCGACCTTCGCCGGGATGTCGTCCTTGTTGCGGCGGAAGTCGATCACGCGGTACTTGACCTTGTTGCCGCCGCCCTGATGGCGAACGGTGATCTTGCCCTGCTTATTGCGGCCGGCCTTGTTCTTCTTGGTCTGAAGGAGAGACTTTTCCGGCTTATTGGTGGTGACTTCCTCGAAGGTGAGCACCGACATGAAACGTCTGGCCGGGGAAGTCGGCTTATAAACGCGAATAGCCATTTGTTTGTAACCTCCCTGTTACTGCGCCATGCCGTCGAAGAACTCGATGGTCTTGGAGTCCTCCTTCAGGGTGACGTAAGCCTTCTTGATCTCGGGGGTGCGGCCGGCGTAGCGGCCCTGACGCTTGATCTTGCCGAGGGTGCGCAGGGTGTTGACGCTCTTGACCTTCACGCCGAAGACCGCCTCGACAGCCTGCTTGATCTCGATCTTGTTCGCGCCGATCGCCACTTCAAAGACGTAGCGCTTGTCCGCCAGGCCGTCATAGGCCTTCTCCGTGAGCACGGGGCGGAGGATGATATCATGAGGATGCTTCATTACGCGTAAACCTCCTCAACGAGCTTGACCGCTTCCTCGGTGATGATGCACTTCTCATTGCCCAGGATGTCCAGCACGTTAATCGTGTTGACGTAGGCGGTCTTCAGGCCCGCGATGTTCGCGGACGCGCGGGTAACGGTGTCGTCCGGGCCGGCCAGAACCAGCAGCGCGGTCTTGGTCACGCCCAGGTTCTTGAGGATCGCGGCGACTTCCTTCGTCTTGGGGGCGGTGAGAGCGATCTTGTCGAGCACGATCATCTCGCCCTCGTTCACCTTCGTGGTGAGCGCGCCCTTGAGCGCCAGGCGGCGAACCTTCTTGGGAACGTTCACGACATAGTCGCGGGGCTTCGGCGCGAACACGACGCCGCCGTGGGTGAACTGCGGAGCGCGGTTGCCAT
>CALVKT010000038.1 GCA_944333055.1 uncultured Clostridia bacterium
CGGCAGGGCCGGTCGGGCCGGTTGCGCCGGTCGGGCCCGCCGCGCCGGCGGCACCCGCCGCACCGGCAGGGCCGGTCGGGCCAGTGGGGCCGGTGGGGCCGGTGGGACCGGTGGGGCCGGTGGGGCCGGTGGGGCCGGTCGCACCCGTCGCGCCGCGGCAGCATCCGCAGCAGCCTGAGCAGCATCCGCACCGTCCGCAGCGGCGGTTTTCCTGTTCGGATTGGGTCAGCGCTGACGCGCAGCGGTCTTCGCCGCAGCCGCAGCGCTCATCCCCGTTGGCTCTATAATAGGGCAAGAGCGACACCTCTTTCTTGAACGATTCAAAGTCGGGGAGCTTGTTTGACGCTCCCTGGCATACGATATGCAGCAGGGGGCAGCCGGGTGAAGGACGGGAGGGATTGGCATGGAGCTTTCGCTGTGCATGATCGTCAGGAACGAAGAGGCGCGGCTGGACGCGTGCCTGAGCAGCGTCAGGGACGTGGTGGATGAGACCGTGATCGTGGACACGGGGTCCACGGACGGCACGAAGGCGGTCGCCGCGCGCTACACGCAGCGGATCTACGACTTCGTCTGGCAGGACGACTTCGCGCTGGCGCGCAATGTTTCATTTGATTACGCGACCAAACCGTTTATCCTGTGGCTGGATGCGGACGACGTGCTCGACGCGCCGCAGGCGCAAAAGCTGCTGGCGCTCAAGGCGCGGCTCGACGAGCGCGTCGATGCGGTCATGATGCCCTATCAATACGCGTTCGGCCCGGACGGCAGGCCGACGCTCGTCTTTGAGCGAGAGCGCATTGTGCGGCGGGCGGCGGGTTTTCGCTTCAGCGGCGCGGTGCACGAGGCGATGGAAGTGCGCGGCAACGTGATACACGAGGACATTGCCGTGCGGCACACGGGCACGCACGGGGCAAGCAGCAACCGGCGCAATCTGGCGATCTACGAGCGCTGGCGCGCGCGCGGCGGGGAATTCTCTGCGCGGGACTGGTATTACTACGCGCGGGAGCTCAAGAGCGCGGGCGAGACGCAGCGCGCGGAGCAGGCGTTTGCCGCATTTCTTTCGATGGACAACTGGCTGCCCAACCGCATCGACGCCTGCATCCAGCGCGGCGACTGCCTGATGGCGCTGGGCAGGGGGCAGGAGGCGAAGCAGTCGTACTTCGCCGCGATGCTGACGGGCGCGCCGTGCGCGGAGGCGCTGTGCGCGCTGGGCGCGTGCTTCCTGGAGGAGGGCGACCTGCACGCCGCCGCGCACTGGTATCGCAGCGCGCTGCTGTGCCGCCTGCCCGAGGCGAGCTGCGCCTTCACCACGCCGGACGCCTACGGCTACATTCCGCTGATGCAGCTGTGCGTCATCCTCTCGCGGCTGGGCGAGGACGTGGAGGCGTCCCGGATGAACGAACAGGCGCTGCTGCTCAAGCCCGGCGATGCGGCGGCGCTCGAAAACAGGGCGTATTTTGCCGCGCGGCTCTCCACGCGCGGCGGCTGAGGCGCGCTGGGAATGTCAGGATGGGAGGCGGAACCGACGAAAAGATGGACAGCGGGGCTTTTCATGGCTCTGATTTTTATGTATAATCATGTTGGGGCTTTGGCAGAAACCTCAGCCAGAGCGGCCTGCATTCTGGAGATGGAGACCGGCCGCGTGCTCTTTGCCAGCGACATGCACGCGCGGCTGCCGATGGCCTCCACCACCAAGGTGATGACCGCGCTGCTGGCCATCGAGCGCGGGCGGATGGACGACGCGGTCGTCTCCTCGAAAAACGCGTTCGGCGTGCCCGGCACGTCGATCTACTTGCAGGAGGGCGAGACGCTCACACTTGAGGAGATGCTCCTGGGGCTGATGCTCGCCAGCGGCAACGACGCGGCCGTGGCCATCGCCGAGCACATCGGCGGCACGACGGAGGCGTTCGTGGCGATGATGAACGCGCGGGCGCGGGAGATCGGCGCGGTGAACACGCGCTTTGCCAACCCGCACGGCCTGCCGGACGAGAACCACTACACCACCGCGTACGATCTGGCGCTCATCGCGCGCGAGGCGATGGGCAACGAGGCGTTTCGGCGGCTCGTCGCCACGCAGCGGGCGAGCATCTCCTGGCCGGGCAGAGCGCACAACCGGACGCTGAGCAACAAGAACCGGCTGCTCTCGACGTATCCCGGCGCGACGGGCGTCAAGACGGGCTTCACCAGCAAGGCTGGGCGCTGCCTGGTGTTCGGCGCGCAGCGCGACGAGCTGGAGCTGGTGGGCGCGGTGCTCTCGTGCAGCGATTGGTTTGACGAGGCGGCGCGGCTGATGGACGGCTGCTTTGAGACGTACACGATGGCGCGCGTGCTGGGGCCGACGCTCTCCGCCGGGCGCATCGCCGTGACGGGCGGGGAGGCGGACACCTGCGGCCTGTGCGTGATGCAGCCGCTGAGCGTGCCGCTTCAGGCGGGCGAGGCCGCGCAGGTCGTGCTGGATGTGCCCGCCAGCGTGCGCGCGCCCGTCTATCCGGGACAATACCTGGGCACGGCCCGCATCGTCGTGGATGGGCACGTCTACGGCGAGGGCGAGGTGGTCGCCAGCGAGCGCGTGGACAGAGACGGGATTCACATGGACGTGCGGCGGATCATGGCGCAGTGGATGCTGTGACCGCGCGCACAACGGCATGGACAGGAGAATAATGATGAGACTTCAGAAATACATGGCGCTGTGCGGCGTGGCCGCCAGGAGAAAGTGCGAGGAGATCATCGCCGCGGGCCGCGTGACGGTCAACGGGCGGATCGTCACGGAGATGGGCACGCAGGTGGAAGAATCCGACGCGGTCTGCGTGGACGGCGTGCGCATCGCGCCGGAGGCGCACAAGCGCTACATCCTCTACCACAAGCCCGCGGGCGAGGTGACCACGGTGAGCGACGAGAAGGGGCGCGAGACGGTCATGGACCGCTTTCGCGACTTTCCCGTTCGCCTGTATCCCGTGGGCAGGCTCGACTACGACAGCGAGGGCCTGCTGCTGCTGACCAACGACGGCGAGCTGGCGCAGCGCCTGACGCACCCGAGCTGCGAGGTGGACAAGGTCTACCTCGTGCGCGTGACGGGCAATCCGCCCAATGAGGCGATCGACAAGCTGCGCCGGGGCGTCTTCATGGAGGGCGACGAGCGGCGCACCTATCCGGCGGATGTGCGCGTGGTGCGCGACGAAAGCCTGTATTCGGACATCCTGGTGACGATTCACGAGGGCCGAAACCGGCAGGTGCGAAGGATGTTCGACGCGGTGGGGCACAAGGTGTTGCTGCTGCGGCGCGTGCGCTTTGGCCCGCTGGAGCTGGGCGGATTGCGCCGGGGCGAGTGGCGCGAGCTGAGCGAAGAGGAGGTTGCACGCCTGCGCGAGATGTGAGGCGGCGTGCGCGAGCATATCGACGAGCGAAAGAGGTGACAGGATGAAGAGCGATTTGACCTGTCCGGTGGAGATCACGAAGGTGACGCTTGACCGGGGAGAGCAGGAAGGCACCAAAGAGCATGAGCAGATCGTCTGCCTCATCGAGTTTTTCAATCTGTCGCAAAAGGTGATCGACAGTTTGCAGATGAACATCATCTGCTTTGACAAGGACGGCGCGCGGCTGGGCGGCAGGCTCGTGCGCGCGGCGGCCACGGGCGAGGCGCGCGCGCACTTTTCCGGCGCGTTCATGCCCGAACGCGTGGACGGCGCGGTGCGCGTGGACGCGTCCGTGGAGAAGGTCTGGTTCAAGGACGGCGTCATCTGGCGGCGCGAGGAGCGCAACGTGCGCGAATACCAGCCCAACAACCTGCCGGAGGGCAGGGAGCTGGACAGGCTGCGCGCCGTGGCCGGGCCGGATGCGGCGGGCTATGCGCGCGAGGACGACATCGTCTGGATGTGCGTCTGCGGCCGCGCCAACCGCACCAGCGACGACGTCTGCGCGCGCTGCGAGCGCAAGCGCGAGCAGGTGCTCGCGGACTACTCGTTCGCCGCGATCGACTCGACCGCGGGCAAGAAGGAGCGCGACCGCCAGCAGCAGACGCAGGACACGGTGCGCCGCTCCAGCGAGTTGACGGTCAAGGAGCAGAGCGCCCTGCGCAGCAGGAGCCGCAAAAAGCGCCGCGCGCTCAAGACGGCGGTCGCGCTGCTGGCCGTCGTCGCGGCGGGGCTGGCGTTTGTGCGCTGGGGCCTGCCCTACGGCGCGAGCGTCTACGCGCAGCGGCTGATGGTCGAGGGCGAGTTCATGGACGCCAGGGCGGTCTACCTGTGGATGGCGGATTACTGGCCGGGCGAATACGACGCCGAAGCGCACGCGGACGAGGCCGAGGAGCGGATGATCGAGCGATTCATCGGCGCGAACACGGAGGCGGCGCTGGATGAGGCCATGGCGCGCGCCGAGGCACTTGATTCGGCCAATGCGCCCGCGCTCTATGAGGAAGCGCTGCTCGCGCGCGCGCAGCTGGCCATCGACGCGGGCGATACGGACACCGCCGAAGCGCTGCTTGCCGGCCTGCCAGAGAGCGAGGCTGCGCAGGAAAAGCTGCACGCGCTGATCTACGACATCGCCGCGGCCGCGCGCGAGCGGGTGGACTACGCGACCGCCATCGCGCGCTTTGAATCGCTGGGCGATTACGGCGACGCGCAGGAGCAGGTGCGCGAATGCCGCTACGACTATGGCCGCCAGCTCATGCGCGAGGGGCAGTATGCCAAGGCGCAGGAGCAGCTGCTTCATGTGGCAGACCAGGGCGACGCGATCACCCTGATCCGCGCCTGCCGCTATGCCATCGCGCAGGATGCGCAGGAAAGCGGCGAATACATCGCCGCGGCGGAGCTGTATGAGACGCTGGGCGTCTACGAGGAAGCCGAAACGCGCGCCCGGCTGTGCCGCTATACGGCGGGCATGAACGCGCTGGGCGAGGGCAATCTGGAGGTTGCGGCGGAACAGCTTCGCCTGGCGGGCGACCATGAGGACGCGCAGGCGCGCTTTGCCGATGTGGTGACGACGCTGGGCTATGCCGCGCTGAACGAGGCGGACTACGAGACGGCGATTGCCTGGCTGGAACAGCTGCCGCGAGAGGGCGATGTGGGCGAGGCGCTCAATCAGGCCACGTACGCCTACGCGGAGCAGTTGGAGGACGCGGGGCAGATGGAGGCCGCCGCGCTGGAGTTTGCGTCGCTGGGCGATTATCAGGACAGCGCGGATCGCGCCAGGGCCATCGAATATGACCTCGCCGTGCAGGAGATGGAGGCGTCGCCGGAGACGGCGCTGGATCGCTTTGAGGCGCTGGGCGATTACAAGGACGCGCAGACGCTTGTGAAGGCATGCCGCTACCAGGTGGCGCGCGGCCTCTACGACGAGGGCGCGTATGAGGAAGCGCTCGCCGCGTTCAGCATGCTCGACGATTATGAGGACGCGCAGACGCAGATCCGCCGCTGCCGCTATGCGATGGCGGAGGAGAAGATGGGCGAGCAGCGCTATGAGGAGGCCGCCGCGCTCTACGAGGCGTGCGGCGCGTACCTGGATGCCGAGGACTGCGTGATGCGCGCGCGCTACGCGCAGGCGGACGCCTATTACGCGGAAGGCGAATACGCGCAGGCGGCCGCCGCGTTTGCGGCGCTGGGCAGCTATGAGGACGCGAAGCTGCGCGTCACCCAGAGCGAGGACACGTGGCTGCAGGACGCCTACAACAGCGCGCGCATGGACATGGAGGTCGGCGATTACGCCGGCGTGGTGGAGACGCTTGCGCCCTACTGGCAGAGCGAACTGCCGGAGCGCTATGCGGAGATTGCCACGATGTACGAGGACGCGTGCATGCAGCGCGCGCAGGCGCTCATCGAGATGGGCAGGCCGCTGGATGCGCTTTCGCTGCTGGAGGAGATCGCGGACGTGAACAGGCGTGCGGAGGAAAAGCTGGACGCCTACGTCTATCGCATCATCGGCCGCTGGAAGGACGCGCGCGGCGTGGAATACGTCTTCAGGCGCGACGGCACGTGCGCCGTGGCCGGGCAGGAGGCGTACTTCGGCGGCAGCGGGTATGAGATCACGATGGGCGACGCGCCGTATCCCACCGAGGGCGCGTACAGCGTGGTCAGCCTGCGCGGCGACACGCTGACGCTCAAGAACCTTGAAACCGATTCCACCGTGCGCCTGAGCTACGTGGGCGAGCCGGAGCAGGCCGCCGGGCAGGAGCCGCAGGCGGACGGGGAATGAGCAGAGAGAGCATGAAAAAGAGAGACTGGATCATCATTGCCGTCGCGCTGCTGCTTGCCGGCGCGCTCTACGCCGTGTCGCAGATGTCGCTGGGCACGCAGGCGTCGAGCGTCGTGGTGACGGTGGACGGCGAGGAAGTGCTGCGCAAGCCGCTGGCCGTGGCGGGCCGCTATGAGATCGCGCAGGCGGACGGCAGCCTGAACGTCGTGCGCGTGGCGGACGGCGCGGTCTGGATGGAGGAAGCCAACTGCCGCGACGGCCTGTGTATCCGTCAGGGCAGGATGAAGAACGGCGCCAAGACCATCGTCTGCCTGCCGCACAAGGTGGTCGTGCAGATTGAGGGCGACACGCCGCAGAATGAACACAGCGATCTGGATGTCATCATCCAGTGAGATGCGTGAAGGAAAGGAAAAGAGCATGAATCCATTCAGAAGATGGTTGGACGACGCGCGCGCCAGGCCGGATCTCGCGCATGTGGATACCTGCGACGGCCTGCGCACGATGGCCGTGCTCATCGTCGCGTGGTTTCACATCTGGCAGCAGAGCTGGCTGTATCCGGGGTTTGACATCTTCGGCTGGGAGATCAACCTGGACCCGCTGGTGCGGTCGGGCTACATCTGGGTGGACATGATGATCCTCATCAGCGGCTTTTGCCTGTATCTGCCGTGGGCGCGCATGCGCTATACGGGCGGCACGCCGCTCGCACCGCTGGATTTCTACGTGCGCCGCTTCGTGCGCATCCATCCGTCGTATCTGCTGACGATCGCCATCATGTTCGCCGTCGCGCTGGCGACGGACGCGTACCGCACCCAAACGCACATGGCGCGCGACCTCATCTCCCACCTGACGTATACGCACATGTTCTTCTACGACACGTACTACGCGTCCAATCTGGGCGGCGCGCTGTGGACGCTGGCGCTGGAGATGCAGTTTTACCTGATCTTCCCGCTGCTGGCGCGCGCGTTTTACCGCATGCCCGCGACCACGTTCGCCGCGATGGTCGCCGTCGCGCTGGGCTTTCGCGGCTGGGTTGGGGCGAACGTGCAGGACGTCTCGATGTACTTCAACCAGCTCCCGGCGTATCTGGACACGTTTGCGCTGGGCATGATGGCCGCGGCCATGCACGCGCATCTTTCGCAGAAGCGCCACACGCCGCTCTCGCGCATCCTGTGCTCGCTGCTGAGCGTGGGCGTGCTCATGCTCATCTGGCAGGTGGTCGTCCGCCAGGCAAAGGCCCCGGACGTCGAGGCGATCCGCCTGGGGCAGATGCGCAACCGGCTGGCCATGGGCCTGCTGGGCGCGTGCTTTCTGGTGCTCAGCGCCAATGCGGGCAGGGTGCTGCGCGCGCTGCTGGGCAACAGGCTGACGCGGTTCTTTTCGGGCGTCTCATTCCCGTTCTACGTCTGGCATCAGAGCATCGCCGTCTGGCTATTGACGTACCGCGTGATCCCCAGCGACTATGAAAACCCCAACTGGGAGGGCGACCCCGTCTGGCAGGTGCGCTTTACCGCCGCCTGCTTTGCGCTGTCGCTGCTGGCGGCGATCCTCATGACATACGGATTTGAACGGCCCGTGGCGCGGCGGCTGATGCGCCGCTGGAACGCCCGCCGGGCGAAGAAAGGAAATTGACGCATGCTCCACATCGGATGCCACCTCTCCTGTGCGGGCGGCTATCTGGCCATGGGCCGCCAGGCGCTGGCGCTGGGCGCGGACACCTGCCAGTTCTTCACGCGCAACCCGCGCGGCGGCTCGGTCAAGCCCTTCGACAGGGCGGACGCCGACGCGCTGAACGCGCTGACGCGCGAACACGGCTTTGCACCCCTGCTCGCGCACGCGCCCTACACGCTCAACGCCGCCTCGGCGGACGCGCGCGTGCGCGATTTTGCGCGGCGCGTGATGCGCGAGGACCTCGAACGCCTCGCCCATGTGCCCGGCGCGATGCTCAACTTTCACCCCGGCTGCCACGTCGGGCAGGGGACGCAGGCGGGCGTCCGGCTGATCGCCGGGATGCTCGACGAGGTCTACACCGATGAGCTGCCCACGCGGGTGCTGCTGGAGACGATGGCGGGCAAGGGCAGCGAGATCGGCGGCACGTTTGAGGAGCTGCGCGCCATCATGGACGAGAGCCGAACGGGCGACCGGCTGGGCGTGTGCCTGGACACGTGCCACGTCTTTGACGCGGGCTACGACATCGTGCACAGGCTGGACGACGTGCTGGCGGAATTTGACCGGATCATCGGCCTCTCGCGCCTCAGGGCGATCCACCTCAACGACAGCAAGAACACCATGGGCAGCCGCAAGGACAGGCACGAGAAGATCGGGCAGGGCGAGATCGGGCTGGAGGCGCTTGTGCGCGTGATCAACCACGATGCGCTCAAAGACCTGCCGTTCTATCTGGAGACGCCCAACGAGCCGGACGGCTACGCGGCGGAGATCCGGATGCTGCGCGGCGCATACGCGCAGGCGTGAAGGAGGGGAAGCGGATGAAGGAGATCAAGACTTCCGGGCTCATCGGCCTGGGCGCGATCGGCGCGCTGTTTGCAGAGCGCCTGCTTTCCGGCGGCGCGGACGTGCGCGTGATCGTGGATGAGGCGCGCAGGGCGCGCTATGCGCAGGAGGGCGTCTTCGTCAACGGCGCGCGGGTGGATTTCCCATACGTGACGCCCGGCGACGCCGCGCCGGTCGATCTGCTGATGATCGCCACCAAGGAGAGCGGCCTCGCGGGCGCGCTGGAGACGGCGGCGGACTTCGTCGGCCCGGACACGCTGATCCTCTCGCTGCTCAACGGCGTGACGAGCGAGGAGAACGTCGCCGCGCGCTTTGGCGGAGAGAACGTGCTCTACAGCGTGGCGCAGGGCATGGACGCGGTGAAGGCGGGCAACCGGCTGACGTACACGCATCCGGGCATGATCGTACTGGGCGAGCGGGCGCCCGGCCCCGTCACGGCGCGCGTGCAGGCGGTCGCGGATTTCCTGAACGCGCACGGCGTCAAGGCGCAGGCGGTACCGGACATGGTGCGCCGCCAGTGGGGCAAGCTGATGCTCAACGTGGGCATCAATCAGGCGTGCATGGTCTTTGCCTGCGATTACGGCGGCGTGCAGCGGCCGGGCGAGCCGCGCGAGGTGATGATCGGCGCGATGCGCGAGGCGCAGCAGATCGCGCGGCTGGAGGGCCATCCCATCAGCGAGGAGGAGTTTGACGGCTGGCTCGATCTGGCGGACCACCTCGATCCGTCGGGCAAGCCGAGCATGCGCCAGGACGGCGAGGCGCGCAGAAAGAGCGAGGTGGAGCTCTTCGCCGGGACGATGGTGCGCCTGGGGCAAAGACACGGCGTGGACGTGCCGGTGAACGCGTGGCTGTATGCGCGCGTCAAGGAGATCGAGGCGGGGTATTAAAGAAGAGCGGGGCGACGCCGGTTCGCCCTTTTTTGTTGCCGATTGAATTTTAGATTTGCAACTATTTTTGGAGCAAACTTCATTTTGTTCCGCTAAAATG
This sequence comes from uncultured Clostridia bacterium, assembly GCA_944333055.1. Classification (GTDB taxonomy): domain Bacteria; phylum Bacillota; class Clostridia; order Christensenellales; family Aristaeellaceae; genus Ventricola. The sequence goes on from CALVKT010000038.1 coordinate 9,679, forward strand.
CAAATGAAGTGCATAAAATGAAAAACTGGCGATTCAACATTGAATTTGACTTGACAAATTGTGCCGGCACACGTACAATGTTGACATTCGCTGGGGCTCTTGTGCCGGCAAAAGAAGGGAGACTTTGAGATGAAAAAGTGGATTGCTGCGGTGCTTGCCTTGACCCTGTGCCTGTGCGCATGCGGCGCGCTGGCGGAGCACTTCGTCATTGCGACGGACACCGTGTTCAAGCCCTTTGAGTACACGGATGCCGAGGGCAACTTTGTGGGCATCGACGTGGACATCCTCGCGGCCATCGCGGAAGATCAGGGTTTCACCTATGACCTCAACAGCCTCGGCTGGGACGCCGCCATCGCGGCCTGCCAGGCCGGACAGGCCGACGGCATGATCGCCGGCGCGTCCATCACCGATGCGCGCAAGGAGAGCGGCTGGATCTTCTCGGACGGCTACTTCGACGCGACCCAGTGCATGACCGTGCAGGCCGGCTCCGAGATCACGTCCTTCGCGGATCTGGCGGGCAAGCCCGTCGCCGTGAAGACCGGCACGCAGGGCGCGACGTATGCCGAGAGCCTCAAGGATCAGTACGGCTTCACCATCACCTACTTTGAGGATTCGCCCACGATGTATCAGGCGGTCATCGGCGGCCAGTGCGTGGCCTGCTTCGAGGACACCCCGATCATGGCGGCGACCATCAAGGAGAACGGCATCCCGCTGCAGATCGTGGAGGGTTCCGAGAACGAGGGCTCCCCGTACGGCTTCGCCGTGTTCAGCGCGGAGAACCAGAAGCTGATCGACCTGTTCAACGCGGGCCTGGCCAACATCAAGGCGAATGGCAAGTACGACGAGATCCTGAACAAGTACCTGAACTGATTGGCATCACCACCGCCTGAAGGGGCACGCAGCGTGCCCCTTCTTTTTCGCACCATCCCATCTCACGAAAGGGGAATTGTACCGTGCTCCGTATCCTTTCCACCTACGGGAACCTGCTGCTGACTGCGATGGGGCAGACGCTGCTGCTGGCGCTGTGCGGGCTGTTCTTTGCATGTATTCTGGGCCTGATCGTCGGATTGATGAGCGTCGTCAAAAACCGCGTCTGCAACGTGATCGCGGCGCTGTTCGTCGATCTGATCCGCGGCGTGCCGATGATCGTGCTGGCCTATTTCGTCTACTTCGGCATGCCGTATCTCTTCAACACCATCCTGCAGATCGGCGGCGTGATGCTCACCGCCCTGCAGGCGGGCACCATCTGTCTGGCGCTCAACTGCGGCGCGTACATGGCGGAGATCATCCGCGCGGGCATCGAGTCGGTCGACCGCGGCCAGATGGAGGCGGCCCGCAGCTTGGGCATGCCCTACTGGCGCGCCATGCAGCGCGTCGTGCTGCCCCAGGCGATCCGCACGATGATCCCCAGCATCATCAATCAGTTCATCATCACGCTCAAGGATACGTCCATTCTGTCCGTCATCGGCTTTCCGGAGCTGGTGAACACGGCCAAGAACGTCGTGGCCAACACGTTCATGTCCTTCCAGACGTGGGCGATCGTGGCGGTGATGTATCTGGTCGTCATCACGCTGCTCTCGCGCGTCGCCAGAAACATGGAGAGGAGGCTCAAGCGTGGCCATGAACAGGGATAATGTCAAGATTCACGTCGAGCATCTCAAGAAGAGCTTCGGCAAGCTGGAGGTGCTCAAGGATGTCTCCACCGACGTCTACGAGGGCGAGGTGGTCGTGATCATCGGCCCGTCGGGCAGCGGCAAGTCGACCTTCCTGCGCTGCATGAACCGGCTGGAGGACATCACCGGCGGCACGGTGGTCGTCGACGGATACGACATCACGGACAAGAAGGTGAACATCAACACCGTCCGCGAGAACGTGGGCATGGTGTTTCAGCATTTCAACCTCTTCAACAACATGAACGTGCTGCGCAACCTGACGCTCGCGCCGGTCGATCTCAAGAAAGCCGGCAGGGAGGAGGCGCAGGCGCGCGCCGTCGCGCTGCTGGAGCGCGTGGGGCTGTCGGATAAGGCGCTGGCGTTTCCCGCGCAGCTCTCCGGCGGCCAGAAGCAGCGCGTGGCCATCGCCCGCGCGCTGGCCATGAACCCGGACATCATGCTCTTTGACGAGCCGACTTCCGCGCTCGATCCGGAGATGGTCGGCGAGGTGCTGGAGGTCATGAAGGAGCTGGCGCGCGAGGGCATGACGATGATCATCGTCACCCATGAGATGGGCTTTGCGCGCGAGGTCGCCGACCGCGTGCTCTTCATGGACGGCGGCTACATCGTGGAGGAGGGCACGCCGGAGGAGGTCTTCAATCATCCCCGGCACGCGCGCACGAGGGATTTCCTCAATAAGGTGCTGTGACCCTGTTTCATACGAACGCTTGATGAAAACGGCTCATCAGAACCGCAGTTGTCGCTACGCGCCGCTGCGGTTTTCGCATCTTTACGCCGTGATCATGGAAGACGTGAGGGCTGCCGCCCTGAAACCTGCCTGAGGGATTTCAGACTCCCTTCTTCGCTTCGCGCTGCATTTGACCTTTTTATTCAGAAATCAGCATCAAATTGCGAATCGACATGAGGCGGGCGGGATGAACGTCATACAAAAAAGGATGGGCGCGCGCCCATCCTTTTCATTTTGGAGAAATCTTCAAACCGCGCAAGAAAACGGCATCCTCATTCGTCTAATGAGTACGACTGCTCAAAGCGCAGCAGATCGTGCGCGACCGGCGCGTAGAAGAGCTGCTCGATGCGCGCCAGGCTGTCCGTCTGCGGCAGGATCCACATCAGCTTGGTGACGACGGATTCCACCGTCATCGTGTGCGCCTGCAGGACGCCCGGCAGGTTCGCCGCGCGCGCGCCGACCTGATAGACCGAAATGTCGCTGCCCTCGTGGGGCACCTGGGTGGTGATGACGATGGGCTTGCCCGCGGCGCTCCACGCGTTGACGGCGGCCAAAAAGTCCTTCTGCTCGTAGCAGGGCAGGCCGCCCATGCCGAAGCTCTCGATGACCAGCGCGTCGTACCGGGGCAGGAGCAGCTGCAGGACGCCGGGGTGCATGCCGGGAATCAGCCGAAGCACGAACACGCGCGGGTTGAGCCTGTCGTAAAAGGCGGGCAGGCCGGCGGGCCGCTCGCTGCGGATGTAGTGCAGGATGCGCCCGTCGCGCAGCAGCGCCAGATCGGGGTAATCGATGGAGGAAAAGGCGTTCATCGACTTGGTGTGCGTCTTGCGGGCGCGCGTGCCGCAGATGACGCGGCCGTCAAACACCAGCATCACGCCGAAGAGCGCGTCGTCCTGCGCGGCGAGGCACGCGTCAAAGAGGTTGCGCCGCGCGTCGGTGTCCTGATCGTAGATGGATTTCTGCGAGCCGGTGAGCACGATGGGCTTGGCGCTGCGCTGGATGAGGTAGGACAGGGCGCTGGCCGTGTAGGCCATCGTGTCGGTGCCGTGGGTGATGACGAAGCCGTCGTAACGGAAATAGTGCGCCTTGACGCAGGCGGCGATGCGCAGCCAGTGCTCCGGCGTCATGTTGGTGGAGTCGATGTTGAGCAGCTGCAGCGCGTCGATGCGGCACAGCGAGGCGAGCGCCGGCACGCAGTCGAGGATGTCCTGCGCGCACAGCTGCGGCGCGAGGCCGCTTTGCGTCGGGCGCGAGGCGATGGTGCCGCCGGTGGCGATGAGCAGGATGTTCTTCATGCGGGCGTATCCTTTCCGTTGATGGCGATGCCATTATACCACAGGCGCGCAACGGCGCAAAGCGGAAAAGCGAAAGAACTTTGACGGATGGCCGTCCGGATGCTATAATGTTGCTGCCCGCGCGGGGCATGCGCCTGCGTGCGCGGCTGCATGCGATGAACAGACCGAAAAGGGAGGAAGACATATGAAGAAGAGGGTGCTTGCGTGTTTCCTGACGCTGTTGCTGGCGCTGCCCGTGCTGGCGACGGCCAGCGGCTCCGTGCTGATGGTGGCGCTGCCGCAGGACGCGGTGATGGTGGAACACGTCGAATTTGACGACGGCGATTTCATTCAGACGTATCAGCTCAGCGGGGGCGCGCGCGTGCAGCTGCTGCGCTATGCGACGCTGGACATGGAGCTGGGCGATCTGATCGCCAGCGAATGGGTGGGCTGCACCGATCTGCGCGATCTGAACGTCAGCGAAATCGGCGGCCATGCGGCGCAGGGCGTGCGCCTGTGCCATCAGGAAGAGGGGCAGGAGGGCGTGGACGTGACGCTCGTGCTGGTCAGGACGCAGGATGCCGAGCTGGTGTTCGAGGCGGTCTTCCCGCAGTCGATCGACAAGACGCAGATCGACGCGCAGGTACAGGCCATGCTCGACTCCATGGACGTGATGACCGTCGAACAGCCAGACGAGACGGCCGAGGTGGGCTGAACGCCGCGCAAAACCGAAGAGAGGACCGTTGGGGCGCAGGACGCGCCGGCCGGCGGTCTTTTTTGATGCGCCCGCGCATACGTTCGCCGGGAGGGGATGAGATGCGACTGGTTGGCTTTGGCGGCGACGCGCGGATGCTCGGCGCGCTGGCCGCAGCGAAGCGCGCGGGATGGGAGACGCAATACGTCTGCCGCGAGGAGGAGGACATGCGGGCGGCGGACGCGGTGATGCTGCCCTGGCCGCAGAGCTTTGGGGAAGGGGTGCTGGCGGGCACGCGGATCGCGCAGGCGCGCGCGGAGGAGCTGATTCCGCCCTGCCGGGTGATGCTGCACGGCGCGGGCGTCAGCGAACAGATGCTCGCCCGGGCGCAGGCAGCGATCGACCCCACGCACGACGAGGAATTGCTGCGCGTGAACGCCAAGCTCACGGCGGAGGGCGCGCTGGCCAGGGCGATGGCGCGGCAGGGGCGCGCGCTGCTGGGCAGCACCTGCGTGGTGACGGGCTTTGGGCGCATCGCGCAGGCGCTGACGGCGCGGCTCACGGCGATGGAAGCGTTTGTGATCGTCTGCGCGCGCAACGAGGCGCAGATGCGGCGCGCGCACGCGATGGGCGCGCACCCGATGCCGCTTGGCAGCCTGCCGTCGGCCTGCGCACAGGCCGATGTGGTCTTCAACACGGCGCCCGCGCGCATATTCGGCGAGGCGGCGCTCGCACGGCTGGGGGAGGATGCGCTGTACATCGAGCTGGCGAGCCCGCCGTTCGGCGTGGATGCGGAACTGGCGCGGCGCATGGGCGTGCAGGTCGCGCTGGAGCGCGGCGTGCCGGGGCGCTACGCGCCGATGGACGCGGGCGCGGCGCTGTTTGACGCCCTGCAGCGCGCCATGGTGCAGCAGGGCGCGGAAGGAGGAGAGACGAATGGCTGAGGCGCGCATCGGGTTTGCGGTCACGGGGTCGTTCTGCACGTTCGCGGCGGTGTTTCCGCAGATGAAGCTGCTCGTGGAGAAGGGATACCGCGTGCAGCCGATCTTTTCGCCCAGCGCCTACGAGACGGATACGCGCTTCGGGCGTGCGCAGGACTGGGTGGCGCAGGCGGAGGCGATCACGGGGCAGCCGGTCATCCACACGATTTCGCAGGCGGAGCCCATCGGGCCGAAAAAGCTGCTCGACCTGCTGATCATCGCGCCGTGTACGGGCAACACGCTGGGCAAACTGGCCTGCGGCATCTACGACACGGCGCCCACGCTCGCCGTCAAGAGCCACCGGAGGAACGACGGCCCCGTGCTCATCGCCGTATCGACCAACGACGCGCTGGCCGCCTCGGCAGGCAGCATCGGCGCGCTGATGGCGCGCAAGGGCGTGTACTTCGTCCCCTTCGAGCAGGACGACTGCCGGGGCAAACCGGCGAGCTGCGTGGCGGATTTTGGAAAAATTCTGCCCGCGGCCGAGGCGGCGCTCACAGGCAGGCAGCTTCAGCCGGTGATTTTTTAAGATCGGCGGGAAGAAAACGGGCGGGTGATTCGTCTTGTGGATAGATGTATCCGCGATCAGAAACGAGAGGTGAACGGACATGAGACGAATCCTGGCGGCGGCGCTGCTGACGCTGGCGCTGCTCGCGCTGGCGCTTCCCGCCTGTGCGTCGCAGATCACGGTGACGGAGCTGGAGGACGAGGCGAGCGGAAGCCGCCTGGCGGTGTTTTCCGTGGAAGCGGACGAGATCGACACCGAGCCCGGAGAGGTGAGCGAGCCGGATGCGGTGCAGCTGGCGGTGAGCGCACTGATCGAGGCGCGCTTTGCCCAGCAGAAGGCGCTCGTGGCGATGAACCGCGGGCAGGTGACGCAGACGGGCAGCGTCTGGCAGGACGGCAAGACGGCCTCCATGGCGCTGCGCTGGCAGGGCGAGCAGGCGGACGGCAGCGACGGCAGCATGGCCACCTGCCTGACGGTGAATCTGGAGACCGGCGAGGAGATCGCCATGGCGCAGCTCTTTGCGGACGTCGACGGTGCGCTCGCCGCGATGGAGGCGATCATCGTGGACGACGTGCTGGAGGACATGAGCGACTACATGGAGTTCGCCGATCTGCTGCCCATGCCCACGGACAGCTTTTCCGTGGACGAACGCGGGCTGACGGTGTATTGGCCGGAGGATCGCTACCGCTACTTCGACGGGACGAGCGGCAGCGTCACGTTCTACTGGCACGAGCTGGCGGACTACATCGGGCAGGAGAGCCCGGTCTACGCGCTGGCGCATCCGGACGTGCCCGGCAGTGACGGAGAAATCGAGAGCCTGTGCATGACCGGCAGCGTGACGCCGACGCTCCTGGTGAAGCTGGACGACCGGCTCGACAGCGTTGCGGGACGGTATCTGCTGGCCGATCCGGACTACACGACCGACGCGCTGGTCTATCCGCTGGAGCGCGAGCGCGGCTGGGCGGTGGAGATTCCCAAGTTCGCCGAGACGCCGGAGGAGGAGACGCCCATCTCTGCCATTCGCGCCGCGCGCGTGTCCATGGCGGGACTGCTGACCACCGGCAAGACCACGGACGTGGAGGTGATCGCGCTGCTGGGCGATCCTGCTGCCGAAATCGTCTATGACGAGGACGCGGCGCTTGACGCGATGCTGGAGCCGGGCACGAGCCTGTATTATGAGATATCGGGCCGGGTCTTGCAGCTGCACATGGACGAAGGCGGCGTGCTCGCCTGCGTGATTCTGCGCAAGGCCATGCCGGAAAGCCTTTACTGAAAAGGGAAAATGTGATATAATCATCTGCCTGAGTTTGCTCAGGCGGATTCTTTTATGGGTTCACGGCGATACACGGGTATCGCGAAGTCGGGAGGCGTGGAGATGGCAAAAAAGGCGGCGTCCAGGGGCGCGAAGAAAAAACGGAAGGTGAGCGGCAAGCGGGGTTCCCCCGGGCGCAGGCGCGCCGGGCGCGGGACCGATCCGCGCGGCGTGGCGGGCATCGTCATCCTGTGCGTGGGGCTGCTGGCGCTCATCAGCCAGTTCATTCCCTCCGGCGGCGGGCTGCTCAATGGGGTGACGGTGCTCACGCGCGGGCTGGGCGGCACGCTGTGCCTGCTGCTGCCGGTGGTGCTGTGCTGGGCGGGCGTCACGCTGGTGTTCTTTTCCAGCGGACGCATGCGCCTGCGCACGATGGTCTGCGGCGCGCTTCTCTTTCTTTTCGTGGAGACGCTCCTGCAGCTCCTTGAGATCCGCGAGCTGACTTCTGCGCTCTTTGCCGATGGGCAGGCGGCCACGTATGGCGCGTTCCTCGGCCGATCCTACCGGAACGCGGCGCTCACCTGCGAGGGCGGCGGCCTCATCGGCGCGCTGTTGGCGTGGCCGCTGTATCAGGCGCTGGACGTCTGGGGCGCGGTGATCGTGCTGATCTTCGCGTGTACGATCGTGCTGATGGTGCTCACGGGCGTCTCCTTCAGCGGCGTGGGCATGTACCTGAGCGAGCTGCTGGACGACATGCGCGCGGCGCATCAGGAGCACAGGGAGGAGCGCGACGCGCTGCGCGAGCGCCGGGAGGAAGAGGCGCTGCACGCGGAGGAGGAACGCGCTGTGCAGCGGCGCCAGAAGCGCACCGAGCGCGAACAGGCGGCGCAAAAGCAGAAAAAAGAAGAAGAACAACAGCAGGCGGAAGGCGGCGAGGCCGCGCAGGCCGAGGAAGCCCCCGCGCAAAGGCCCGCGCGCAAGCGCAAGGCGCAGCCGGTGCAGGATATGCCGGTGCAGTCCGCCGAGCCCGCCGCGCCGGCCGCGCCGGTCAGGCCGCCGGTGCGCCGCCCGAATGTGCGGGCGGACATGCCGCTGTACATCGAGCGGGACGACGAGTTCGATCGGGAGAGCATCGATCAGCGCGACGACCCGCGCGCGCCGGTGCGCCGCGCGGATTTCACGATGAAGGAGGCGGAGAACGCCTTCCTCTACGGCATAAACGGCAGCCCGCAGGCGACCGCTGCGCAGGAGACCTTTGTGCAGGAGCCGTTTGCGCAGGCGGACGAGGAACCGGCCTTCACGACGGAGACGCATGCGGACGAGGAGCCGGATCTGCCGCTCTGGAATGAGGACAACGTCGTGCCGATGCCTGCGATGCGCCGCGCGGCCGGTGAGACCGGCATGGCGGGCGCTGTCGGCGTGTTCAGCGCTGCCGGCGCTGCCGGTGCGGCCGGCGCTGCCGGTGCGGCCGGCGCTGCCGGTGTCGTGGGCGCGGAGGACGGCGCGCAGGGCACGCCGCTCTCCAGGGCGATCGCCGCGGCGCAGGCCGAGGCCAACCGGGGCGTCGTGCGGGCGCAGAACGTGCTCGCCGCGCAGGAAGCGCCGCAGAGCGACGTGCAGCTGCGCGGCAGCCGCATGGACGGCACGCCGATGGTGCTGCCCCGAAAGGATGCGCACGAGGCGCCGAAGGTCGAGGGACCGGCATACGTCTATCCGCCGATCGACCTGCTCAACAAGACGAGCAGCGCGCAGGACCCGAACCTTCAGGCGAAGATTCAGGCGGGCGCAGGCAAGCTGCTCGCCACGCTGGAGAGCTTCGGCGTGCAGGCGAAGCTGACGCACGTGACGCACGGCCCGGCGATCACACGCTACGAGATCCAGCCCGCGCCGGGCGTGAAGGTCTCGCGCATCGTCAGCCTGGTGGACGACATCGCGCTGAACATGGCCTCCGACGGCGTGCGCATCGAGGCCCCGATCCCCGGCAAGCCGGCGGTGGGCATCGAGATCCCCAACGACAGGATCGAGACGGTCTCCCTGCGCGACGTGCTGGAGAGCCCGGAGATGCGCAGGGAGAAGTCGCCCACGGCGGTGGCGCTGGGCAAGGGCATCTCCGGCGCGCCGGTCATCGCCGACATGGCGAAGATGCCGCACGTGCTCATCGCGGGCGCGACGGGTTCCGGCAAATCCGTGTGCATCAACACGATCATCAACTCCATCATCTACCGCGCCTCCCCGCGCGAGGTTCGGCTGATCCTCATCGACCCGAAGGTCGTCGAGCTCTCCGTGTACAACGGCATTCCGCACCTGCTGGTGCCGGTGGTCACCGATCCGAAGAAAGCGTCCGCGGCGCTGAGCTGGGCGGTGGTGGAGATGGAGCACCGCTACAAGCGCTTTGAGACGATGGGCGTGCGCAACATCAAGGGTTACAACGAGGCCATCGGCCCGCAAGAGGAACCCATGAGCAAGATCATCGTCATCATCGACGAGCTGGCCGACCTGATGATGGTCGCTCCGGGCGAGGTCGAGGAGTCCATCTGCCGTCTGGCGCAGCTCGCGCGCGCGGCGGGCATCCACCTGGTCATCGCCACGCAGCGCCCGTCGGTCAACGTCATCACCGGCGTCATCAAGGCGAACATCCCCAGCCGCATCGCCTTCGCCGTCTCCAGCCAGATCGACAGCCGCACCATCCTGGACGCGGGCGGCGCGGAAAAGCTGCTGGGCAAGGGCGACATGCTCTACGCGCCGCAGGGCGCGGGCAAGCCCACGCGCGTGCAGGGCTGCTTCGTCTCCGACGACGAAGTGCAGCGCATCGTGGATTTCGTGCGCGGCCAGCACGAGACGGACTACAGCGAGGATGTCATGGAGCAGATGAACGCCGCCGCCGAGGAGGAGAAGGCCGCTGCGGGCGACGCGCCTGCGGGCGGCGAGCCGGTCGACGAGATGCTCAATAAGGCCATCGATCTGGCGGTGGAGGCCGGGCAGGTCTCCATCAGCATGCTGCAGCGGCGGCTGCGCGTGGGCTATGCGCGCGCGGGCAGGCTCGTCGATGAGATGACGCTGCGCGGCATCGCCGGCGAGGCCGAAGGCCCCACCAAGCCGCGCACGGTGCTCATTTCCAGAGAGGAATGGCACCGCATGCAGGAGAATCAGGAATGAACGCGAATAGAAACAGAATATAGAAGTCCGGTGGGTTTGCCCATCGGCTCGCGGAAAGGAAGAAACATCCGATGAAGTTCATCAAGACGCCCGTCAAGGGCATGTGCGATATGCTCCCCGCCGACATGCGCCTGCGCGAGCACGTGCTCTCCATGATCAAGAAGAGCTACGGCGAATACGGCTTCATGCAGATTGAGACGCCGGTCGTCGAGCACATCGAAAACCTGACCAGCAAGCAGGGCGGCGACAACGAGAAGCTGATCTTCAAGGTCATGAAGCGCGGCGCGGAGCTCCAGCGCGCCATCGAAAAGGGCGAGGATTACGCCGACAACGGCCTGCGCTACGACCTGACGCTGCCGCTGGCGCGCTACTACGCCTGCAACAAGGAGAAGCTGCCCTTCCCCTTCAAGGCGCTGCAAATGGGCAATGTCTACCGCGCGGACAATCCGCAGAAGGGCCGCTTCCGCCAGTTCACCCAGTGCGACATCGACATTCTGGGCGACGGAAGCAACCTCGCGGAGATCGAGCTGATCACCGCCACGGCGTCCATGCTCACGCGCATCTTCGCGGAGATCGACATCACGGACTTCACCATCCACATCAACGACCGGCGCATCCTCAGCGCCGTGGCGCTGAGCGCGGGCTTTGCCGAGGAGGACGTGGGCAGCGTGCTGATCTCGCTGGACAAGTTCGACAAGATCGGCATAGAGGGCATCCAGAAGGAGCTGCTGGAGAACGGCTACGACGCGCAGACCGTGGAAAAGTACCTCGCCGTCTATCGCACGGTGCGCGAGGGCGTGACCATCGAGGCGTTCTGCGCGGGCATCGACGAGGCGTTCCTGCCGGCGCAGGTCAAGCAGAACCTGTCGGACATCATCGGCTGCGTGGCCCCGGTGCTCGCCAGGGGCGTCAAGATCGTCTTTGCCCCGACGCTCGTGCGCGGCATGGGCTACTACACCGGCCCGATCTTTGAGATCACCATGGACGGCTACAACTTCTCCATCGCGGGCGGCGGCCGATACGACAAGATGATCGGCAACTTCAGCGGGCAGGATGTGCCGGCCAGCGGCTTCTCCATCGGCTTTGAGCGCATCGTCACCATCCTCAAGGACCACATGAAGGACGAAAACAGGCTGCCTGAGGGCGCCACGGCGTACCTCATCGGCAACAGGGTGCCGCTGGCGCGCAAGGCCGAAGTGCTGGAGACGGCGCGCAGGCTGCGCGAGGACGGCACGGTCGTCACCGTCATGCCGATGGCCAAGAACATGAAGCATCAGATCGGGCTGCTGGAAGCCGAGGGCTACACCCGGTTTGAGAAGATCTACGAGTAAAGGGCGCGAGACCGGCGCATGATTGGATGTAAAGGAGCAGAGCATGACCAACAAGGGAATTGTCAGAGCAGTCAACGGCGATATGCTCACCATCGAGTTTGAACGCCACGAGGCCTGCGGCGACTGCCACGCCTGCATGCACGGCAGCACGAGCTGCGCCAAGCACACCATCACCCTGCGCGGCAAGGCCGATGTGGGCGATGAGATCGTCGTGGAGATGGACGAATCGCACGTGATGGCGGCGTCTGCGGCGGCGTACATGGTGCCCTTTGCGGGCTTCATGGCCGGCATCGTGGGCGCGTGGGCGGCGGGGCTGTCCGAGCCGATGATGGCGCTGTGCGCCGTGGCGGGCACGGCCGCCGCCTATGTGCTCATGCGCGTGCTCGACCCGCGCATCTCCAGGGGGCGCTGGGAACATCGCATCGTCTCCGTGCGCAAGCCGGAGCGCAACCCGTAATCAGACAGGAGGAATCAACCATGGCACAGCACTTCAACGCGCAGTCTTTTGAAACGGAGATCGCGGGCGACAAGCCCGTGCTCGTGGACTTCTGGGCGACCTGGTGCGGCCCGTGCCGCATGATCGCGCCGGTCATCGAGGAGATCGCCGCGGAGTTTGAGGGCAAGGCGATCGTGGGCAAGGTGGACGTGGATGCGGAGCCGGCGCTCGCCCAGCGCTACGGCATCATGAGCATCCCCACGCTGATCGTCTTCAAGGGCGGCAAGGTCGTGGAGCAGGCCGTCGGCGCGCGCGGCAAGGCGGACGTGGCGGCGATGATCAACCGTCACCTGTAAAGGACAAGCGAACAGGACGCTGTCTGGCGAAAGAACGCCGGACGGCGTCTTTTTTGATGGAAAAATCCTCCGATTCGGCCGACGATTGTCAAAAAAAGTTCAAAACTCCGTGCCGTGAAATTTACAAACTAAGAGACAAGTGTTAATATTTAGTAGTCAACTACTAAAATTGGAAAGGCGGTTGAAAGCGTGGACGATGTCACACAAAAGCGCGTCTCCAGAAGGACGTTCCTCAAAGGGGTGACGGCCGGCGCGGTGAGCATGGGCCTGTATACCCATGGAACCCTGCGCGCTGCGGCGGAGGTGGAAGCGGCGCAGGAAACGCAGACGCCCGAACGGGCGAACGGCGACGGGCAGATGAAACTGTATTTCTTCTATTCCGGCTGGCTGAACGTGCCCAGAGGGTATTTCGCGCAGGAGAACGAGCAGGCGAATCAGACGTTCATCGACTGCCCGATGCCTTTCGTGCTCATCGAACACAAGGGCAAGCATGTGCTCTTTGACATCGGCAACCCCGAAAACGTGATTGAAGGCACGTATTCCGAGTGGAACCGGATGACGATGAAGATGGACATCTCGGAGTGGATGCCCAACGCGCTGGCCAGGCTGAACCTGACGACGGAGGATATCGACCTCATTCTGCTTTCCCACCTGCATCCGGACCATGCGGGCTGTCTGGAGCTGTTCCCGCATGCGACCGTCGTGCTGCGCCGCACCGAGTACGAGCTGCCGGACCGCTATGTGACGGTGCCGGAGACCATCGACTGGTGCCTGATCGAGGACAGCGAGAATTACGACGTCTTTGGCGACGGCCGCGTCGTGCTCTTCTTCACGCCCGGCCACACGGCGGGCCATCAGTCCATGATGGTGCGCACGCAGCAGCACGGCGTGCTCGTCTTTGCCGCGGATGCCTGCTGCCTCAAGGCGAACATGGATGACAATCTGCTGCCCGTGTACTGCACGCCGGAAGCGGAGCGCAAGAATTACGCGCGATTCAGGGCGATGGAAAAGGCGGGCATGACCATCCTGCCGGGACACGACCCGCAGGCGTGGGCGGCGTTCCCGGTTGCCCCGGCCTACATCGAATAAAAAAAGACGCCTCCCGGAGGAGACGCTTGAAGGCGGCGTCAGCGCGTGCACGATTCGCGCAGGTCTTCGCGCAGGTCGTAGACGTTGGCAAGGTGATGCCGGATGAGCGCCTTGAGATCGGCCTGCGGCTCTCCGGCACACCAGGTGTAGGCGGTGCCGACGAGGAGCATGGAGACGGTGGAGGCGAGCTGCGCATGGGGCGTGCGGTTGCGGATCTCGCCGGACTGCTGCCCCTGCAAGATCAGCGGCGCGATGAGCGCCTCGATGGAAGAGAGCGTTGAGAACTGGCTGTGCACGATGCCCTTGTCCACCACCAGCGAGAGCAGCTTGCGGTAGAGGTTGGGGCCGATGGCGAGGATGGAATCCATGAACGCCTCGTGGAGAATCCAGAGCTTTTCCCAAGCGCCCTCGCCGGCGAGCACACGCGCCATCACGTCCTGATTGATCACGTACAGGTAATCAAGGGACTCGCGCAGCACGTTCTCCTTGTTGCCGTAGCTGTAGTAGAACGTGCTGTTGGAACAGCCCGCCGCCTTGCAGATCTCGGAAATGGTGACCGCGTCGTAGCCGCGCTGCTTGAACAGCTCAATGGCGGTCGCCCGAATCTTCTCCCTGTTGGACGTCTTCTTCATGATGCTCCCCTTGTCCGCCGGCGGTTGCCCGCCCGATTGGGGACAGTATAACATAAGCGCTGCGGGATGTCAAAGCGCTGCGCTGCATGGCATGAACCGTGCGCGTTTGGACGCGCGCGTTCAGAAACAAAAGGAGGAATACCCATATGAAGAAACTGACAGCTCTGCTGCTGTGCCTCACGCTGCTTGCGCTGAGCGCGACGGCATGCCTGGCGGAGACCTACACGGCATCCGCCGACGGCATCGGCGGCCCGGTGACGGTGGAGATGACCGTCGAGGCGGGCAAGATCACGGCGCTGACCGTCGTCAGCCACAACGAGACGGCGGGCATCAGCGACGGCGCGATTGAGCGAATTCCGGCGGCCGTCGTGTCCGGCCAGACGCTGGCGGTGGACGCCGTCGCGGGCGCGACCGTCACGAGCGACGCGATCCTCGCCGCGGCGAAGGCCTGCGCGGAACAGGCGGGCCTTGACGTGCAGGCGCTGAGCGTCGCCGGCGCGCAGCAGGCCGACGTGCAGCTGACGCCCGGCACCTACACGGCGACCCGGCACGGCCACCACAGCGACATCACCGTCGAGGTGAAGGTGACGCAGGACGCCATCGAGTCCGTGGCGGTCACGAAGCACGGCGAGACGACCAACATCTCGGACACCGCCTATGCCATCCTGACCGAGCGCATCGTGGAGGTGCAGTCCTACGGCATCGACACGGTGGCCGGCGCGACGTTCACCAGCTCGGCCGTGCTCAACGCGGTCGCCGACTGCATGGAGCAGGCGGGCGGCGCGCAGGCGGCCGCGGCCTTCGGCGTGCGCGTGGAGAGCGAGCCGTGGTCGACCGAGGAGAAGACGCTGGAGGCCGACGTCGTGGTCGTGGGCTCCGGCATGGCGGGCATCTGTGCGGCGGTTGCCGCGCAGGACGGCGGCGCGAAGGTGATCATGCTGGAGAAGCTGCCCTACTACGGCGGCATCAGCCAGACGGCGGGCGGCGGCTACTTCTACGCGGAGAACCCGGAGGAGGCCGTGACCTATGAGATGAACCGCTACAACGGCACGCGCAAGGGCGAGGCCGACATGGCCAGCGCATATCCCAACCGCGCGATCGTCGAGCAGTACATCCGCGAGGCGAAGCCCACGCTCGAGTGGTTTGAAAGCAAGGGCATGGCGATCAGCTATTACCCCGGCTCCAACGTGGGCTACACCTATGAAAAGCGCCTGGAGGACGGCACGCGCGAGACGGGCTTCTACAACGGCGACATCGCCATCTTCAGCGTGTCCGATCAGAGCCACGAGATCTCGGTCGGCCTCTCCGGCGGCGACACGTTCTTTGACGCGATGATCAAGCGGTTTCAGGCGAACGGCGGCGAGCTGTACCTGGAAACAGCGGCACAGTCGCTGATCACCGATGAGACCGGCGCGGTTGTCGGCGTGAAGGCGACCGGCAAGGGCGGCCGGTACACCATCCATGCCAAGTCGGTCATCCTGTGCGCGGGCGGATTCGGCGCGAGCGAAGAGGCCATCGCCGAGTATGCGCCGGCGTATGTGGGCGAGTATAACGTGACGCTGCCCAGCAACACCGGCGACGGCATCCGCATGGCGCAGGAGATCGGCGCGGCGGTGCACGAGGGCGGCTTCATGATGTCCTCCGGCGGCCAGGCATTCCCGCAGAACGACGCCAGCATGCTCCACAGCTACATGGACCCGTTCACCCCGACCACGGCGCTGTACGTCAACGCCAATGGCCAGCGCGTGATCAGCGAGGAATTCTACTGCGGCGGCTCCAGCCAGACCTTCGTCAACCCGGACAGCCGCGATTACTACTGGATCGTCATCAACGAGGCCAACGCGTCCGCTTCGGAGGTCTTCAAGACGATGCTCGACGCGGCGCTTGCGCAGGGCGATGCCCGTTTCTTCAAGGAGGATTCCCTGGCGAAGCTGGCCAACGACATGAAGATCCCGTACACGGCTCTGGCGTACACGCTCAACCACTACAACACGCTGTGCAAGCAGGGTGAGGATACAGACTTCTACAAGAGCGCCGCGTCCCTGGTGGCGATGGAAGAGGGGCCGTGGTATGCCATCAAGGCGTATGTCAACTACTTCGGCACCGTCGGCGGCCTGGTGACCGACGAGAACGGCGCCGTGCTCAACGAGGCGGGCGAGCGGATTCCCGGCCTCTATGCGGCGGGCGAGAACGCCAACGGCGGCCTGTTCAACCTCAGCTACATCGGCGGCCACGCCATCGGCGGCGGCGCGGTGTTCGGCAGGCTGGCCGGCGAACAGGCGGCGCTGGAGGCCAGGTAAAGCGCCGGCGCGCATCTCCCCAACGTCTCCCTGCGTCCGCTGCCTGTGACGAGCGTCCGGCAGCGGACGCTTTTTTTGCCCGCTCATTTGGCCGGAAAGACAGGAATTGCGCAAAAAGTCGGGTAAAATTGCACAGGTTTCTCTTTCAAAGCGTGACAGCCTGTGCTATAATAAAGCGGAATATCATGGGATTACTCTTTGTGTTGATAAAAGCGGCTGGCACGTTATGCAGTTCGCTTTTGATGATAAAATCCACAACGGGAGGAGGAGGGAGACATGGCGAAGCTGCGGATTATTCCGCTGGGCGGCATTGGGGAGATCGGCAAGAACATGACGGCCTTTGAGTATGGAGACGACATCGTTGTGGTCGATTGCGGCTCCATTTTTCCACGGCAGGACATGCTGGGAATCGATCTGGTCATCCCCGACATCACCTATCTGTCGAATAATCGTGAGCGCGTGCGGGCGTACCTGTTCACACACGGTCACGAGGATCACATCGGGGCGACACCGTATGTGTTTGCCCGCGTGCCCGCGCCGGTCTATGGCACGAAGCTGACCTGCGCGCTCATACGCGGCAAACTGACGGAACATAATATTTCCGGCATCCCCGTCAACGTCGTCAAGCCGAAGGACACCGTGCGCATCGGCGCGTTCTCCGTGCAGTTCATCAAGGTGAGCCATTCCATCGCGGGCGCGGTGGCCATGGCGATCACGTGCCCCGCCGGCACCGTGATCGTCACCGGCGACTTCAAGATCGACTATACGCCCATCGACGGAGAGGTCACGGACCTGGGCACGCTGGCTGAGTGGGGGAACAGAGGCGTGCTCGCGCTGCTTTCGGATTCCACGAACGTCGAGCGACCCGGCTATACGATGAGCGAAAAGAAGATCGCCGAGACGTTCCACGGCCTGTTCAAGGACGCCAAAAAGCGCATCATCATCGCCATGTTCGCCTCCAACCTGCACCGCATACAGCAGGTGGTTGACCTGTGCGTGGAATTTCACAGGAAGATCTGCTTCGTCGGGCGCAGCATGATCAACGTCACGAAGCTGGCCATGGAGATCGGCGAGCTCAAGATCCCGCAGGACGTGTTCGTGGAGATCAGCGACCTGGACTGCTATGAGGATCACGAGATCGTCGTGCTGACCACGGGCAGCCAGGGCGAGCCGATGAGCGGCCTGACGCGCATGGCCAACAGCGAGCACCGCAAGCTTCAAATTCGCGAGGGGGACATGGTCATCGTCTCCGCCACGCCGATTCCGGGCAACGAGATCATGGTCTCGCGCATCATCGACCAGCTCTACCGCATTGGCGCGAACGTCGTGTACAACCGCATCGCCGACGTGCACGTCTCCGGCCACGCCTGTCAGGAGGAGCTCAAGCTCATGCAGGCGCTGGTCAGGCCGCGCTATTTCATCCCCGTGCACGGCGAGTACAGGATGCTCCAGCGCCACGCGGAGATCGCCGTGTCGATGGGCATGAAGCCGGAGAACGCGATCATCCTGGAGCTGGGGCAGGCGCTGGAGCTCTCTGAGAGCGAGGCGAGCATCATCGGCCCCATCCCCACCGGCTCCGTCATGGTGGACGGCCTGGGCGTGGGCGACGTGGGCAACGTGGTGCTGCGCGACCGCAGGCATCTCTCCCAGGACGGCCTGATCATCGTGGTCGTGGGCGTGAACAGGGAGACGGGCCGGCTGAGCTCCGGCCCGGAGCTCATCTCAAGGGGCTTTGTATACGTGCGCGAGAACGAGGAGCTCATCACCGGCGCGCGCAGCGTCGCCATGGACGTGCTCTCGCGCTATGACCGCATCGAGCAGAGCGACTGGACGAGCATCAAAAACGGCATCAAGGACGAGATGCACACCTATCTGCTCAACCAGATCAAACGCAACCCGATGATCCTGCCGATCATCATGGAGACGTAATATCAGCAAGAGGAATGAACGAGATGAACATTTACGACACGGCGCACAGCCTCGCCGAGGAGATCAGGAACAGCGAGGACGGCGTGCAGCTGCGCGAGCTTCGCGCGCGCGTCTATGCCGATGACACCAATCGCGTGCTGCTGGATGAATACAAGCGCCTGCAGGTGCAGTTGCAGATGAGCATGGTCGGCGCCGCCGGCCAGATGCCCAGCGAGGACATGCAGCGCTTCCAGCAGCTGGCGTCCCTGCTCTACATGAACAGCGATGTGCAAGCCTACCTGATGGCGGAGATGCGGATGCAGAAGACGCTCGCGGACGTATTCAAGATCCTGACGGAAGCGGCCGGCGTGACGTTTGATCTGCCGGGCAACGCGTAACGGGAGGAACAGCGATTGGCGAAGAAAAACAAGCGAAGCGGCCGCCTGACCGAGCATGAGCTCCACGAGCGCCGCCGCTTCGGCTTCTTCTGGTACGACTGGCTCTGGCGCGTGATCCGCCCGGCGCTGGTGTTTCTGGCGTCCTTTACGATCGTCTGCGGCCTGGTCTACACGGGCTATCAGCGGATTGACGCGATGTTCTTTGCGCCGGTGGACGCGTCGGACACGAGCACGGTGGAGTTTGAGGTCGCGTCGGGCAGCTCGCTGTCCACGGTCTCGCGCCGCCTGGAGGAAGCCGGACTGATCCACAACCATTCGGTGTTCAAGTACATGGCCGACTTCATGGGCATGGGCCAGAAGATACAGAGCGGCGATTACACGCTCAGCCGCTCCATGCGCGCCACGCAGATCCTCGATCAGCTCGTCTCCGGTGACGGCAAGCCGCTGACCACGAACATCACGATCATCCCCGGCTGGACGGTGGAGGACATCGCCGCCTATCTGGTGGAGCTGGATATCCTCGACGACGCGGAGGAATTCCTCGCGCTGTGCAGGACGGGCGAAAGCTACAGCGGCTATTACTTCATCGAAGAGATGATGAAGACCGCCGGCGTGGAGGATCGCCTCTATGCGCTGGAGGGCTATCTCTCGCCCAACACCTACGAGATCTACACCAACTCCAGCGCCGACACGATCATCAAGCGCCTGCTCTCCCAGACGGAGGCCGCCTACAGCCTCAGCTACGACGAGCGTGCGCAGGAACTGGGCATGACCATGGACGAGGTGTTTACCCTCGCCTCCATGATCGAGAAGGAGGCCAAGACGGCGGACTTTTCCAAGGTCAGCGCGGTCTTCCACAACCGGCTGAATGCGGACATGACGCTCGGCTCGGACGTGACGGTCAAGTACGTCTCCGGCTCCCAGAAGATGGTGCTCTCATCGAGCGACCTGAGCGTGGACTCCCCGTACAACACCTATCAGCGCAAGGGGCTGCCGCTGGGCCCGATCTGCAATCCCTCGATGGACGCGGTCGTCGCCGCGCTCTATCCGGACGAGCAGTACGTGGCGCAGAAGTACCTGTACTTCTGCTCGAAGGACCCGGATTCCGGCGAGCTCTACTTCTCCAGGACGCAGGAGGAGCACGACGCCGCCGTGGCGATGTATCGCCCGCTCTGGGAGGAATACGACAGAAACCGCGGCCTGACCCCGTGAGGCGTGGAGGACACAGCATGAAGCAAAAGCCCACGCTGCTCGCTCCGGCGGGCGGCATGCGGCCCCTCAAGACGGCGCTGCGCTTCGGCGCAGACGCCGTTTATTGTGGGGCAAAACAGTACGGCCTGCGCGCACAGGCAGGCAATTTTGACGAGGAACAGCTCGCGCAGGCCGTGCGCCTGGCGCACGAGGCGGGCGCGCAGCTCAACCTGACGCTGAACATCTTCGCCTCGGACGACGACCTGCCCGGCATGGTGCGAAAGGCGA
>CALVKT010000039.1 GCA_944333055.1 uncultured Clostridia bacterium
GGGGCGTTATTGACAGCCACCGAAACAAAACGGCTCTCAATTTTTCCAATCTTCTGGAAGTCGGCAAGGATCGATTCCGCACCGGCAGCATCCAGCCAACAATCAATATCGGTTGTCTTTCCCGTAAGGCGGCAATCAGGATTATCAGAGAATATGCAGACAAAAGAAAATCCTTTTGAAGTACGCAACCGACAACGGATTTCCCAATCCTGCATTTTTCATCGACGATGGTGTGTCCGGAGTAACGTTTGACCGTCCGGGCTGGAATGAGATGATCCGGCTGGTAGAGGCAGGAAAGGTCAAGACGGTCATTGTCAAGGACATGTCCCGCATGGGCCGAGACTATCTGAAGGTCGGCTACTACACCGAGAGTTTCTTTGCCGAGCGCGATATTCGGTATATCGCCATCAACGACGGTGTGGACAGCGACAAGGGGGACAACGATTTTACCCCTTTCCGCAATCTGTTCAACGACTTCTACGCCCGCGATACCAGCAAGAAAATCCGGGCCGTCATGCGGGCCAAGGGAAATGTCGGGGAACACCTCTGCACCAATCCGCCCTATGGGTATCAGAAAGACCCAGCGGACAAAAGAAATGGATTGTGGACGAGGAAGCCGCCGAAATCGTCAAACGGATTTTCGCCCTGTGCATTGCGGGGAAAGGCCCCATGCAGATTGCCAAGCTGCTGACCGCCGAACACGTTCTCACGGTAAAAGCCCACTACGCCCAGCGGAACGGAAAGCCGCTGCCGGAAAAGCCGTATCACTGGGACCCGAAATCTGTTGCGGGGATATTGGAACGTCCAGAGTACACCGGCTGCACGGTGAACTTCAAGACCTATTCCAAGTCCCACAAGCTGAAAAAGCGGCTGCATAACGCCCCGGAGAACCAGCGCATATTCCCCAACACCCAGCCCGCTATTATCGAAGAACAGGTCTTTGCACGGGTGCAGGAATTACGGGAGAACAAGCGCCGCCCCAGCAAGACGGGGAAGCAAGGCTTGTTTTCTGGCCTGCTCTACTGTGCGGATTGCGGGGACAAGCTGTATTTCTGTACGACAAACAGCTTTTCGCCCAAGCAAGATCACTATGTCTGCTCCAACTATAAGAGCAACACGGGAACTTGTTCCGCGCATTTTATCCGGGAGGAAACGCTGAAACTGTTTGTCTTGCAGCGGATTTTCGATGTAACGGCGCTGTTCTTTGACGATGCGATGGCATTTGAGGAAGCCGCGAAAAAGAAGCGTTTTCAAGAAGCGGAGAAAGAGGCCAAGAAGCGCAGGCGTGAAATCGCCCAAACGGAAAAGCGTATTGCCGAACTTGATCGCATTTTCAAGCGCATCTATGAGGACGACATCAGCGGCGCGATCAGCCATGAACGGTTCCTGAAACCCTCCGCCGACTATGAGGCAGAACAAAGGGAACTGACAGGGCAGGTCAAAATATGGCGGGAAGCGGTAGAAACCTTTGAACAGGATCAAGCCGACTTTGACAGCTTTGCGGCCATTGTACGGAAGTATGTGGGCATCCGGGAGCTGACGCCCACCATCGTCAATGAGTTTGTAAAGAAAATCATCGTCCATGCGCCGGACAAGTCCAGCGACCACCGCAGGCAGAAGATTGAACTGGTCTGGAACTTCATTGGGGAAGTCAACCTGCCGGGCGACGATCAGACCGTGGAACGGCAAAGAAAAGGCAGGACGGCATGACCTTTCAGCCATGCCGCCCTGCGACAATCAAATTACTTCCTTATGGGGGCATCCCTTCCGGCCGGTGCCTTGTTTTGCCGCCCCGCTTCGCAGCGGGTTCTGGGTTTTTTACTCGGCGATGTACGCCGCAGCGCTCTGCGCGGCGATGCGGCCATAGACGACGATGTCGGCCACGGCGTTGCCGCCCAGGCGGTTCGCGCCGTGCACGCCGCCGGTCACTTCGCCCGCCGCGTACAGGCCCGGGATCGCCTCGCCGGCCTCGGTGAGCACCTCAGCCGCGGTGTTGATCTTCACGCCGCCCATGGTGTGATGGATGCCCGGGGCCACCTTGATGGCGTAGTAGGGCGCGGTGTCCAGCGGCTCGGCGAAGGACATGCGGCCAAACTCCGCGTCCTCCTGCGCGGCCACAGCCGCGTTCCAGGTGTCCAGCGTCGCCTGCAGGGTCGCCGCGTCGGTGCCCATGGCCGCAGCCAGCTCCTCGACGGTCTCGCCCTTGAGCGCGTAGCCCTTGGTGTAGTAGCCGTTGTAGGTGGAGGACTTGTCCATCATCTTCTGATCGACGATGGTCCAGGCGTAGCCGCCCTCCTGCGCCAGCTCAGCCGCGGAGACGTTGTCGCGGGTCTCCAGCTCGTTGACGAAGCGCTTGCCGCCCTGGTTGACCAGGATCGCGCCGTCGCCGCGGATGCCCTCGGTGATCAGCGCGGAGCTCTCGGTGTACACGGACGGATGAATCTGAATCTGATCCATGTCCACGACCGCCGCGCCCACGGCCACGGCCATGTCGATGCCGTCGCCGGTGATGCCTGCGGAGTTGGTGGTCACGAAGCCCTTGAGGCTCGGATTATAGGCGGCCACGCGCTCCAGATCCGCGCCGAAGCCGCCGGAGGCCAGGATGACGGCCTTGGCGTTGATGGTGTAGTCGCCGCTGGGAGAGGTCACCTTCACACCGGTCACCTTGCCGTCGGTCATGACCAGCTCGGTCGCGGCGGTGTTCACGCGCAGGTCGATCTTGCTGTCGGCCTCCACGGCGCCGGTCAGCGTCTTGACCAGGTACGCGCCCACGGGCGTGGTCTTGCCGTCGTCGGTCAGCGCGCGATGGATGCGCATGACGGACGCGCCGCCGAAGGAGCCGACGGACACGAGGTTCGCGTTCTTGGTCGCCAGCCAGTCGATGGCGTCGGCGGAGTGGTTGACCATGGTCATGACCAGATCGATGTTGTTGAGGCACTTGCCGCCGACCATGGTGTCCAGCGCAAAGAGTTCGGGGGAATCAAAGTAGCCGACCGGGTTGGCCTTGTAGGCCTCGTACTGCGCCTCGACGGTGGCGATCAGCTCGCCGATCTGGTCGCCGTAATTCTCCTTGGCGTCGGCGATGGTCTTTTCCACCGCCTCGCCGGTGACTTCCTTCCACTCGTTCTCGTCCTGCGCGGCGGTCTTCGCGGCGTTCATGCCGCCGGTCGCGCGGGAGGTGTTGCCGCCGGTGGAGCCGGTCTTCTCCACGACGATGATCTTCTCCACGCCCAGATCGGACGCCTGAAGCGCGGCCGTCATGCCCGCGCCGCCCGCGCCGACGATGACGATGTCACAGGTCTCGTCCTGCACGGTCACGACCTCTTCTTCCATGAGGCCGGCCGCGACCATGGCCTTTTTGGTCGCCGCGATGACGGCGTTGCTGGTCACGGTGGCGTTGGCGATCACGTCGATCTCCGCGCCCTGCGCCTCCACGATGGCCGCCGCGTAGACGCCATCGTAGATCGGCTCATAGCCGTAGCCCTTCGTCTCGCTCTCGCCCTTGACCTCGGCGGCGGTGATCTTGCCGTCCTCCACGGTCAGGGTGACGCTGATCGGGCCGATGCCCGTATCCTCGCCGGTAAACGTCTCCGCGGACGCGCCGGTGCACAGACCGGCCAGCATCAGCACGGAAAGCAGAATCGATACATACTTCCTGATCATATCGCTGTTCCTCCTTGCTGTCTGATCGTTTCTTATATTGTAAAGGTTTGTAAACGTGCTGTCAATTCAAAATCCGACACTTTTTTGTCGTTTTCATCCGGCACTTTCCGCCAAATCTCGCACAGTCTGTGAAATAAATCTCAAAAAATCGCGAAGGAGCGCAAAAGACAGCAAAAGGGCCGCCGCATCGCCTGCGACGGCCCCCTTGCAGTTCGGAGAGGAGGGAGGGAATCTATGATCAAAGGGATATGCCCTGTGCATTTTACGCGGCAGCCGGCGCGCCGGTCAGCCGGCAGAACAGCCCGGCCGCGTCCTTCATGTGCATCTCGCCGCGGCGCGCCATCATCAGCACGCCGTACATGCCCACGCCCGCGAGCTGCTCCGCCCGCATGTCGTCCTCGCCCTGCTCGCGCAGGCCCTGCGCCACGATGCGCGCGACCGCCGGGCGCATGTGGTTGACCACGCGGTCGCACATGTCGCTGTAGAGCGCGGCGTGCTGGGGCAGACACAGATCGGCCGTCAGCGGCTGGCTGAAGCAGCGCGCCCACGCCTCATGCGCGAGCAGGCGGTCGATCTTCTCCTGCGCCGTGCCCTCGCCGCCCGCGATCTTCTCCGCCTCGCTGCCCAGGTAGCTGGCAAAACCCTCGACCACGGCCTTGACCATGTCGTCCTTGGTCGTAAAGTAGTAGTAGAACAGGCCCTTGGCCACGTCCACCTCGGAGACGATCTCCGCCACGGACGTTCTGACGAAGCCCTGCTGCACGAACAGCCTTGTCGCGGCGGCCACCATTTCCGCCTTGCGTTCTTCCGGTTTCTTGACGACGCGCATCGCGTTTCCTCCTTCTATCCTTGACCATGGGCCTGCGCCCTCTTTGCTTTTCTGACGATGGCGTCATTGTAGCAGACGAAGGCAGGCGCGGCAAGGGATATCCGTTCAATGATACGTCTGCGCGCTCCAAATGTCAGTTTGGCCGATTCCTCTCACGCCGTGAGTATTTTTTTCTAGCTGGTCAGGCTCTCCAGATATCCCTCCAGCGCCTGCACGTTGTCAAACACGCGCCCCTCGCGCAGCGCCTCCTGCTCCGCCTGCGGCGCGAGCGTGAGCGGCACGTCCGTCTCGCGCACGACCTCCAGCGTTTCGCCGCTGCGGTTTTGCAGCACGCAGAGCATGCCGTCCTCCCCGCCGCGCAGCACCCAGTGCAGCGGGCAGGGGATCGTCAGATTCCGCGCGATGTCCACCTCGCCGGCGGAAAAGCCCGTCACCTGCGCGCCGGGGACGACCTCGCCGATCGTCTCCTCCAGCAGCGTGCGCGACAGCCCCACGAGCCTGGCGGGCAGCGCTTCGCGCCGCTGCACGCTGTGCCCGCAGGGCGCGTAGTGCAGCGTCGTGTGCAGATAGCAGCCGGAGGCCGTGCGCGCGGAGAGGTCCGCGCCGGCGGGGGCCTCCTGCGCGGCAGGCGCCTCCTGTGCAGCGGAGGCCTCCCACGCGGCGGGTGCCTCCTGCGCGGCAGGCTCGATCTGCGCATCGGGCAGCGCCCCGACGGCAGGCGACGCCTGCGGCGGCGGAGCCGCCTCCGCCGCGCGCGTCTCCTCCTGCGGCGCGGGCGTGCCGGCCGGGAACAGGCACAAGATCGCGGCCAGCACCGCCGCCACGAGGAAAAAGCGATACGGACTTCCCCACACATCGGCAAACAAAACGCGCTCATCTCCCTTCGCAAGCAGTGTGCACCGATTGCAAAAGGGACATGAGCGCGGCCATGATGGCAAAATTTTGATCAGGCGAGCGGCTTTCTGCCCGGCGTGCCCGCCTTGCGCGGATACGCTTTGGGCGTCTTGCCGGTCTTGTCGGTGAGCAGTAGGCAGTGCGCCCACTCCTCCCTGCCGGGCACGGGCGCGGGCGTCACGCCGCGCACCCTGCCGCCCAGCACGAAGGCCGCGCGGCGGGCGGCGTCCATCTCCTCCTGTACGCCCGGCCCCTTCCAGGCGATGGCCAGCCCGCCGGGCTTGACGAAGGGCAGCGTCAGTTCCTGCAAAACCGCCGCGCCGGCCACCGCGCGCGACACCGCCGCGTCGTAGGCCTCGCGGTGCTCCGCAAGGCGCGCCGCGTCCTCCGCGCGCGCGTGAATCGCCTGCGCGCGCAGGCCCAGGCGCGCGAGCGCGTCCTGCAAGAAGGCGATGCGCTTGCCCAGCGCGTCCAGAAACGTCATCTCCAGGTCGGGCCGGAGGATGAGCAGCGGCATGCCCGGAAAGCCCGCGCCGGTGCCCACGTCGATCACCTTCGCGCCGGGCGCGAGCAGCCCCTGGGAAAGCGGCGCGACGCTGTCCAGGTCGTGCCGGTCGATGCGCTCGTCCTCCTCAAGCACCGCCGTCAGGTCCATCTTCCGGTTGTATTCGTCGAGGATCGCGTGAAACGCCTCAAAGCGCGCCACGGCCGCCGCGTCAAAGGGGACGCCCAACGCCGTCAGGCCGTCCGTCAATCGCTGTGTGTTCATCGCAGGCTCTCCAGCCCCAGCTTGATCCAGCTCAGGCCCTCTCTCAGATGATTCTTGATGAAGTATTCGGGCTTGGAAGGGCTGCCCTTGCCCGTGGCCGAGATGCCCTCCTGCCGGCAGAGCACGAGCGCGCGCGCCACGTGGTAATCGCTGGTGACCACCAGCGCCTGCGTGAGCCCCCGTTCCTCCATGATCGCCTTGGCGTAGGCGAGGTTTTCGCGGGTGTTGAAGGAGTCCGTCTCCGCGACCACATCCGTCTGCGGCACGCCCCGCTCGATGAGCCAGTCGCGCATCACGTCGCCCTCGGCGCGGGGCTCGTCGGCCCCCTGCGCGCCGCAGACGATGATCAGCTGCCTGTCCTGCCGGTAGGTCTCCAGCGCCACCGTCAGCCTGCGCCGCAGCGCTTCGGACGGCGTGCCGTCCGCCTTCACCTGCGCGCCCAGCACGATGATCACGTCGGAATCCGCAATGGGCGGCAGGTGCGTCTCCTGATAGTACACAAAGCCGATCAGCCCCGCCGCAGCGGCCAGGCCGAGCAGCACAAGCGCGCCCGCGCCCATCAGCATCCTCCTCACGATTCGGTCGATCAACACGGTGCCTCCTTTGATCTCATGGTGTGTCGTGCGCCAGCCCGATCCACTGATACGCCGCCTCCCGCAGGCTGCCGGCCTGCGCCCCGGCGGACGAAACGTAGCTGGCCGGCTCCGCTTCCGCCTGCGCATGCAGGCAGCGCCCGTGCGCCATGGAATACGCCTGCGCATGGGCAAAGATCAGGTGATCGACGAGCTGCACGCCGATCAGGTAGAGCGCGGTGGAGATCGCGCGCGTCAATTCGGCGTCCTCGTCGGAGGGCTCCACCGTGCCGCTGGGATGATTGTGCGCCAGCAGCACGCAGTACGCCTTGTGGCGCAGCGCCGTCTCCACGACCGTGCGCGGGGACAGCGGCACCTGTTCCACCGTGCCGGTGTGCAGCAGCGCGCGGTGGAGCACCGTGCCCGCCCGGCTCAGGCAGACCATGTAGATGCGCTCCTCGCCAAGCCCCAGAAACAGCGGCGCGCAGTACGCCCGCGCCTGCGCCAGATTGAGGATCACGGGGCGCTTGCCCTGCGCGTTCATCTGATAATAGCGCATGAACTGGGGCATGAGCGTCAGCAGCGTCGCCGCCTGTTCGCCCATGCCCGCCACGCGCATGAGCTCGCGCCCGTCCGCCTCCAGCACGGCGCTCAGGCTGCCGAACGTCTCAATCAGCGCGTGCGCAAGCTGGTTGACGTTGCGCCGCGGGATCGCGTAGGTCAGCAGCAGTTCGAGCACCTCATGCTCGGAGAACGCGTCCAGCCCTTCCTGACGCGCCCGCTCGCGCATGCGCGCCCTGTGACCCGCGTGAATGGACCGCTTCTGCGTCACGGCGCATCCCTCCTGCCCGCATCTTCTCCAGCATCGCTTCCAACTCCGGCAGGCTGTGCGCCACGCGCTTGCCCGTCGCCGTGAGCCGCTGCGCGCTGTTGTGGCCCCAGCTCACCAGCACGCACGCCGTGCCCAGCGCGTCCGCCAGCTCGCCGTCGGCCACCATGTCGCCCACCAGCACGCAGTCGCCGCCCTCAAGCCCCAGCCGCGCGAGCTGCCGCCGCCCGATATCCGTCTTTTTGTCGGCGCTCTCGTCGTGCAGACCGCTGATCTCGCGGATGTGGCGCGTCAGCCCCAGCGCCTCGCACTGCGAGAGCAGCGAGCGCTCGTAGGAGGCCGAGAGGATCGACTGGGTGAAGCCCGCCGACCCCAGCCGCGCAACCAGCGCCAGCGCGCCGGGCACCAGCCCCGCGCCGACGGCCAGCCGGTTGAACCGGTTCAGCCACAGCCGGCTGATCGTCTCATAGGGGTAGACCGCCAGGTCGATGCCCAGCGCCGTGTAAAAGTCGCGCACGGGCATGGTCATGTGCGCCCGGTAGTCCTCCAGCGTGATGCGCGGCAGGCTCAGCGCGTCAAAGACGTGGTTGTCGCAGTCCACGCCCAGCTGCGCGTCGGCCAGCAGCGTGCCGTTAAAATCCCAGATGATGTGCATCGATGCGCTCCTCGTTCGTTTTCTTCATTATACGCCATGGGGCCTTCGCCCGTCAACCGACGGCAAAGCGCGGGGAAGCCGCGCCCGCCTTGCAGCAAAAAACACCCTGCCCCCGTGCGCCGGGCGCACGGCCAGAGCAGGATGCGCAGGACGGGAAACGGGCCGCAGCCCCGGCCTCATCCCTTCTTCTCGGACCCGGTGCGGTGCTTCTTTCTGACGCGCAGGCCCTTGTGAATCGTGCGGAAGCGCCTGCGATATTTGAGGAGCTGCACGACGCACAGCACCACCAGCAGCACGGTGACGATCACGAGGATATCGGTGTGGGGAAAGCCGGTGAGCGCGCACACCAGCGTGATGACCGCGCTGGCCGCGGTGATGACCGCCAGACCGAGCGCATTGATCCGCCTGCGCTGGATGAACGCCTTGAGCTTCTCCCGGTTGAGCGGTTTGGGCACGGGAAGCCACCTCCCAAAAAACGTCTAATTCTCTTCTATATTCTCCACGCCTTTGAAAACGCCTGTTAAGAAACCGTTAAGGCCCGTGCGGCCTGCCGCCGGTCAGTGCGCGCCGCCGCCCCCACATTCCCGCGTTGACAGCGCGGCGCGGCGGATTTATAATGCAGGAAAGCGCAACAAATCCACCGAAAGGGTGAGGGTATGATCTACACATCGGCCGAACAGCTCATCGGAAACACGCCGCTGCTGCGCGCCGCGCGCGTGGAGCGGGAGGAGGGCCTGTGCGCCCGCCTGCTGCTCAAGCTGGAGGGCTTCAACCCCGGCGGTTCGAGCAAGGACCGCGTGGGCGCGGCGATGCTCGCGGACGCGGAGCGGCGCGGGCTGATCGGCCCGGGCAGCGTGATCATCGAGCCGACCAGCGGCAACACGGGCATCGGGCTGTGCGTGGCGGCGGCGTCGCGGGGCTATCGCACGATCATCGTCATGCCCGACAGCATGAGCGTGGAGCGCCGGCAGCTGATGCGCGCCTACGGCGCGGAGCTGGTGCTCACCCCCGGCGCGGCGGGCATGCAGGGCGCGGTGGACCGGGCGCGGGCGCTCGCGTCCGCCATTCCCGGCAGCTTCATCCCCGGCCAGTTCGACAACCCGGCCAACCCGCGCGCGCACCAGGAGACGACCGGCCCGGAGATCTGGCGCGACGCGGACGGCGCCGTGGACATCTTCGTGGCGGGCGTGGGCACGGGCGGCACGATCACGGGCGTGGGCCGGTATTTAAAGGAACAAAACCCGCGCGTGCGCATCGTCGCCGTCGAGCCCGCCGCCTCGCCGCTGCTCAGCGCCGGATACGCCGGTCCGCACGGCATACAGGGCATCGGCGCGAACTTCGTGCCCGCCGTGCTCGATCGCAGCGTGATCGACGAGATCCTCCCCGTCGCGGACGACGATGCGATGGCCGCGGGCCGCGCGCTGGGCCGCCGGGAGGGCGTGCTCGTGGGCATCTCCTCAGGCGCGTGCCTGCACGCCGCCTGCCGGATCGCCCGGCGCGCCGAAAACGCGGGCAAGACCGTCGTGGCGCTGATACCCGACGCGGGCGACCGCTACCTTTCCACCCCGCTCTACGAGGCATGACGCAGCGGGCGACCGCCCGCAAAGGGAGGCAGACCATGAACACGCCGTATCGCTTTGAAACCATGCAGCTTCACGCCGGCCAGGAGCAGGCCGACCCGGCCACCGGCGCGCGCGCCGTGCCGATCTATCAGACGACCTCCTACGTGTTTGACAGCGCCGCGCACGCCGCCGCGCTCTTCGACCTCTCCGCGCAGGGCAATATCTACGGCCGCATGAACAACCCCACGCAGGACGTGCTGGAAAAGCGCATCGCGGCGCTGGAGGGCGGCGTCGCCGCGCTGGCCACGGCCAGCGGCGCGGCGGCCATCGCCTACGCCATGCAGGCGCTGTGCAAGCAGGGCGACCACATCGTCGCGCAGACGACCCTCTACGGCGGCACGTACAACTTCCTGGCGCACACGTTCGAGGAGAGCGGCGTGACGACCACGTTCGTCGATGCGCGCGACCTCGCCGGGGTGGAGGCGGCCATCCGGCCGAACACCCGGTGCGTCTATCTGGAGACGCTGGGCAACCCCAACAGCGACATTCCGGACATCGACGCCATCGCGGCCATCGCGCACCGGCACGGCCTGCCGCTGGTCATCGACAACACGTTCGGCACGCCCTACCTCATCCGCCCCATTGAGCACGGCGCGGACGTCGTGGTGCACTCGGCCACCAAGTTCATCGGCGGGCATGGCACGTCGCTGGGCGGCATCATCGTGGATTCCGGCCGCTACGACTGGAAGGCGAGCAGGCTGTTCCCGCAGATTGCCGCGCCCAATCCGAGCTACCACGGCGTGTCCTTCGCCGACATGTACGGCGGCGCGGCGCTGACGGCGTATATCCGCTGCGTGCTGCTGCGCGACACGGGCGCGTGCATCTCCCCGTTCAACTGCTTCCTGCTGCTCATGGGCGTGGAGACGCTCTCCCTGCGGCTGGAGCGCCACGCGTACAACACGCAGCGCGTCGTTGAATTCCTCGCCCGGCACCCGAAGGTGGCGAAGGTCAACCACCCAAGCCTGCCCGATCACCCCGACCACGCGCTCTACGCACGCTATTTTCCGAGCGGCGGCGCGTCGATCTTCACCATCGAGCTGCGCGGCGGGCGCGCGGCGGCGCAGCGCTTCTGCGACCGGTTGAGGCTCTTCTCTCTGCTGGCCAACGTCGCGGATGTCAAGTCGCTGGTCATTCACCCGGCGACGACCACGCACGGGCAGCTCACCGACGAGGAGCTCGCCCGGCAGCACATCACACCCGGCACGATCCGCCTGTCCATCGGCACGGAGCACATCGACGATATCCTCGCCGACCTCGATCAGGCGCTCGCCACGCTTTAAACCGCCGCGAAGCGAAGCGCGGTGTCTGGGGGAGATCATCTCCCCCGGTGGGGTTTGAGCCCCAACGTCCCCCAACGCGCAGCGCCCGCCGGCCGGGGCCAGCGCCGCGTCAACCGCAAGCCCCGCAAAGACAATGTTCCCCAAAGAAGACAGGCCATGCCGCGCGGCACGGCCTTTTTTCATGCGGCACGCTCATTCATTTGTATCGGCGCGCAGCGGGCGTTTCGCAATGGCAAGAGGCGCGCGTGATCGGGATGATGGACGCCCCGCGGCGCGCGGGCGCAAGTCTGCGCTTGTCGCGCGTCGCTTTCTGGCCTCCTCCTTCTTGTGCTTCGCCCAGGGGGAACGTTGGGGCCGCAGGCCCCAAACCCCGCCTGGGGACCGGTCCCCAGACCCCCTTTTCGCTTCGCGGCGCGCGGGCGGGGCTTTAGCGGCAGAACACGAAGCCCACCGCCGTCAGCGTGAAGCACAGCAGCGCGCAGGCAAAGGCGCACAGGAAGATCGCCTGCGCGATATCCCCGGCGACGGGCGCGTGCGTATCGCGGGCGCCCCCATCGATGCCCAGCACGGCGTTGAGCCGCATGCCGTCCCCGCCCGCGCGCAGCGGATGGCGGCCGACCACCCCGGCGCACAGCAGCACGAACGCGCCGAACACGCGCGCGGCGATCCGCTCCGCCGCCAGGGCCGCGCGCTGCGCCGCAGGCAGGCCGTCGCGCAGCGCCCGCACGGCGGTATAGAGCGCGCCCAGCGCCGCGCCCACGTGCAGCGGCGTGCCCAACGCGCACAGGATCAGCGGCGCGGCGACGCCGTAGGCGAATGCCGGCGCGAGCGAAGCGCACGTCTCGCGCACGCGCGCCTCATAGGCGGGGATGTCGCCGCGATACGCGCCGCCGACCAGCTCGTCCTTGACGCGCGCGGCGGCGGGCAGCGCGCCGAGGCCCGTGAACGCCGGGGCCATCAGCGCCGCGCTGAGCAGGGGATGCAGCGCGCTGAGCGCCGTGAGCACGCCGCCCAGGACGAGCGCGAACGTCAGCAGCGCGGGCGTGTCGTCCGTTCGCCCGTCCTTGCGGGTGTAGGCGCGGCGCACGCGCACATACAGCGCGCACAGCAGCGACGAGAGCGCGTCGCGCGCGCGGGGCAGCGGCAGATAGACGCAGCAGGCGAGCAGTACGGCGGTGGGCACGGCGAGCATGCGCATGGCGAATCGCTCCTTTCCATCGGCTCAGAGGATGACGGGGCTGGTGCGGTAGTCGCGTCCGCTCGCGCGCAGCACGGGATTCGCGCAGCCCAGCGACCAGAGATCCTGCGCGCGCACGTCCAGCGCGAGCAGCGGGTCGGAAAAATCGGCGGCCTTGGCCACCAGCGGGATGCGGCTGTTTGCACGGACGGCGTGCAGCAGCGGCTGCGCCTCGCGCCTGAAGCCCAGGATGCGCGCATACGTGGGCGCGGGATGCGCGACGGCAAACGATCGGGTGACGTGAAGCAGCACGTTCGTGCACAGGCGCGAGAGGCGCGCATACGTGTAGCGCTTGGACTTGACGGCGAGGATGAGCGCATCGCGCGTGGCCGCCGTGCGCGCGGCGGCGAGGAAGCGGTGTTCCAGCCCCTCCTCCATCCCGGCGATCTGCGCAAGCTCGGCGGCGTCCGCCGTGCGCAGGCGGTAGAGCAGCGCCTGCGTCAGCGCCTCCTCCTCGTGCACGTCGCCGCGCGCCTCGGCTTCGCGCAGCAGGTCGGGACAGGGCACGGCGTCAAGCGCGCCGGACAGGTCGCCGCGCGCAATCGCCGCGCGCACGGCCGTCGCGCTGGCCAGCGCGCCGAGCGCCGCGTCGTGGTAATCGCAGCCCTCGCGCGCGGCGGGCACGGGCGCCATCTCCGGCGGCAGCGCGCGCAGATACTCCAGCGCCAGCGCCGCGTTGGGCCGGGCGACGGCCTCCGCCAGATTCTCCACGCCGCTGCACGCCTGCGCGGCCAGCGCCCGCGCCCGCGGATAGGGCAGCCCCGCGTCCAGGTGCGCGCGCAGCGCCCGTTTGAAATCCGGCGTCTCCTCGTGCAGCGCCTTCGCCGCGTCCATGAGGTGCGGCAGGGATTCGCGCTCGCAGCCAAAGGACAGGTGCGTAACCACGCCCAGCGCGGCGAGCAGCCCGACGCCGCCCGCCGCAAACTCCGGCGCGGGCGCGCCGCTCAGGCGCGCGGGCAGCTCCAGCACCAGGTCCGCGCCGCAGGAGAGCGCCATCCGCGCGCGCGTCCATTTGTCGTGGCGCGCGAAGCCGCCGCGCTGCACGGCGCAGCCGCTCATCGCACAGACGACGTAGTCCGCCGCGCACAGCGCCCGCGCCCGCGCGATGTGCAGCGCGTGGCCGCGGTGAAACGGGTTATACTCGCAGATGATGCCGCAGACGCGCATGGCCGCCTCCTCTCCGCGCCGCGAGGGCGCTTTTTTCCGGCACAGGCCGGTAAAAATTCGCGTGCGCGCTTTTCAAAACGGGAAAAGTGCGCTATAATGAATAATGAATCATTCGTTGTTCTGGGCTTATTTCGTGGATAAGCCCATTATAACATGCAAAGCGCGATTTACAAAGACAAACGGAGGTAGAATCCCATGAAGATTCTGGTCATCAACGCAGGTTCTTCTTCCCTGAAGTTCCAGCTCATCGACATGGACGATGAATCCGTCAAGGCCAAGGGCCTTGTGGAGCGCATCGGCATCGAAGGCACCCACTTCAAGCAGACCGTGGGCGACAAGGTCATCAAGTTCACCCGCAACATGGCCGATCACACCGAGGCCATCACGGCCGTGCTGGAGGCGCTCACCGACAAGGAGAACGGCGCGATCGCCTCGCTCGACGAGATCGGCGCGTGCGGCCACCGCGTGCTCCACGGCGGCGAGACGTTCAAGCAGTCCGCGCTGGTGACCGAGGAGAGCCTCAAGGCCATCGAAGACCTCATCCCGCTGGGCCCGCTGCATCAGCGCCCGAACATCGCGGGCATCAAGGCCTGCCAGGCGGTCATGCCGGGCAAGCCGAACGTGGCCGTGTTTGACACCGCGTTCCACCAGACCATGCCGCCCAAGGCGTTCCTCTACGCCGTGCCCTACGCGTACTACACCGATTACAAGGTGCGCCGCTACGGCTTCCACGGCACCTCCCACCGCTTCATCGCGGGCGAGACGCCCAAGTATCTGGGCAAGGATCCCAAGGACTGCAAATTCATCATCTGCCACCTGGGCAACGGCTCTTCGCTCAGCGCCATCGTCGGCGGCAAGGTCGTGGATACCTCCATGGGCCTCACGCCGCTTGAGGGCGTGGTGATGGGCACGCGCAGCGGCGACGTCGATCCCGCCGTGCTCGAATACATCATGGACAACACCGGCATGGACATCCACGAGATGCTCAACACCCTCAACAAGAAGTCCGGCTTCGCGGGCCTGTCCGTCTCCTCCGACATGCGCGATGTGAAGGCCGCCGCCGCCAAGGGCGACGCGCAGGCGCAGACCGCCGTGGACATCTGGACGTACCGCCTGCAGAAGTACATCGGCGCGTACATGGCCGCCGTGCAGGGCGCGGACGCCATCGTCTTCACCGCCGGCATCGGCGAGAACGACACCGAGGCCTGCGCCGACGTGATCGCGGGCTTTGCGTGGATGGGCATCAAGATCGATCCGGCCAGGAACGTGCGCGGCGCGTGCGGCATCATCAGCACGGACGATTCCACCGTGAAGGTGCTGCGCATCCCGACCAACGAGGAACTGCCCATCGCGCGCGACACGCTGGAAATTGTGTCCAGGCTGTAACTTTTCGCTTGACAAGCACAGGCGTTGTGCGTATAATATGGAGCGGTCGACTTTGAGGTGAAACGATGAAGCTGGATATCACCAAAGGCATTCAGAGAAAGGGCATCGACGTGCCTTTCGCGCTCACGGATGTCTGGGGCGAGGATCGATGGAACGGCGATACGGTGGCGTACGTCCGTCCCGTTTCCCTGTCCGGCACGTATATGCTCGCCGATGAGACCGTCATTGTGCGCGGCGTCGCCCGCGCCGCGATTGAGTCCCCCTGCTCCCGCTGCCTGAGACCCACGGTCACCCAGGTCGAAGCGGCGTTTGAAGAGGCCTTTGCCCGCGATACGGGCGAGCCGCGTCAGGCGGACGATGATCTATACATGTATTCGGGCCATGTGCTCGAGCTGGACGAAGCGGTGCGCACGGCGCTGCTGCTTGAAATGCCCTCGCGCGTGCTCTGCAAGGAGGACTGCCGCGGGTTGTGCAGCCAGTGCGGCGCAGACCTG
The DNA here is from genome assembly GCA_944333055.1 of uncultured Clostridia bacterium. GTDB lineage: Bacteria > Bacillota > Clostridia > Christensenellales > Aristaeellaceae > Ventricola. Next base: position 15,398 of record CALVKT010000039.1, read on the forward strand.
AACGTCCATGCGTGTTCGTGCCAGAAGGATCTGAACCACAGCAATCCTTTTTCGGCATTAGCATCTTTGCTGAATGAGGATGAGGAGGTGTAAACAATGGCTTGTCCGAAGGGAAAAATCTCGAAGTCTCGCGGCCGTATGCGCCGTGCGAACTGGAAGCTGTCCGCGCCCGGCATCGTCAAGTGCCCGCGTTGCCAGCAGATGAAGCTCGCTCACCGTATCTGCAAGCACTGCGGTTACTATGACGGTAAGCAGGTCATCAACATGGAAGCCGAAACCGCTTCCGCGAACTGATCACGGTTCAAATTCGCCCGGCCGGCGGCCGGGCGTTTTTTTGTTTGCCTTTTTTGCGGCATGCGCAGACGCGCCGGGCATCCTGCGGCAAAGGCCGCGCGGATGTCCGGCGCGCGGATGCGATTGGCGGGCGCGCGGCTTGGCGTGCTCAGGCGTCAAACAGCGCGCGGATGTCCTCCTGCGTCAGCCGGGTGGGCATGGCCTCGCCCGCCGTGATCATCTGATCAAACATCTCCCGCTTGCGCTCGCCCAGCCGGACGACCTGCTCCTCGATGCTCCCGCGCGTGATCAGCCGGATGACGTTCACCGCGCGCTTCTGGCCGATGCGGTGCGCGCGGTCGGTCGCCTGATCCTCCGCGGCGGGGTTCCACCACGGGTCAAAGTGGATGACCGTGTCCGCGCCCACGAGGTTGAGGCCCGATCCGCCCGCCTTGAGCGAGATGAGAAACACCTGTCCCTCGCCCGCGTTGAAGCGATCGACCAGCTCGATGCGCCGCCTGGGCGGCGTATCCCCATCCAGGTACTGACAGGCGATGCCCTTGGCCTCAAGCCTGCGCTGCACGATCTTGAGCATGCGCGTGAACTGCGAGAAGATCAGCGCGCGGTGGCCGGCCTCCAGCGCGCCCGGCAGGATGTCCAGCAGCAGGTCGAGCTTGCCGCTGGACGCCGCGTAATCCGGGAGCACCAGCGACGGATGGCCGCAGATCTGGCGCAGCTCCGTGATCGCCGCGAGCATCTCGATGCGGCCGCGTCCGGTGAGCATGGCATCCACCTGCGGGCGCAGGCGCAGCAGGCTCGCCTGATAGACGCGGCGCTGCTCCTCGGTCATGTCGGCCATCATCCGGATCTCGTTCTTCTCCGGCAGCTCCGTGAGCACGTCGCCCTTGAGTCGGCGCAGCAGGAACGGGCGGATGCGCCTGCGCAGCACATCGGCTTCCTCGCCCGTGCCAAAGCGGTGCATGAACTGCGCGAAGGAGAGCAGATAGCCCGGCAGCACGAAGTCGAAGATCGACCAGAGCTCGCCCGGATGGTTCTCCATCGGCGTGCCGGTCAGCGCAAAGCGCGTCTGCGCGCTGAGCTGCTTGACAGCGCCCGCGCCCACGCTCATGGCGTTCTTGATGTACTGCGCCTCGTCGAGAATCGCGAAGCGGAACGGCACGGCGCTGAGCGAACCGATGTCCCGGCGGATGAGCGGATAGGACGTCACGTACACGTCGATGCCGCCGTCCGCCTGCGAAAGCCGCGCGATCGTCTGCGCGCGCGCGGCCTGCGCGCCTTCGCCCGCGGCCACGCGCAGCTCCGGCGCGAAGCGCGCGATCTCCGCCATCCAGTTGTACACCAGCGACGTGGGCGCCACGACGATCGAGGGGCGCGCGTCGTCGCCCCGGCGCTTCGCCCACAGCAGCAGCGCGATGACCTGCAGCGTCTTGCCAAGGCCCATGTCGTCCGCCAGAATGCCGCCCATGTGCAGCCGGTCCAGCGCCTGCATCCACATGAAGCCGCGCATCTGATACGGGCGCAGTATGCCGTCAAGCGGCGCCGGGCACGGCTCGCCGTCCTCGTCCATGCTCGCCACGAAGCGCGTGACCGCGCCGTCCGCCTGCACGGGCAGCTTGCCGCCCTCCAGCAGGCTGAGCATGTACGCCGCGCGGAAGGACTGGATCTCCAGCAGTCCCCGGCCGTGCGCCTCCTGCGTCTCCGGCTGCGCGGAAGCGGCGGCCTCCGCCAGCTCGCGCCACGCCTCCATGTCCGTCAGATCGAGGAACGCGCCGTCCTTGAGCCGAAAGTACTTGCGGTTGTCGCGCAGCGCCTGCAGGATCGCCAGCACCTCCGGCACGGGCTCGCCGCTCTCGGTGAGCTCCAGCCGGAGCGCGCCCTCCTGCATGCGCAGCATGCCGGAGAAGTGCGGCTTGCGCGGCGTCAGCTTCCTGAACTCGTCGGAGCAGTAGACCTCCGCGACCTTTTGCAGCTCGTGGATGCCCTCGGTCAAAAACCGGTAGACGGCCTCCTGCCCGGAGAGCACCACGCGCCCCTTCTGCATGCAGAAGCCCGCCCTGGCCAGCAGGTCGAGCGCCGCGCGCTCGCCCGCCGCGTCGCGCAGCATCAGCACGCGTTCGTCGCGCCCGGCGGCCGCCGGCGCAAACGGGTCGATCGTCTCGTCCCCGTATTCAAACACCATCTTGACCAGCACGGCGCGCTCCTCGCGGTCAAAGTACGCCTTGACCTTGAGCGGCCTGCGCACGATGCGCTCGGCCAGCGCGCCGTCAATCGTCACCGCGCCCGCGCGCTCAAGGGCGGGCAGCAGCTCGGAGATCACCCGCGCGTGCTGCCCCGCGTCAAAGCGGAACGCCGCCTGCCCGTCCCTCGCCGCCTCCAGCATCACGCGCACGATGTCCCGCTGGCTGTCCGGCAGGCGCAGCACGTCGCCCTCGCAGAAGACGAACCGCCCGTCCGCGCTCAGCGGCCGCAGCGACTTGGGCATCTGCGCGCGCACCTCCAGCTCGCGCCCGCTCCGGGAGAGGCCAAAGAGCAGCTCCGCCTGCCCGTCGAACACGCAGGGCACGGCGTGCACCTCCTCGCCGAAGGAGAGGCGGAACGGCTTGGCCATGAGCAGCTGCATCAGCCGCGGCACAAAGCGCGCGCCCACCGTCAGCCACTTGGCCTCCAGCCCCGTCTGCGCCAGGTTCCCCTCCAGGCGGCTGACGTAGGCCGCGTCCTGCAGGAGCCGGATGATCTGCGCGTTCACGCCGGTGAAGCCCATCCACGCCGGTTCCAGCACGAAGCCCTTGCCAAAGGCCATCGTCTCGCCGCTTTGCAGCGCGTCAAGGAACTGCGCCATGGACTTGACGACGTACATGCGCTCCTGCCCCACGCGCAGGGAGACGCGCACCGGCTGATTTCCGATCAGTTGCAGCGTCACCTCCAGCTCCAGCGGCGTCTCCACCGGCAGCGCCGCGCGCAGCGTGCCCATCAGCTTGCCCGCGTTCTCCCGCGCGCGCCGCCTGCGCAGCTCCTCCATCGCGCCGGAGGCCGTCGCCTGCATGAGCGCCGCCGCCAGATGGCGGCACGGCTTGTGCACGTTGCCGAAGAAATCGCACGAGCAGCGCCCGCTGAGCTTGCCGCCCGCGCTCACGCGCACCACGCGCCGCGGGTTGTCGTCCACGACGAAGCGCAGCATGCCCGCCTCTTCCTCCATCGCGTGCACGCCGCCCGCCCTGTAGAGCGCCAGCCCCGCCGCGTATTCCTCCGGCGGCGTGATGCGCCGAAGCGTCTGCAACGTTCCCTCTGCCACGATCATTCCTCTTTCCCGGCCCATTTCGGGCAACATGTTTACAATTCTGCGGCGGACGGCCGTTTTCCTGCCTGACGCACGCTCGCAGTCCGGCAAAAAAGCCGCCGTGCGATTCGGCGGCTTTTCATGCGGACGGGCTTGCCCGGCGCGCTCACGAGAGCGACCTGCCTTCAAAGGCCGCGCGGCGGCGCACGTCGCCCATCAGATTGTCAAACTGCGCAGGGGTAAGCGACTGCGCGCCGTCGCAAAGCGCGTGCAGCGGGTCGTTGTGCACCTCGATCATCAGCCCGTCCGCGCCGGCGGCGATGGCCGTGCGCGAGAGCGGCTCCACCATCCAGGCGATGCCCGCCGCATGCGAGGGATCGACGATCACGGGCAGGTGCGAGCGCTGCTTGATGATGGGCACGGCGGAGATGTCGAGGTTGTTGCGGATCATGGTCTCAAACGTGCGGATGCCGCGCTCGCAGAGGATCACCCGATCGTTGCCGCCGGCGAGGATGTACTCCGCGCTCATGAGCAGCTCCTCGATCGTCGCCGACAGCCCGCGCTTGAGCAGCACCGGCTTGCGGCTGTGCCCCAGCGCCCTGAGCAGGCGGAAGTTCTGCATGTTGCGCGCGCCGACCTGGATGATGTCCACGTCGGCGAAGTCGTCCAGCTGCGCCTCGCTCATGATCTCCGTGACGATGGGCAGCCCCGTGATCCGCCGCGCCTCGCGCAGCAGATCGAGCCCCTCGTTTTCAAGCCCCTGAAACGAGTAGGGCGACGTGCGCGGCTTGAACGCGCCGCCGCGCAGGCAGGTCGCGCCGCTGCGCTTGACCGCCCTGGCGACCTCCAGCAGCTGCGCCTCGCTCTCCACGGAGCACGGCCCGGCGATCACCGCAAACGCGCCCGCGCCGATCGCGCGCCCGCCCGCCATGACGCGCGTGTCCTGCGGGTGAAAGCGCCGGTTGACCAGCTTGTAGGGCTCGGACACCCGGCGCACATCGGCGACCACGCCGCTGGCCCGCAGCTGGTCCTCGTCCAGATGCGTCGTGTCGCCGATCAGGCCCAATATCGTCTCCTGCGCGCCGCGGCTGTAGTGGATCTCCACGCCCTGCCCGCGAATCTGCGCCATCAGCCTGTCGATGGCCTCCTGCGATGCTTCCGGTCTTAAAATGACGATCATGCCGACGCCTCCATTTTAACCTTTTGTCAATCCACTTGCTGTCCGCCCCGTCGTCTCCGCGACGCCCGCTCCCTTCTCAGTACAAAAAAGGCGGCCTGTCCGTTCGGACGGGCCGCCTCGATGCCGGGGAACTATGCGCCGCAGCACGAACAGCCCGTGTGGCTCCAACCCCCATACAGGCCATACGCCGTCGCGCGCGCGATGTGCTTCATCGTCATGTCCTCCCGCTTTTCTGATGCAACGAGCATAGCACGGTTTTGACGTTTTGTCAACCATCTATTTCGCATTGGGGCCGCTTGCCGAAGCGAAGCAGCGCGCCCGCGCACAGCAGGATCATCTCAAACTGGAAGAAGTACCGCCCGCGCGTCTCCCAGATGCACAGAAACAGGAATGCGCCCACCAGCGCGATAAACAGCGGCGCGCCGTCCGTCTCCCGCCTGCGCAGGGCCTGCGCGCAGGCGAGCATCGCCACGATCATCTGCGCCATCAGCAGCGCCGTGCACAGGTGGTAGTACGCCGGGTACGCCTTGCCTCCCCAGAAGATCACCCGTTTGACCGCGTTGTCCGGCTCATGCGCATCCGCCTCGATGATCTCGTTGAGCTGGAACGTCCCGTTTCCGAATGTCGAGAGGTTCTTGCGGGACATCATATTCAGCAGGCGGTTCGGATAGCGCAGGTAGTAGATGCGGTCGATGATCTCCTCCAGCAGCGCGTCGTCGCGCGCCTGCGGGTCGTCAAAGGAGGTGGAGAAGATCAGCCAGCCGCCGTCGCCGTACTGGCCGTAGCCCTCGTCCTCGTGGATGGACAGGCCCATGGCGATGTGGTGCAGGCGCGGCAGCTCGTTTTGCGCGATGTCCTGCGCAGAAAGGTGCCGCGCGGTATGGCGGTCCACCAGCGCATCGCCGCCGAAAAAGACCGCCGCAAGCAGCGCGAGCGCACACAGCGCCGCCCGCCCGCGCCGCTCAAAGATCAGCGCGATCACGCAGGCGATCGCCGCGATGACGACGGTGAACTTGATCTGCGCGCCCATGAACGAGACGAGCGCAAACGCCAGCGCCCAGAGGACGCGCCCGCGCGCCGTCTTCGCTTCGCGCAGGCGCAGGCAGGCGTAGATCGTCATCACCGGAAAGGCGAGGGAAAACGCATCCGTGTACAGCTCCGTCGTGCAGTAGAGAAACGGCAGACAGGAGGCAAAGAGCATCAGCATGCGCGTCTGCGCTGCGGCGCCGCCGATGCGCCGGCACACGCGCGCGCCGCACAGCAGCCCCAGCGTGAAGAGCAGGCTGCACACGAGCACCACCTGCATGAAGCGATCGCTCCAGCCCAGCATGCCGAAGAAGCGGAAGATGCCCTCCAGCAGATAGACGAAGCCGAGGTTGAACGGATAGCGCGTGAAGTACACCCACGAGCGCTCGTTGTTCCCGAACGTCCCCGTGTCCACGATCAGCTCCGCCGCCGTGAAGCACTGCTCCGCGTCCGTCACCGGCGTGAAGCGCAGCGCCTGCGCCATCGCCATCTGCACGAGGAAGTAAAACGCCGCGGCGGCGGCGAGCACCGCGCTTTCTTGGCGGGCAAAGAACGGCCTGTCCGCCGCGCGCAGGGCAAGCAGCAATCCGGCCGTGCACAGCGCCGTGAGCAGCACGAGCGCGGCCCGGCTGCGCTCGTAGAGCGTCCACGGCGAGAGCGTCACGTTGAGCACGGTGAAGGCATAGCACGGGATCATCAGCCCCATGCCCGCCAGCAGCAGCGCGCGCAGAATCCTCTTCCCCTTCACGGTTCCTCCTTGAGCCTGAGCAGCTGGTATTCGCCCTTCGCATCGACAAACGCGTAGCGCGTCTCAAAGATCGCCTGCACGCGCGCGTCGTAAGGCGGGCCGAATTCCCGGTTGTAGTAGATCACCAGGTAGCGCGGCGGTTCGCTTTCAAACGTCGCCACGATCTCGTCCATCACGGCGGGATCGGCCTGGGCGAGCACCTCCTGCAGGAAGTAAAACCGCATGCACGGCAGCGCCTCGGCGGCGACGTACCACTTGGGCTCCACGCGATAGGCCATGAAGCGATCCCGGTCTTCCTCCGGCACCTGCGCGTAGAGCGCCTGCGCGTCCGCGATGAACGCATCGAGCCCTTCGCACTCGCGCAGGCGCCGGTCGTTGGCCGCCACGCCCTGAACGCCCAGCCACGCGCAGCACACGGCCGCGACAGCCGCCATCGCGCAGGCCGCCTTTTTCCCGCGCAGCGGCGCAAGCAGCGCCGCCGCGCCCATGGCCGCCAGCGGCGCGCCGAGCATCAGGTAGTGGTCGTAGAACTTGTGGGAGATGAACGCGGCCAGCCCGCCGCACGCCGCGCCCGCCACCATGGCCGCGGCCAGCAGCCGCGCGCCGCGGCGCTTTGCAAGCGCCAGCGCGCCCAGACAGGACAGCGCCGCCATGAGCATGGCCATGCGCCCGTAGTCGGCATGCAGCAGCATGGCAAGACGGCTGCCGCCGCCCGTTTCGGCGTACATCATGTTGTGCAGGATCGAGCCGTATATGCTCTCGCCCAGCGCGCCCTGCGCGGCCAGCCAGAGCGCAACGGGCACGCACACGGCCGCCGCGCCCAGCAGCGCGCCCATCACGCAGCGAAAGAGCGCCGCCCACCGGCGCGTGAGCAGCAGGCCCAGCGCAAGCGCCAGGCACAGCCCCGCCAGCGGCAGCACGTTGTTGGCGCGCACGAGGAACGCGAGCGCGCCGCACGCGCCCATCACGGCGGCGTGCGCCGTCAGATGGGTTTCGCGCGGGGCGTCCCCGTCGCCGAACACGCGCAGCGCGGCGTACAGCCCGACGAGCGTGGGCAGGTTCGTGTATTCCTCCGACAGGTTGCCGCAGCCCACCAGCGAGCAGGTCAGCGCCAGATAGATCAGCTGCACGAGCCACGCGGGCGCGCCCAGCCGCAGCGCGATGGCGCGCACGGCGAGCAGGCACAGCGCCAGCACCAGCACCTCCTGCACGAACACCGCCAGCGTGGAATACCCGCCGGAGAGCGCCTGCGGCAGCCACTGGATGAGAAAGAGCACCGGCCCCTTGTGGTCGAAGATCTCCGTGTAGGGCGCGTAGCCGTTGGCCAGCGCCGTGCCCATCGTCAGATAGATGGCGTTGTCGCTGCCGATGCTCGGCCCCAGCGGCGTGTTGAACGCGTAGAAGATCAGCGCATAGCAAAGCGCCAGCGCCAGCGCGAAGAGGGCCGGGCGCGTCATGCGGCGCAGGGAGCGGTCATTCACGGCGCGAAACCTCCCTTCCGCGCGCGGGCAGCAGCGCCGCGCCCAGCATCACGGGCAGCGCGTAGAGGATGGGCAGCAGGTAGCGGATCTCGCCGTTCTTGGGCGAAAGCATGCAGATGCCCAGCGTGCCGAAGAAGAACATCCACGACACGCAGGCGCGCACGCCGTCGCGCAGCATCAGCGCCACGAGCAGGAACAGGAAACACCACGTCACCGCGTCCGGGTAGAACAGCGCGCCCACGCCGGGCAGGCGGCGCATCGTGTACATGATCCAGTTGAACAGCGAGAGCCGCACGTCGTCCAGCGCCGGATCCTGCGTCAGGTTCACGCCGCCCTGATCCGGCGAATTGAGCGTTAGGCAGACGATGGTGTTGCTGTCCGAGGGGTAGAAGTAGCCGTGGATCATGTTGAGCCACGCGTCCACGTAGACGCCCGGATGGCGCAGCCCCATCGAGAGCCACGCCCGGAAGCAGGCCGCCAGGTCTTCCCCCGTCATGTCGGGGTTGCTCGTGTCCTTGACCGGATCGGCCAGCCGCGGGTCATAGTGCGCCACGGCGTGCTCCACGTCGAGCACGCGCGAGATGGCCGTCCTCTCCTCCTCGGTCACGTCCTCGCCGTATGTGACGAGGTAGCGCGCCGTCTGCTGGAAGGGGATGGAGAGCATCTCCCGCGTCTCGCCGGGCACGACGCCCAGCGCGGGCAGCAGCGCGCCCGTGTAGAGCAGCTGAAACGCCGCCGCCGTGCCCAGCAGCGCCGCCGCCAGCCGCACGCGCACGCCGCGAAAGCGCACCACGGCGAACACGCCCGCAAAGGCGAGCGCATACATGGCGCTCTTGCGCATGAGCATCATGCACAGCGCGCACAGCGCCAGCCCCGCCACAAAGTGCGGGCTCCTGGCCGCCGCGCCGTCCGTGCGGTCGAGCATCACCATCTGGGCGGCAAAGAGCAGCACAAAGGGCGCGACGCTCACGTCCTTGCTCATGTTGAACGCGTAAAGCGCCAGCACGGGATACAGCGCGACAAACAGCGCGATGCCCGCCGCCGCGCCGCGCCGCAGCCCCAGGCGGCACAGCGTGTCCAGCGCGCAGGCCCAGCACAGCGCGATCGCCGCCATGCTCAGCAGGCTGTAGAGCAGCTGACCGGCATTCGCATCGCCCAGCAGCAGGCCCAGCTTCATGAAGCCCCCGTACACCAGCGTCAAAAACACCGGGTGATGGTCGCTGAGCGCGCTGCCGTCGCCGATGTAGCTGGGATAGCCGAAGAACTGCAAGATCTGGTCGCGCGTGTCGTAGATGTTCAGGCCCGGCGCGTACAGGTAGAGATAGGGCAGCGAGCCGATGAAGATCACCGCCGCGCTCAGGCAAAAGAGCCTGCGCCGCGCGCGCGGGTCGTCCGCCTGCGGCGTCGGCGCGCGCAGGCAGGCGAGCAGCCGCAGCGCGAGCAGGATGCAGCACAGCGCCGCCCAGAACAGCGAGAACGCGGCCAGCGCCGCCGTGATCAGCGTGTCCACGTTCTTGAAGACCATGCCGTAGGAGTCGATGGCGTCGTAGGAGACGCCCAGCGTGCGCATGACGGCGAACACGGCGGCAAGCGCCGCGCCGTACGCGCACGTCCGCCCGTCGGGCCGCAGCGCCAGCACGAGCACGAACAGCAGCCAGCAGGCGATCATCGCCGCCGCGCCGCCGCAGGCCGCGCCGAAATACGCGCCCATGCACTGCGCGCACGCGCAGGCCGCCGCGCCGCAGGCGAGGATGACGCGCAGCCGCGGAAGGGTGATGCTCATGCTCCGTCCCCCTTTCCCGCCTCAAGCCCGAAGCGCGCCCTGATCACCCGCATCACGCCGTCCTCGTCGTTGGCGGGTGCAATATGCCGGGCGATGCGCTTGATCTCCGGCAGCGCGTTGTCCATCGCGTAGCTCTCCGCCACGCATTCAAGCATCTCCCGGTCGTTGAGGTAATCGCCAAAGGCCATGCACTGCCGGGGCGTCAGCCCCTTGAGCGCCTGCAAACGCGCGAGCGCGCGGCCCTTATTGACGCCCGGACGCATCACGTCCACCCAGTTCGCGCCGGAGAGGATGACCGCCATCTCGCCGCCAAGGCGCGCCTTGAGCGTGGGCAGCGCGTGCGTGGCCGCGTCGCCCTCGTCATAGAAGGCCACCTTGCACACGTCCTCAAACGCGGCGCACGCCTCCGCCAGATTCTCCACGACCTCCGTCTGCTGATAGTACATGCACATCTCGCGCACGAACGCCGGCGAGGCGGTCGTGTCCACCAGCGCGCCGTCGGCACGGCAGACGACCGGATACACGCCGTCAAGCCCCTGCGCGGCGCGCACGATGCGCGGCAGATCGCGCGCGGGCAGCGGATCGACGAAGAGCTGTTTGCCGTCCTCCATGATCAGCGCGCCGTTTTCGGCGATGAAGATCACCTCCGGCGCGAGCCCTCCCATGTCGCGGCGCAGTGCCGCATACTGGCGTCCGCTGGCGATACAGAAGCAAACGCCCTGCGCGCGGAGCGCGCGCACGACCTGCGCAAAATCCGCCGGCAGGCGCTTGTCCGTGGTCAGCAGCGTGCCGTCCATGTCGCTGGCAATGAGTTTAATCATATCGTCTGTTCCCCTCGTAGTCCTCTCTGAGCACGGCGTAGAGCGCCACGTCCACGAATTTTCCCTTGTTGTAGAGCCGCTGGCGCAGCACGCCCTCCCGGCGCATGCCGCACTTTTCCATCACGCGGCCGGAGGAGGGGTTGGTCAATTCATGCTGCGCCTCGATGCGGTTGATGTCCATCGCCTCAAACGTGTAGGCGATCACGCGCGAGAGCGCCTCGGTCATGTAGCCGCCGTTCCACAGCCAGCGCGCCAGCGAATAGCCGACCTCCACGGTCGCGTTGTCCTCGCTGTAATCCATATAGCCGATGGTGCCCACCAGCCTGTCCGTGCGCTTTTCGATGATGCCCCAGCTGGACGGCTCGTCGTTGCGGTAGCGCCGCATCATGAACCGGCAGTAGTCCCGCGCCTCGCCGATGCTCTTTTGCGCGGCCCAGAGCACGTGGCGCGCGACCTCCGGATCCTGGCTGTACGCAAAAATATCCTTCGCGTCGCGCATGGCGATCCGCCGAAGGATGAGCCGCTCGGTCTCCAGCGTGGGCATGGCAAACAGCCCGTAAGCGTTTGGCGTGAACATGGGCACACTTCCTCTCGCTCCCCATTATACACGAACGATGCGCAAAACGCCATCCCCTACCGGCGGCGCAGCCCCTTGGGATAGTGGTTCTTCATCACGCCCCCGGCCTGCTTGCCAAAGCCCAGCGAGACGCCCCTGTGCGTGAGCAGCGTGTAGCCCGCGGGCAGGTCGCCCAGATCCAGCGCCTCGCCCGCCTGATACGCGCGCGCCTGCGCCTCGCTCAATTCCGCCGTGCGCGCGGCCTCGCAGGGGCGCAGCGCCATCGCCAGCGCGTGATCCGGCTCCGCGCGCCGGCCCTCCGCGCGCGCGATCAGCAATCCCGTGCGCAGCACGCGCAGCCCGCTCAGGCGCTGCATGTCCGCCTCCCCGGCGGGCAGCGCCCACAGGCAGCCGCCGCGCGTCTGCAAGCGCTCAAACGCCACGCCGGGCGCGAGCACGTCCGGCACGCCGATCTCCGCCCCGCGCGCTTCGCCGCCCCTGCCGCGCGCCGGGCGCGCGGCCTGCCGGCGCGGTTCATCCGCCGCGGGCGCGGCGGGCGCATCCGCCGCCTTGCGCAGCAGCGAGATGAAGTGCCCCTCTCCCCGGATCTCGTGCGGATACAGGTGCGCATAGCCGCGCGCGCCGCCGGGCAGGCCGGGCAGGGCAAAGGGCTGCATGGAAAATGCCGGGTGCGCCTGCAAAAAGCGCGCGAGCACGCCCTCGTTCTCCGTGTCGTTGAACGTGCAGGTGGAGTAGACCATCGCGCCGCCGGGCGCGAGCATCTTCGCCGCTTCCGTGAGGATCTCCATCTGGCGGTCGGCGCAGCCGCGCGGGCTGTTCTCCCGCCATTCCTCGCGCGCCTCGATCTGCCGGCGGAACATGCCCTCGCCGGAGCACGGCGCATCCACGAGGATGCGGTCGAAAAAAGCGGGAAAGCGCGGCGCGAGCTGCGCGGGCATCGCGCAGGTGACGACCGCGTTGCGCACGCCCATGCGCTCGATGTTGCGCGAGAGGATCTGCGCGCGGGCGGGCGCCGGCTCGTTGCACACGAGCAGGCCGCGCCCCTGCATCAGCCCCGCGATCTGCGTGCTCTTGCCGCCGGGCGCGGCGCACAGGTCGAGCACGCGCTCGCCGGGCTGCGGATCGAGCGCGCTGACGGCGGCGAGGGCGCTGGGCTCCTGGATGTAGTACAGCCCGCCCTCGTGCAGCGGCGAGGCGCCCGGCTGCGCGCCCGGCTCCACGAAGTAGCATCCCTTCGCCCAGGGCACGGGCCCATCGAGCCCCGGCAGCGGGCAGGGCGGCCGTCCGTCCGGGCAGAGCAGCAGGTTGACGCGCAGCGCGCGCGTCACCGGCCTGGAGAGCGAATCCATATACGCAAAAAAGCCTGCTTCACCGAGCAGGCGTTTCATCTGGTTGACATAGGCTTGCGGCAGATGGTTCATAGGACTTTCCGTTCCTCAGCGTCGCTTTCGTCGTTGTCATATACCCGCACGGCGCAGAGCCTGCGGCGCTCGTCGATGCCGGATTCCACCACGTACATCCGCCCGATGGGGCAGGCGGAGTTGAACACGGATTCCGTCGTGGACAGGATGCAGAAGATGCTCCTGGATGCGCGGGAGAGCATGGAGCGAAAGACCACGTTGGGCGGCTCCATGCCCGCGTGCGCAATCTTGCGGGCGAAACGGCGGTACGCGGTGTTGGCCTGAGCCGCATTGTGGAAGACCTCCGGCGAGAGCGTCAGGATGCACAGCTTTCCCTCGATCCGGCTCGACGTGCGATAGCGGCCCGTCCAAGGCCTGTCCTCCGGCCACGCGATGATCTCCACCACGGCGCGGCCGCTCTCAATGGTGCGCACCGGCATTCCCCTCCCCTCGGATGCGGCTTCTTTCATCAATATATATTGATTATAACATATCTCCGTTTGATGTGGCAACACAATTCGGCGCAATTCCCATTATTTTCCGCTTATTTTTAAGGTGTTTCCCCTTTCTTTCGCAGCATGCCGTCGGCGGCCAGCGCCGCCACGCAGCCCTCGCCCACGGCCTTGGCCACCTGCAGCGGCAGGCCCGTGCAGTCGCCCGCGGCATAGACGCCCGGCAGGTTCGTGCGCATCTGGCGGTCCACGCGGATGAACGCGCCGTCCATCGTGAGGCCGGGGATCAGCGCGTCCAGCGCCATCGCCTCCCGGAAGATGAACACGCCGTCAAAGGGAAGCTCCTCGCCGCCCGCGCGCACGCCCGCGGCCCGCGCCTCGCCCAAAATGGCCTCGACCTTCTCCCCGCGCACGGCGATGCGCGCGTCAAGCGCCGCGTCCGCCGCGCCGAAGTACGTCACCGAGCGGCACAGCGTCATCAGGAAGTTCGCCTCGGACACGGCCTCCGGCCCCTGCCCGATCACCGCGACATCCTTGCCGCGGTAGAGCATGCCGTCGCATGTGCCGCAGTAGCTGACGCCCCGGCCCAGCAGCTCGCCCTCGCCCGGCAGCAGCCTGGGCTGTTTGGCGCCGGTGGCCAGAATGACCGCCTTCGCCTCCACAAAGTCCGCGCCCAGGGACAGGGCGAACGTCTCGCCCATTTGCAGCACCTGATGCACGACGCCGCCGCGCAGCGTCGCGCCCAGCGCCTCGGCCTGTGCGGCCATGGCGTCAAGCAGCGCCCTGCCGGAGATGTCCGGCAGGCCGGGATAGTTGGCCACCGACTCCGCGCGCGCGAGCCAGCCGGTGTTCTGGCCGATGACGATCACGGCGCGCCCCCGCTTTCCGGCGTGGATGGCGGCGCTGTAGCCCGCGGGGCCCGCGCCAATCACGGCGATATCAAACAAACGCGTTCCTCCTTCTCCTGCGTGTCGGACGAAAAAAGCCGCGAAACGGTCCGCGGCTTTGGTGCTGGCGATCAGACGGGAATCTTCACGACCACCTTGCGGTAGTGCTTGGGGAATTCCTGGTGGCAGGCGGCCTTGTGGCCGTCGCTGGGGAACATGATGTAGAACATGCCCGGACGGATGGACATCGCGGTGGACTTGCCGGTGTAGAAGTAGCAGTCGTGCTCCGGGTCCTCCGAGTGCGGGTTGAGCTCCTGAATGTGCGCCCACGCCATGCGCTCGCCGCCGGCAATGCAGTATTGCAGGTCGATGTAGGCCTTGTGCGCCTCCAGGTTCACGGTGTCCAGCTGGCGGGTGTCGCCCTCGGAGACCGTGGCAAACAGGCCGTTCTCCAATTCATAGCGGCCCGGCTCCAGATCCGGCGCCTCCGCCAGGAAGGCGAACGCCAGCTCCATATCGCGATGCAGCGCGTAATAGCGTTCCTGTTCCTCGATGCGGTCGATGATCACGGGGATGAACCTCCTTTTTGAATCGGTTGTAAAATCGGTTGTAGACATGATGATACGCGCGCGGCATCCGCGCGTCAAGCGCAAACGCGGCGCGGTTAATCACGGTTCGTAGGCGGCGGCGAAATCCTGCACGGCCTGCCGGATGCGCGCGCTGCCCGCCCACATCTGCTCCACGCTCGTCACGCGGTCCTCTCCGGCGGCCATGGCGCGCATGATGGCGTCGCTCATGGCGCTGGAGTGATGCGAGTAGTCGAAGTACTCGTCAAGATCGGTGATCCACGCGATGCGCGAGGAGAAGTCGTAGATCTCCACGTTCGGGTAGTCAAGCAGCAACTCGCACACGCGCGCGCGGGAGCGGAACTGCTGCTCGGAGAGGCCGTTGCGCGTCATCAGATACCAGTATGCCACGGAATACGGCGGCATATAGATCTTGAACGCCGTCTCCGGGTGCGCGGCCACGTAGGCCTCGATGTGCTGCTCAATGTTGGCCGTGGAGCGCTCGATGCGGTATTCCGGGTCGGTCATCTCCTTTTGCGCCGAGACGGGCGTCGTGTCGTAGACGCTCTGCGCGGCGAACGTCACGTCCGTCCACTTGTACATGTCGTCGCGCTTGGTGCTCGTGTCCTTGCCGATGTTCCTGAGCATGCGCGGGATCTTCACCAGCAGCACGTCGCGGTTGAGCAGGTAGTTCACGTCGTCGAGCGGATCGTCGTTCCACAGGTACTCGATGATCTCCTCGTCGTCGTCCACAGGGCCCATCAGGCTGTAGGCGTCCACCGCGAGGATGGCGAGAGAGAGCGTCTCCCCGCGCTTTTCCTTCGCCTTGTAGACGTGGCCCAGCTCCCAGCCCATCTGCGCCGTGTGCGAGCCGCGCATGGGCAGTTTCACGGAGCGCACGCCGAAGCACGCGTCGATCACCGAGGGGTTGCTCATCTCCACCATGGACGTGCCCAGGATGACGGCGTTGTAGTCGTAGTGCTTGGCGATGCCCGGGTTGTTGTAGCTCTCCTGATCGTAGAGCGGCAGGATGGCGGACTCTCGATACTGCTCAAACGGATCGAAGACGTACGTCAGCCCCGCGCACAGCGCCAGCAGCACCAGCAGCGCCGTCAGCGTGCCCAACGCCCAGCGCTTTTTGCTTATGCTCATCCGCACTCTCCTTCCGCGCCATCGTATCGCATCCAGTTTACGGCATTTTTAAGGAATTGTCAATTCCCGCCGCACAGGGTATAATAGACAAAGACACATCGCAGAAAGGGGCTGTTTGTATGGCCAATCCCAATATCCCGACCCCCCACATTACGGCGAAGGAGGGCGACTTCGCCCGCACCGTGCTCATGCCCGGCGATCCGCTGCGCGCGCAGTTCATCGCGCAGACGTACTTTGAACATCCCGTGCTGGTCAACAACACGCGCGGCGTGCAGGGCTACACCGGCACCTACAAGGGCAAGCGCGTCTCGGTGATGGCCTCCGGCATGGGCATGCCGTCCATCGGCATCTACTCCTACGAGCTCTACAACTACTACGGCGTGGAGAACATCATCCGCGTGGGCACGGCCGGCGGCATCGGCGAGAACGTGAAGCTGCGCGACGTGGTGCTGGGCATGAGCGCCTACACCAACTCGAACTTCGGCCGCCAGTTCTTCGACGGCAACGTCGCCCCCTGCTGCTCCTTCAAGCTGCTGGAAGCGGCGGTCAAGGCCGCGCGCGGCCTGGGCATGGAGCCGAACGTGGGCGCGCTGTATTCCTCGGACATCTTCTATGACGAGGCCGGCGGCGCGGGCAAGCTCAAGAAGCTGGGCGTGCTGGCGGTGGAGATGGAGTCCGCCGCGCTCTACCTCAACGCCGCGCGCGCGGGCAAGCACGCGCTGGCCATCTGCACGATCTCCGATCACATCTTCACCGGCGAGTCGCTCCCGGCGCAGGAGCGCCAGACCGGCTTCACCAGGATGATGGAAATCGCGCTGGAGATCGCCTGATGAGCATGGAGAGGGCGCGGGCACATCTGGCCCGCTACGGCCTTGAGGGCCGAATCCGCACGCTGCCCGTCTCCAGCGCGACGGTCGCGCTGGCGGCGCAGGCGCTTGACTGCCAGGAGGCGCGCATCGCCAAGACGCTCTCCTTTGTCAGCGGCGAGGGCGCGCTGCTGGTGCTGGCCGCGGGCGACGCGCGCATCGACAACGCGAAATTCAAGCGCCGCTTCGGCATGAAGGCGCGCATGCTCCCGGCGGACCGGGTGGAGGCGCTCATCGGCCACGGCGTGGGCGGCGTCTGCCCGTTCGGCGTGAACGCGGGCGTCCCCGTGTATCTGGATGAATCGCTGCGCCGCTTTGACTGCGTCTATCCCGCCGCGGGCACGGCCGCCAGCGCCGTCGGCCTGACGCTTGAGGAGCTGGAAAAGGCGAGCGAGAGCGCCGGCTGGGTCGACGTGTGCCGCTATTGACGGCAGAAAGAGGGAACGATCATGCTCGACAGAATCTTCATCTCCTCGGACATCGAGGGCACCTGCGGCATCTGCCACTGGGACGAGACGATCCTGGGCAAGGCCGACTACGCGCCTTTCCGCAGCCAGATGACCGCCGAGGTGCGCGCGGCCTGCGAGGGCGCGCGCGCCGGCGGCTGCGACGGCATCCTCATCAAGGACGCGCACGACAGCGCGCGCAACCTGCTGCCCGCCGAGCTGCCGGAAGGCATCCAGATCTTCCGCGGCTGGGGCAGCGACATCCACTCGATGATGTCCGGCATCGACGCCAGCTTCGCCGGCGCGATGTTCACCGGCTATCATTCCTCCTCCAACACGGACGCCAGCCCGCTGGCGCACACGATGAACACGCACAACTGCTCCATCCGCATCAACGGCATGCAGGCCAGCGAGATGCTCATCAACGCGCTGGTGTGCGGCATGTACGACGTGCCGCTGCTGATGGTCGGCGGCGACGTGGGCGTCTGCGAGCAGGCCAGGGCGCTCAACGCGCACATCTTCACCGTGCCCGTGCAGCGCGGCTGCGGCAGCGGCACGATCTCCATCCATCCCGCCGAGGCCGTGCGCCGCTACCGCGAGACGGCGGAGCAGGCCGTACGCGAGGGCATCGCGCATCCGGAGAAGTTCAAAATCGAGATGCCGCACCACTTCGACGTGGAGGTCGAGTACGTGAAGCACGCCATGGCGCGCCGCGCGAGCTTCTATCCGGGCGTGCGCAAGACGGGTCCGCGCAGCGTGGCGCTGAGCACGGACGCCTATTACGAGGTGCTGCGGTTCTTTATGTTCTGCCTGTCCTGAGCCGCCCCGCAGCTCGCGCGCCCGACACTGATTTCCGATAAAGAGATCAAATACAGCGCGAAGCGAAGAGGGGAATCTGAGGGATGAAATCCCGGTTTCAGGGCGGCGCGTCTTCTACGATCACGGCGTAAGCGGCGGGAACCGCGGCGGAGCGTAGCGACCATTGCGGTTCCGATTGGCCGTTTTCATCAAGCGTTCGTATGAGCAGCCACGAAGCGGAGGCAAAACAAACGGGCATCGCCGTCTTTGCGATGCCCGTTTTGTTTTATCCGTCGATGGCCCGGCTCTCCCTTCTCTGGCGCCGGATGCCGTGCGCCAGCAGCAGGCCGCCATACAGCAGGAGGGAGAGAAACACGATCCGCGCAAAATCGCGAACCAGCGAATACGTCGCCCAGTCGATCCCGGCGACGGCGAAGTGGCTGATCAGATAGGCGATCGGATACAAGCCTATGCGCTCGATCCAGACGCGGCACGCCGCCCGCTTTCGGGCGGCGAACCGGAGGACGGCCAGCACCGCGCACGCCGCGATGGCAAACAGCGCGTAATACCCCAGCGTCAGCCTCGGCAATTCCACGCCGCTTAAAACGCGCACGTCCTCTTTGATCGGGTCTTCGGCGTGGGGATCGTATTGGGCGAGAGAGACGAGCGCCGTGCCGTCGTTGGGCACGTACACGACCCGAATGGGCTTCTCCTGCTCCGTGGCCACCACGGCCGACAGCCCGCCCCGCTCCCCGGCAAACCGCTCAGCCCAGGCGGATGTCCACGTCGAGACATCGCAGCAATAGAAATCGCCGCCGTTGGGGTCCTCATAGACCGTGCAGCGAAAATCCTTCACCGCCTCATCGAATGTGAGCAGCAGCGCCCCGTCCTGCGTCTTTGCGAGGGTCACCCGCCCTTCGCGATACGGGAGATAGACCGGCGCATCCAGCATGGCCGCAAGCGAGACAAACAACGCCATCGCAAACAGGGCCGTCATGACCACCGTCTGCATGCGCCGGATCTTCATCTTCCGTCCGATCCTGCGCAGCGCCGCGGCGTCCGATCCCTTCCACGCCGGCTGAGGTTCCCGGATGCGCACAAGTTCCGCGCTGCACGCCGCGCAGCCCTTCAGGTGCGCCTCCACAAATTCCGCCGTGTCGTTCGACGCCATGTGCTCCGCGTACAGCGGCTGAGGTTCCCGGATGCGCGCGAGTTCCGCGCTGCACGCCGCGCAGCCCTTCAGGTGTGCCTCCACAAATTCCGCCGTGTCGCTCGACGCCATGTGCTCCGCGTACAGCGGCAGCAGGTCCCGGACGATGTTGCATTCATTGCTCATCCGCGCTCTCCTCCAGTCTCGATTGAATCATTCTCCTCGCCCGGTGATACGTGACGCAGGCCCAGTTTTCCGATTTGCCAAAGAGCTCTCCGATCTGCTTGAAGCGCAGCTCCGCAAACACGCGCCACATGAAGACCTCCCTGTAGGGCTCCGGCACATGGTGCAGCGCCGCTCTGATCTGCGCCGCCTCCTCCAGCCGCATGCACCGCTCTTCGGGCGTGTGCTCCCGGGACGGGCACTGCGCCAGCTTCTCCTCATCCATCGGTACCGTCTTCCCTTTGCACGATGTGTAATAGCAGCGCTTGGCGATCTGGCACAGCCACACGCGGATGTCGCAGTCTCCGCGAAAGCGGTCGATGGCGCGCATGGCCCTGAAAAAGGTCTCGCTCGTGATCTCCTCCGCCGCCTGCGCATCGCCCGAAAGGCCGAGGATATAGCGATACACATCGTCGAAATACGCCCGATACACGCGTTCAAACTCCGTCAAGCCATCACCGTCCCTTCCTCCCATAAGACCGCGCAGGCGGAAAAATCTGACAGCGTTTTCAAAAAAAATCACGCAAAAAGCCGGCCCGTGATCGCCACGGACCGGTTTGTTTACAGGTTTTCCGCCACGACGCGCTCGATGTACGCCTTCTGCGCATCGGTGAGCGCGGGGAACGGCTCGCGGCAGCCGCCCACGTCAAGCCCCTGCACCGCGAGGATGTGCTTGATGGACGGGAAGAGCGAGCAGGAGACGAGCGCCTGCATGATGTTGTTGGCGCGCGTTTGCAGCGCCTGCGCCAGCGTGTAGTCCTTTTGCGCGTAGGCCGCCTCGATCTTCGTGAACAGCGGCAGCGTGAAGTTGAACGTGGAGCCGATGGCGCCGTCCGCGCCCAGCATGCGCGCGCCGATGTAGACCTCGTCGTAGCCGCCGTAGATCACCAGCCGGTCGTTGAGCGCCTTCATGCGCTCCATCTGGTAGAGGTTGAGGCTCGTCTGCTTGACGCCGGCGATCGTGCCGTCGGTGAGCATGCCGCGGATGTACGGGTCGCCGATGTCGATTTCCACGCCCGTGTTGCCCGGAAAGTTGTAGAGGAAGAGCGGCAGGTCGGCGTGGCTGCGCAGCTTGACGAAGTACGCGGCGATCTGCTTCATGCCGAACTTGTAGTAGTAGGGCGCGGTGGAGATCATCGCGTCGTACTTGAGCGTTTCGGCAGCCTTGGCGTATTCAAGCGCCTCGCCGGTGGAGACGGAGGCGACCGATGCGATGAGCTTCGTTCCCGCGCGGCCCTCGTAGTGCGCGGCGGCCATCAGGCCGTCGATGCGCTCCCTGTGGGTCAGCAGCGGGCACTCCGCGCTGCTGCCGCCGATGAGAAAGCCCGCCGCGCCCTGGGCGATCGTCCTGTCCATCAGCGCGTGCAGCGCCTTGGGGTTGAAGCGGCCCTCCGCGTCAAAGGGCGTGATGGCGGCGACGAAAAAGCCGCCCATGTTCTGCATCTTCTGCATGGCTTTCCTCTCCTTGTCCGTTCGTGTCGTATGCCGTTTGCATATCCGCCTTGTCAATTCAACCCGCTTCGCTGCGGTTTCAAGCCCTTGCGCCGCGCATGAGCGTCAGATCCGCTCGACCCGCCCGTGCGTGACGAGATAGCGCTCCGACGCGATGGCCAGCAGCGGGCCGTCGGCCTTCGCGTCGTCGGTGTACATGGCGCGCACCTCAAACTCGCCAAAGAGCGCCCGGATGCGCGCGATCTTCTCCGCGCCCTTGCAGTTCTTGCCCACCAGCTCGCCGCTGCGCATGTCGCAGCGCGTGCCGATGAGCGTGCCCACGCCCAGGATATCCGCCGCGTGGCGCAGCTCAAACTCCGGCGAGGCCGAGGCGATGACGATGGGCAGGTCACGCGGGGTGTCGTAAAACCACGCGCCCAGCTTCGCGCGCGCGCCCTCGCTCCGCCAGAACGCGGCGGCCTCGGCCTGCAAGTCGATGCGGCGGCTCATCGCGCCAAAGAGCGCGCTCTTAAAGCGCGTCAGGCTGGAGCGGCCCGCCGCCAGCGCCAGCGCCGCGCCCGCCACGCGCGGCAGGCAGCGCAGCAGCCCCGGATGGCGGCGCAGGCAGAAGCGCACGTAGTCCACCGTGGAATCGCCGTCGTAGATGGTGCCGTCAAAGTCGTATACGTCGATGCGCATGGGCTCTCTCCGTTCTTCCTGGAATGCCCTCAGTATACCATCGCGCGCCCCGGTTTACAAGACCTTGACGTGCACCGCCGCGCGCACGGGCCGGCCTTCGTAATCCTGCGCCCAGTTCTGCGCCTCCCAGTCCGCGATCGTCAGATGGCGGCGGATCGCCAGGCGGCCAAAGCCCACCGCGTCGCAGGAGGCCGCGCGCAGCTTGAGCAGCACGTCCACGCACGCGCGCTCGATCTGCGCGGCGATGTCGGCCTGCGCGTTTTCCCGCACGCCCGCCACGTGCGTCAGGTTCATGTGCACGCGCACGCCGAGCGCGCCGTCCGCCTCCAGGGTCCGCTTCACGCGCGTGGGCAGGCTGACCGCATACTGCGCGTTGCCGATGAACGCCGAGCGCCGCTGCGCCCGGCCCATCATCAGGCAGAGAATCCCCGTCTCCTCGCCGGTGAGCGTGCCGGTCATGCGCGCGCCGGAGAAGAGCGCCGTGCCCAGGTATTCGTTTTCGGCAGGCGACGTGCGCGGCAGGTGTCCGGGCAGGCGGTCCAGATCCGCCGCGCCGGAGAGCAGCAGCGTGCTGTCAAACGCGTTGCCCGCGGCGTACACCGCCGTCGCGTCGGTCACGCTCGATTCC
The DNA here is from genome assembly GCA_944333055.1 of uncultured Clostridia bacterium. Lineage (GTDB taxonomy): Bacteria > Bacillota > Clostridia > Christensenellales > Aristaeellaceae > Ventricola. The sequence continues at coordinate 37,282 of CALVKT010000039.1, forward strand.
ATCGCGCTGATCACGGCGGCGAGCTGCGCGTCGGGCGGAATCGTGTCGATCTGGGAGAAGTGATCAAAGAGCACTTCCAGGTACTTGGACAGGCGCACGCCCAGAATCGCGCGCTGGCGGCGGATGAAGTCGCCCGCGTCGTCCGGCGTCACCACGACGATCGCCTCGCCGTTGGCGCGGTACATGGCGTAGATCTCCTTGAGGATGGAGAGCGTGGCGTCCGTCTCTGCCAGCGTGCGGCTGATCACGATCTCCTGAAGCTGGGAGAGGTTCACCGTGCGCGGCGTGGTGGCGGAGAGCAGGCTCAGCGCGCGCAGGCAGCTTGGCGCGGTCGCGCTCAGGACGATGTAGCCCGGCTCCGGCGTCTCCAGCGTGCGCGCGGCGGGCTGCGCCTGCTCGCCGTCCTCCTGCGGCGCGGTCTCGTCCGACGCGCCGCCCACGGCCTCCTGCGTGCCGGAGAGCGCCTTGACCGTGACGGTCAGGTTCCCGTTCTCGGCGGGATCGACCGCCATGGCGAGCACGAACAGGCAGCTCTCGATCTCCTGCCCGCCGCCGCAGCCGCCCAGCAGCGTCAGGCAGGCGAGCAGCGCGGCGAAAAGCGCAATGCGTCTCATGGCGCGCGATCCCCCAATCTCCCATGGCACAGCGCCAGCACAAGCGCCGGCGCAAAGAGCAGCGGCGCGGCATACAGCGCCCAGACGAAGCCGTTGACCGTCATCGCCGAGAGCGCGGCGGCCAGCAGCAGCACGAGCGCGGCCAGACCGGCGCGATGCCGTCCCGCTGCGGGCAGCGCGCGCACGATCGCCTGCTCCGCCGCCGAGAGCGTGGCGGCGGCCAGCAGTTCCGTCGCCGTGAGCTCCAAAACCGTGAGCAGCGTCTGCGTGACCCCCTCGTGCGCCTGCGTGTCTGCGACGATGTGCAGCCGCACGCCCCACTCGCCGCTCGCCTCGATGGCCTCGTACGTGATGCACACGCTCGCCGCGAAGAGCAGGAGCACGCCCACGGCCGCGCCCGCGAGCACGCGCACGACGAAGAAGCCCGCGCCCGGCACGGGGCAGGCCCGCGCGGCCTCGCCCGCCTCGCGCAGCTCCGGCGGGGGCAGCATGAGCAGCAGCGCCGGGGCCGACGCGCCCAGCATGCACGCACAGGCCGCCAGTAGCGGCCTGCCGCCCGTGCCCAGCAGGGGAAACAGGCCCTCGATCCGCGCCTCCCGCTGGGTGAGCGCCGCCAGCCCCAGCAGCAGCGGCATCATCCAGCGCAGCGAGAAGCAGAGCCTGCCCACGCCGGCGCCGCCAAAGCACGCGCACAGCGCGCACGCCGCCAGCGCATACGCCGCAATCCACGCCGCGCGCGCCTGCACGAGCAGCGTCTCCCCGGCCAGATTCACCAGCGAGGCGAGCGCAAACACGGCGCACAGCAGCAGCGTCGCGCCCAGCAGCAGGAAGAGCGCGCGCGAGAGCGGGCCGTCCCGCCGGGGCGCGGCGCACGCGCGGCGGCCGCACAGGGCGACGAGCGCCGCGGCGGGCAGCGCGCAGAGCGAGGCGATCCACGCGCCGTTGAGCGCGAGGGGCATGGCCGCGCCCGTGCCCAGCAGAAAGACCTGCGCGCCGGTGCACAGCCCGGCGGTGCAGGCGCGCACGCGCCAGCTCGCGCGCACGCGGTTTTCAATCGTCCTTTGATCTTCTGGCAAAGAAAGCCCTCGCTTTCTGATATCGCATCGGCAGGCGCAGCAGGAAATCGCGGTTGGCGCGGCGCGGCGGGGTGAGCGGCGCGCACAGCGGCGACCCGGTGGACTGCATGGCGCACATCGCGCACAGCAGCGCGATGAGCAGCAGGCTCATGGCGTAGAGCCCGCCCAGCGCGCCCGCCGTCAGGAACAGGAGCTGCACGATCTTGAGCCCGATGCTCAGCGCGTAGCTGGGCACGCAGAAGCCGCCCAGCCCGCTGGCCGCCACCACGATGAGCAGCAGCGGCGAGACGATGTCCGCGCTCACCGCGCTCTGCCCCAGGATGAGGCCGGAGACGATGCCCAGCGCGTTGCCCATTGCGCCCGGCGCGCGCAGCCCCGCCTCGTTGATCAGGTCGAAGGCGAGCGTCATGAGCAGCGCCTCCAGGTACACGGGAATCGGCACGCGGGAGCTCGTCTCATACACGGAGGTCAGCAGCATGGGCGAGAGCAGCTCCTGATGAAAGCGCAGCACCGCCAGACTCAGCCCCGGCAGAAACACGTGGATGAGCATGCCGATGAGCCGGATGACGCGCAGATACGTGCTGTACTGCCAGCGCATGGACGCGTCGTCCGACGTGTGCAGGTGATGAAAGATCGTCGCCGGCGCGCCGATGGCCGCGGGCGAGCCCTCCGTGAGCACGACGACCTGCCCCTCCGCCAGAAACGACGCCGCCCGGTCGGGCCGCTCGGTGCGGATGGCCGAGGGAATCAGCGAGAGCGGGCTGTCCTCGATGAGCTGCTCCACCTCGCCGCTGGTGAGCGCAAAGTCATAATCGCAGCTTTCAATGCGCGCACGCAGCTTTTCCACCATCGCCTCCTGCGCCGTGCCGCGCAGATACAGCAGCGCGCAGCGCGTCTTCATCTTGCCGCCCGCGCTGACGAACTGCGTCACGAGCTCTTCGCGCTGCACGATGCGCCGCAGCAGCGTGATGTTCGTGCGCAGCGACTCGGAAAAGCTCTCGTGCGGGCCGAGCACCACGTGCTCGACCTCCGGCTTGCCGATGGTGCGCTTGTCGTAGCCGCGCACGTCCATCACCACGGCCTGCGCACAGCCCTCGCACAGCAGCGCGCACTGCCCGCCCAGCACGTCGGAGAGGATCTCGTCCACGTTGTCCTTGCGCTTGGCGGCGATCACGGAGACGGCGTTCTCCATCAGGAACGCCGCCCGCGCCGCGCCGGCCACGTCCGCACCGGCGCTTCGCGGCAGGTCCATGCAGGGCTTGAGGATGTTCTCATCGATGCGCTGGCTGTTGACCATGCCGTCGATGGCCACCACCGCCGAGGCAAACGCCCCGCTCTGAAACCGGCGTATGAGCACATCCGCGTTTTGCGGCACATGAAGCCGCGCGCTCAGCACGGCCAGATTGCGCGCCAGCGACGGCGTCAGCGTGACGGCGTCCTCCATCCATGCCCCTCCCCTCGGCGTTCTGCCGCTATTGTCCCGGCGCGCAGAAAAATTATACATGTTTCAGGGCCTGCAAAGAAACGCGCAAAAAAATGTGCGAAAAAGCGAATTGGTCTGACGTCTTCGTCTGGCAATTTGCGGGAAGATGTGCTATACTGTATACGTCCGTATTGTGGCGTTTTTTCGCCATGTGCACCATGATCTGGAGGAGGGTTATCCCATGCAGTTGACCGTTCGTCAGCCGTCCGCCGCGCTGGACGCCAAGCATTACACCACCGAGCGCCTGCGCAGCGAATACGTCATCGAGACCGTCTTCGCCCCGGACGAGGCGATGCTCACCTATTCCCACTTCGACCGCATCATCGCCGGCGGCGTGATGCCGGTGACCCGGCCCGTGGAGCTGGTCGGCTGCAAGGAGCTGTGCGCCGATACGTTCCTGGAGCGCCGCGAGATGGGCGTCATCAACATCGGCGGCAAGGGCTCCGTCACCGTGGACGGCGTCACCTATGCGCTCAAGCAGTACGACGGCCTGTACGTGGGCATGGGCGCCAAGGCGATCAGCATGCAGAGCGAGGACGGCGCAGACCCGGCCAAGTTCTACATCAACACCTGCCCGGCGCACAAGACCTATCCGACCGTCCACATCGACATCGACAAGGCCAACAAGCGGCCGCTGGGCTCGGCGGAGACGTGCAACAAGCGCGTCATCAACCAGTACATCCATCCGGCCGTCATGCAGTCCTGCCAGCTTTGCATGGGCATGACGCAGCTGGCCCCCGGCAGCAACTGGAACTCCATGCCCTGCCACACGCACGAGCGCCGCATGGAGGTCTACTTCTACTTCGACGTGAAGGATGAGAACGTCATCTTCCACATGATGGGCGAGCCCAGGGAGACCCGGCACGTGATCCTGCACAACGAGCAGGCCGTCATCTCCCCGTCCTGGTCCATTCACACGGGCGTGGGCACCAGCAACTACACCTTCATCTGGGGCATGTGCGGCGAGAATCAGGAGTTTGACGACATGGACAACCTGAGCCCGCTTGAGCTGCTCTGATGGATAGATCATCTCGACTTGACAAGGAGGAGTTTCCCATGAACGAGTTTATGAACAACTTCCGTCTGGACGGCAAGATCGCGCTGGTCACCGGCGCGTCCTACGGCATCGGCTTTGCCATCGCCAAGGCGCTGCACGCCGCCGGCGCGACCATCTGCTTCAACGATCTCAAGCAGGAATTCGTGGACAAGGGCCTTTCCAACTATGAGGCCGCGGGCATCAAGGCGCACGGCTACGTCTGCAACGTCTGCGACGAGGACGCCGTCAACAAGATGGTCGCCCAGATCGAAGAGGAGGTCGGCGTCATCGACATCCTCGTCAACAACGCCGGCATCATCAAGCGCATCCCGATGTGCGAGATGAAGGCCGAGGAGTTCCGTCAGGTCATCGACGTGGACCTCAACGCGCCGTTCATCGTCTCCAAGGCGTGCATCCCGTCCATGATCAAGAAGGGCCACGGCAAGATCATCAACATCTGCTCCATGATGAGCGAGCTGGGCCGCGAGACCGTCTCCGCCTACGCGGCGGCCAAGGGCGGCCTCAAGATGCTCACCCGCAACATCTGCTCCGAGTACGGCAAGTACAACATCCAGTGCAACGGCATCGGTCCGGGCTACATCGCGACCCCGCAGACCGCGCCGCTGCGCGAGATCCAGCCCGACGGCAGCCGCCATCCGTTCGATCAGTTCATCATCGCCAAGACCCCGGCCGAGCGCTGGGGCGAGGCGGACGATCTGGCCGGCCCGGCGGTGTTCCTGGCCTCCGACGCTTCCAACTTCGTCAACGGCCACGTGCTCTACGTCGACGGCGGCATCCTCGCCTACATCGGCAAGCAGCCGTAATCCACGTTCCCTTTCGGACGCCCGGTCTTCCGGGCGTCTTTTCATATCCATTCAGGCGCGCATCCGTCTCCGGGGATGTTTGAAGGGGCCGCAGCCCCTTCATGTGCAATCCGCAGCGGCGGCATGTACGCCGTGAGGAGCGGCTGCAAGCCGCTTCCGATATCATTTTCCGGCCGTGCGCATCGCGCACAGGAAAATGATGTGCCCGCTGCAAGGCTGCTGTGCAGCCTTGCAGCGAAAGAGAGCGAATTGACAAGCGCGCGCAAAGCCGCTATAATCATGGCGCAATGCACATCGTCAGGAGAGTTTGCCATGCACATTCAGGAAACCTGCCCGGACCCCCAGCACGTGCGCCTCATCTGCCAGGCGGCGCAGCTCGTGCTGGAAAGCGGCGGCGAGACGTACCGCGTCGAGGAGACGGCCATGCGCATGGCCAACGGCCTGGGGCTTGATGACGTGGACATCGTCGCCTTCCCCACGTCGATTTTCGTCAGCGTCGGCGGCGTGGCCCGCATCCGCCGCATCACGCACCGCGGCACGAACACCGCGCGTCTGGCCCGCATCAACGATGTCTCCCGCAAGGTCGAGCGCGGCCTGCTCGACGCCGACGCCGCCGAGGCCGAGCTGCGCGCCATCGCCGATGATCCGGGCCTGGGCCAGCGCACGCTGATCGTCGCCTACGGCGTTTCGGCGGCGTCCTTCACGCTGGTCTTCGGCAGCAACCCGCCCACGCTGCTGCTCACGCTGGTCATCGGCATGCTCGTGCAGGCCGTTCAGCCGCTCTTCTCGCACATGGCCATGGGTTCGCTCTTCTTCAATTTCAGCGGCGGCCTGCTCACCGCGGCGCTCGCGCAGCTGGGCGCGCTGTGCCTGTCCGGCATCCACGTGAACGCCGCCATCGTCGGCGGCATCATGCCCATGCTCACCGGCCTGCTGATGACCACCGCCGTGCGCGACACCATGTACGGCGACCTGATCTCCGGCATCGCGCGCGCCGTGGAGGCGCTGCTGCTGGCCGGCTCCACCGCGCTGGGCGTCTATGCGGGCCTCAAGTTCGCGGTCTTGCTGGGAGGTATGCTGCTGTGAGCGAACTGCTTCGCCAAATCCTCATCCATTCCATCGGCTCCTTCGGCGGCACGCTGGGCTATGCGTTCCTGCTCAATGTGCCGCTTTCCACCGTGCTGCCCGCCTCGCTGACGGGCCTGCTGGGCTACGTGCTCTACGAGGTGCTCGTCAACCTGCTCGGTCAGGGCGTCATGTCCAGCTACTTCCTCTCCACGGTCGTCATCACCGTCATCTGCGAGACGGCCGCCCGCGTCATGCGCATGCCCTCCACCATCTTCCTGCTCACGGCGCTCGTGCCGCTCGTGCCCGGATACACGTTCTACTGCGCCATGCTCGCCATGGTGCAAAACGACGGCGCCGCCGTCGCCTCCTATGGCCTGCAGGCCGTGCAGATCGTCGCGGCCATCGCCGTGGGCGCCGCCGTCACCTCCGTGCTCTTTCGCATGCTCACCATGCGCCGCAAGGCGCGGTGACAAGCGGCCCGCGCCCCGGCGCCTGCGCCCGATCACTCTTTCCGTCCTCCCGACCGATGCCGGTCGGGAGGATATTTCTTTGCCATTTGGATACCTGAACGTTCATGGAAAAAAGTCCAAAAAACCGTGAAAAAAGCTTGACATCTTCGCCCATGGATTTGTATACTAGTACACAAATCAAGGCACCCCTTCTGACAAAACGAAAGGAGCAGTCACCATGAAAAAACTGTTGGCTCTGGTGCTCTGCGTGATGCTGGCGCTGAGCACCTGCGGTGCGCTGGCCGCGGAGTACACCTACAACCCGGACAAGCCCTACGACGGCGTGATGAGCGGCCTGTTCAACAACGTCGCCATCACCGTGGGCGAGGACACCGGCCTGGCCACCTATTACCTGCCCGAGGGGCTTCAGCCCTGGACGCCGGCGGTGATCGTCCTCACCCCGGACAACACGACCGCCGAGGCCTTCGCCGCCGCCGAGACCGGCGAGCAGTGGAAGGCCGTCGCCGAGGCAAACAAGATCGCCGTGGTCTTCCTGGCGCCCGTGGACGGCACGTGGAACCTGGACGGACAGGGCGCGGATGACGGTGCGATCGTCAACCAGCTCTACTTCACCATGCGCAGCAAGAGCGTGGAGCTCGACGCGCCGTTCTCCATGGACAAGACGCATACCGCGCTCGTCGGCTACGGCGAGGGCGGCGCGGCGGCGCTGCTCTTCGGCGCGGAATACGCGACCGACTTTGCGAACATCACCGCGGTGGACGCCCCGGCCGTGCCGAAAGAGACGCTTGAAGCCATCGGCGAGCAGCTCGTGCTGCCCTTCCCGGCGGACGGCACCGGCTTTGTCGAGGAGATGCACGTCGTCGCCAAGGACGTGCCCACCCCGGTCTGGTTCATCCAGTCCGAGACGGAGAACGTGCTTGACTACTACGTGAACGCGGGCAAGGCCGTGCAGGCGGAGGCCAACGAGCAGGCCGAGACCGTCTACGCCGCCGAGAACGCCGCCGTGCGCATCTGGGTCTCCGACGCGACCAAGACGCCGGAGATCATCTGGGACGCCTTTGCCAGCCAGAACAAGCGCTACATGGGCATGGAGGACGGCGGCCGCGTGGCGTTCGTGACCGACATGACCACCGAGAACTTCGTCTTCCACGAGGAAGATGTCAACGGCGAAACCCGCCGCTGGATCACCTATGTGCCCTCCTCCTATGACGGCAGCCAGGCCGTGCCGGTCGTCATGTCCATCCACGGCTACACCGCCTCCATGCAGTCCATGGTCGAGGAGAGCCGTTGGCACGAGATCGCCGAGAAGGAAGGCTTCATCGTCATCTATCCGCAGGGTCACGTTCGCGACCTGCCCGCCATGGGCAACGTGCCGTGCGCCATGTGGGTGGGCGGCATGTTCTCCACGCTGGCGCCGGATCTGGATCCCAACGTCGATGTGAACGCGCTGAATACCATCCTCGACCGCACGCAGGCCGAATACAACGTGGACGCCAGCCGCATCTACTGCACCGGCCATTCCAACGGCTCCATGATGACCCTCACCGCGGCGTCCGCGAACACCTCGCGCTTCGCCGCCATCGCGCCCATCGGCGGCTTTGCCACGACGGAGATTCAGACCGACGCGCTGCTGCCCACCTGGATGATCTGCGGCGAGTACGACTCCGCCGCGACCCCGGAGATGGTGGAGGGCAACGGCACCGTGACCATGCTCCAGGTCTGGAACGCGCACAACGGCGTGGACGAGACGAAGATCGTCACCAGCGAGCAGTACGACGGCCAGTGGCAGACCATGACGTTTGAAAACGCCGACGGCGTGCCGCTTGTCCGCTTCTCCAACGTGCTGCGCACCGCGCACATCTACATGCCCGAAGAGCCGCAGACCATCTGGTATGAGTTCTTCAGCAAGTACACCCGCGGCGAGGACGGCACCCTCTACTACGAGGGCAACCCCGTGACCGCCGGCACCTACACCGCCGGCACCGCCTGGTACGCCCCGGCCCCGGCCGAGGAAGCTGCGGCGAATTGATCGGCAGCCTCTCCCCAAAACGCAGCGACGGGACGGCAGATGCCGTCCCGTTTTCGTATGCGTTTGATGCTGATTTCTGATAAGGTCCAATACGGCGCGAAGCGAAGAAGGGCGTCTGATGGATGAAATCCCGGTTTCAAGGCGGCACGTCTTCTATGATCACGGCGTGAGCGGCGGGAACCGCAGCGGAGCGGAGCGACCATGGCGGTTCTGATTGGCCGTTTTCATCAAGCACGAGGATGAGATGCACGCAAAAACGGACGAGCGATCGTCCGTTTTTGTATGTATGGCACGTCGGGGCCGCGGGCGCGTTTCGCTTCGCCGCGGCTTGAAGCAGTCTGGCGCGGCGCATGACAGCGCCTTCGGCGCGCCCTGCGCCATGGCATGTTTTTGGGGGATACGCCGGGCTGCCGCCCGGACCCGCTTGGGGCTCTGCCCCAAACCCCGGCAGGGGCATGATGCCCCTGCTCCTCCGCTTCGCTTCGCGCGGTTTGAAGCGGCTTTCAGCCCTCCAGCGCGTCCCAGAGCCGCTGAAGCTCCTCGCGGCTGGCGTATTCCAGCACGATCCTGCCCTTCTCCTCGCTGCCCTGCATGGAGACCTTCAGGCCCGTGGCGCTGCGCAGGCGCTCGGTCAGCTCCTCGTATTCCACCGGCAGCGGCGCGCGCCGGGGCTTCTCGCGCTTCTCCTCCTGCCGGGCCGCCGCCTCCAGCTGGCGCACCGACCAGCCCTGCTGCACCGTCCTGGCAAAGAGCAGCGCCTGCTGTTTCTTGTCCTCCACGCCGGCCAGCACGCGCGCGTGGCCCGCGGAGAGCACGCCGTCGATGACGGCCTGCTGCATCGCGTGCGGCAGGTTGAGCAGGCGCAGCAGGTTCGCCACCGCCGGGCGGCTGCGGCCCAGGCGCTCGGCCACGGCCTCCTGCGTCAGCGCGCACTCGTTCATCAGCGCGTAGATGCCCTGCGCCTCCTCGATGGGGTTGAGGTTCTCGCGCTGGATGTTCTCGATGAGCGCGGCCTCCTGCCGCTTGATGTCGTCCCATTCGCGCACGATCGCCGGGATCGTCGCCAGCCCCGCCAATCGCGCGGCGCGCCAGCGGCGCTCGCCCGCGATGATCGTGTAGCGCGCGCCGTCGCGGGCGACGAGGATCGGCGAGAGCACGCCGCTGTGGCGGATGGAGTCCGCCAGCTGAGCAAGCGCGCCGTCGTCGAACTTCTTGCGCGGCTGGCCGCGGTTGGGGTCGATGTCGCCCAGCGCGATCTCCACGACCGCGTTGGCCGGCGCGGCCGCCTGCTGCGCGTGGTCCACGGACTCCACGACCTCTTCCACGTCCGGCAGAATCGCGCTCAGGCCCCTGCCCAGTCCCATTTTCTTCGCCATAAACTCCCTCATATCCGGCGCATGCGCGCCGCTCTCTCTCAGTTGCGGGCCAGAAACTCGCGCGCCAGCGCCTGATAGCTCTGCGCGCCCAGCGAGCGCGGGTCGTACAGGTGAATCGGCAGGCCGTGGCTGGGCGCTTCGCCCAGGCGCACGTTGCGCGGCACGACGGTCTGATACACCTTGCCCTTGAAGACCTTGCGCACCTCCTGCACGACCTGAAGACCCAGGTTCGTGCGCGCGTCGAGCATCGTGAGCACCACGCCCTCGATGCTCAGACGGCGGTTGATCTTCTGCACCTTCTGGATGGTGCCCATCAGCGCGCTGACGCCCTCCAGCGCATAGTATTCGCACTGGATGGGAATGAGCACGCGCTGGGCTGCCGTGAGGGCGTTGACCGTGAGCAGCCCCAGCGAGGGCGGGCAGTCCACAAAGAGGAAATCAAAGTCCCCCTCGACGGTCTTGAGCAGATGCTTCAGACGGTATTCGCGCCGGTCCAGCTCCACCAGCTCCAGCTCCGCGCCCGCCAGGCGGATGTCCGAGGGAATCAGGTTCAGCCCCTTGACGCAGGTGCTTTGCAGGCAGGAGGGCAGCGGCGTGCGTCCCATCAGCGCTTCATAGACCGAATGGGCGCCGGCGCTGCCGCCGATGCCGCTGGTGGTATTGCCCTGGGGGTCCAGGTCTACCAGCAGCACGCGCTTGCCCGCTTCGGCCAGACAGGCTGCCAG
>CALVKT010000040.1 GCA_944333055.1 uncultured Clostridia bacterium
TTACATTCATGCTGACAAAGGCGTTGAAATCCACTTCAAATTTCAAGACCAGCATAAACGCCTGATGGAGTTTATCGACAACAACCTTGCCGCCGCACGGCGGTCAAAAATTAAAGCCGTCTGATTGACGGCCTGCGGTTTTCTAATCTTCTTATTTCCCTTTTGTGTATAAATACATGAAGCGGTGGCCTCATCCAGAATAATGATCGGCGCGTTTTTCAGCATGACGCGTGCGATGGCAATCCGTTGCTGCTCGCCGCCAGACAGATGGACGCCCTTTGCGCCAATGACCGTGTCCGCTCCTTGAGGCAGTTTTTCAAGGATATCATCGCACTGCGCATGGTGAAGCGCAGCGAGGATTTCTTCCCGGCTCGCATCGGGCCTGCCCATGCGCACATTCTCCAGCACAGAGGCTTTGACGAGGCGGCTGTTTTGGAACACAAAGGAAACGGTGTCCATCAGTTCCTCTTTGGCGATCTGTCTGACGTCGACGCCGCCGATCTTTACGCAGCCGCTCTGCGGATCGAAGAGACGCGAGATCAGATTGACAAGCGTCGTTTTGCCGCCGCCGGATGGTCCCACAAACGCTGCCGTCTGCCCTTGGGGGATGGCAAGGGAAACCCCTTTCAGCACTTCCGTCTTGCCGTCATAGCTGAAACGGACATGTTGCAGTTCCACTGAAGCGTCTTTCGGGTGTTTGGGGTGTTTTGTTTCCTCCAGCGGTTTCAAATTCAAAACGCTGTCGATTCTCTGCAAAGCATCGTTCACAATCATGGCATTCTCGCTTTGGAGCATGATGCGCGTCAGCGTGACAGAGATAATTGGCGTAATGATCATGTAGAAAATCAGATCCAGCAGGAATTCCGTTGTGACGCCGTCTTGCGTAAACAGCAGGCCGCCTGCAATCAGCGTGGCAAACACCCCGTTAATGGCTGCCGTGTAGCACATCATGGGCGTTCGGAGCTGTTTGGTGTAGTCGATCACCCATGTTTTGTAGCGGTCAATCGCGTCCTTGAATTTTTTGAAAGAGAAGATTGTCTGCCCAAAGGTTTTGACTACCGGGATCCCCCGAACATATTCCACCGCCTCGTTGGACATATCGTCCAGCGCGTTTTGGTACTCTTTCATTTTCTCCTGCATCTGCTGCCCGGTCATTGCCATCATAATCAAAAATCCCAATGCCACCGGGACAAGGCTCAAGAGGCCGAGCCGCCAGTCGAACACCAGCAGCAATACCAGAAGTCCGCAGGGCGTGGCAATCGCATTGGCCCGGTCGGGAAGCTGATGGGCCAGATAGTTTTCGGTGGCGGCGCTGGATTCGTTGACAATTTTGCGCAGTTTGCCGCTCCCAAAGCGCTCCACAACGCCAAGCGGCAGTTTGATGATGTGTTCCATCGTTTGCAGCCGCAGGTTGGCAGCGATGCGAAACGCGCCTTTGTGGGAACACATCAGTCCCCCTATGTAGATCAAGACCGACGCGACGGCAAACAGCACCGCCATCCAGCCGTTACGCGCCAGATTTTGTGCCCGGCTAAAATCCGGCGCAACCGCCAGCACTTCCTGAACGATCTTCCAGATACAGCAGAACGGTACCAATGCGACGATGGCACTGATGGCCGAAAGCGCCCATGAAGCATAGATCAGGCCTTTGTGGCTGCCTGCAATCTGCAGCAGGCGTGACAGATTGGATTGTTCTTTCAACGAAGATCCCTCCTTTTGCGTATTGGTGATGGAAAACACAATCGTGTTTCTGCGGCGTCCATATGTTAGATTAATCTAACCAACGGGCAAAAATAAGTTAGTATAATCTAACTCGCGAGGAAAAACTACAGGGCTTTATTGCCCCATAATTTTCATCCATCCGGCCGTATAAAACGCGCGCATTTCCTTGACATAGTTTTCTGCATCATCCGGCGGCATCTCATGGACTATCAGTTCAAAGAATGTATGAAACATGCCGGTGATCAGAATATGCTCCAGCGCAGGGTCGATCTTTGGGGAAGGCCGTCCAAGTGCCTGCAAAACCTGCTGATAGGCGTGCGTCGCTTCCGTTTCAATTTCCACCAACTCATCAATGAGGCCGGAAAACTTTGTCCCCTTCGAACAGCAGAGAATGAGCTTGCATTCCTCCAGATGCGCATAGGCATAGTGGAGCATATCCAACATGCATGTCTCGGAAATCTCTCCCATAGCGTCCGGCTGCCGTTCGTGCGGAAGCCGGGCAAACTCCTGCTGCGCCTTCCTGAAACGGGTAAGAATATACTCGTAATGTTTGCCTGCCAGCGCTTCAAACAGTTCTTCTTTGCTTTTGTAATACCCATAAAACGCCCCGGTAGTCATGCCCACCGATTTGACAATGCGCCGCAGAGAAGCGTCTTTATAGCCTTTTTCCAAAAACTCCGCCTTTGCCGCCTGATGGATGCGTTCCAATGTCGTCGTGTTCCCGTCTATTGCGTCCGCCCTCCATATAACACCGTTATATTTTCCTTTTATATTGTAGTCCGCAGACAAGAGATTGTCAAGAGGGAATGTGCTCTCTGCGCATTTTTCTATGGCAGGCGACGCAAACACATACCTGCTTTGCGATTTGGACCGGATTGCGCCGGCCGGAACGCCTGTTGAGGGATGCCCCCGGATCGCCCCTTCTGTGACGGCGGCGCGTCCCGGTGCGCCGAATATCCAAAAAAGAGAAACGCCATGCAAATGGTTCAGTCCATTCGCATAGCGTTTCCGTTCACTTGGCAAAGGTCAGCATGTTGCAATCCTTCCCGGATGCTTCCGTGCCCTTTGCCCGTCTTCCCTGAAAGGGTTCGGATCAGTCGATGTAGTTGACGGTCACGTTCTCGGCCACGGCCGGCGCGGCGTCAATCGCGTTGGAGACGACCACAGCGCCGGACTTGATGCCCTCCAGCAGCGTGTTGTACTCCTCCACGGTGAAGGTCTTGAAGCCCCAGGAAGTCTCGCTGGTCGGCAGGCCCACATAGTCGCCGGCGCTCAGGTCGAGCGTCTCGATCTTGCCGCCGATGCTGTCCCACTCGCCCGCATAGAACTTGCCCAGCGCAGCCTCGGTCGCATTTTGAAGCTGCTTCATGGCGGAGGTCACGAACGGGTTGTAGCCGTAGTCGGCCACGTACGCTTCGCCGATATAGTGCTGGTCGACGTCCACGCCGATGACGTACGCCTTGTGCGCCAGCGCAGCCTCGACAGCGGAGGTGTAGATGCCGCCGCCGCAGGCGAAGACGATCTCGGTGCCGGCGGTGTACCAGCCGTCCATCTTGGCGGTGATGTTCGCATCGCCGTAGAACTGGCCGCCGTAGGTGTAGTTGATCTCGATCGGAGTGCCCAGCTCAACGGCCGCCGCGTTCGCGCCCTGCACGAAGCCGTAGCCGTAGCGCTGCACGGCCGGAACCGCCATGCCGCCCAGGAAGCCCAGCTTGGTGAAGCCGTCCTTCACGGCCGCATAGCCGGCCAGATAGCCCGCCTGCTCCTCGCCGAACACGGCGCAGTACAGGTTGGAGAGCGGCTCGGTGCCCAGATCGCCCGCGGACACGTCGATGGCCACGAACTTGACATCCGGGTAGAGCTCCTGCGCCTGCGCGACGGTCACGCCGAACAGGTAGCCCGGCAGCACGACGATCTTCGCGCCGTCGGAGACGGCCTGATCGATGGAGCCCAGGCGCTCGTCGTCGGAATCGGCCGCCGGCTGATAGTACTGATAGGTGAGGCCGTTGGCGGTGGCATACGCCTCCACGCCCTGCCAGCAGGCCTGGTTGAAGGACTCGTCGTCGATGGTACCCACGTCGGTAACCAGCGCGATCTCGGCGGCATGGGCCGGGACGGCGAACATCGCCAGCATGGCAACCAGGACGAGCACCACGGAAAGAAGTTTCTTCATGATCTGTTTCCTCCTGTTTCGATTTCGCGCCCTGTCGGGCGCACGCTCACCTGTATTATAGCATTGTGCGTGTGCATTTGCAAACAGTATCTTCGCGGATGGCATTTTATTCCCCGGCGATGCCCGCAAAGCCCTCGCCCAGCGCCTCGTGCACGTTGCAGACCGTCACAAACGCCTGCGGGTCGGCCTCCTGCACAATCTTCTTGAGCCGGGGCGCTTCGATGCGGGAGACGACGCACAGCAGCGCGCCCACCGGCATTTGGGAATACGTGCCCTCGGCAGCCAGGCGCGTGCAGCCGCGATCCATGTCCGTGTGGATGCGCCGGGTGATCTCCTCCGGCTCGCACGTGATGATCAAAAACTGCATGGCCGTGTTGAAGCCCTTGATCACCGCGTCCATCGCCTGCGCGCAGACGAACAGCGTGATCAGCGCCCAGAGGCCCGCCTGCATGCCAAAGCGCAGCGCGGCGATGGCCACGACCATCGCGTCGATGGCAAAGAGGATGCCGGAGATCGACACGAAGTTCAGATGGCGGTGGATCATCTTGGCGGCCATGTCGGTGCCGCCGGTCGTCGCGCCCGCGCGCAGCACGAGGCCCAGCCCCACGCCCAGCAGCACGCCGCCAAACACGGAGGCGAGCATCACGTCGCCGGAGACATCGCGCACAGGCAAAAGGTCGATGAACAGGGACATCATCGTCATGGCGATGAACGAGCGCACGGCAAAGCGCCGGCCCGTCGTGCGCCAGCCCAGCAGAAACAGCGGCACGTTGAGCAGGAAGCTCAGCAGGCCCACCGACAGCGGCAGCACGCTGGCGAGCACCGTGGAGATGCCCGACACGCCGCCGGGCGCGATGTCATAGGGCAGAAAGAACATGTCAAAAGACACCGCCGCCATCAGCGTGCCCACGACCATCATCGCGTAGTCCTTGATCACCTGCGCCCAGTCCACGGCAGCGCCGGTTCCCGATTTCAGCATGATATCCTCCTTCAGCCTGTCCCATCTGGCCCGAAAAGAAGCAGGGATATTCTCCCCGCTTCCCATTCGATCCGTTCTTTCTGTCGTGTCTTATTGAAGCTGGAGCGCCGCCGCCAGCGCGCGGTCCACCCGCGCGAGCGACAAGCCCTCCACGTGCCCCGCCTTGGCGCGCAGCCGCCGC
Source organism: uncultured Clostridia bacterium (assembly GCA_944333055.1). Taxonomy (GTDB): domain Bacteria; phylum Bacillota; class Clostridia; order Christensenellales; family Aristaeellaceae; genus Ventricola. The sequence goes on from CALVKT010000040.1 coordinate 5,056, forward strand.
TTTTCCAGCGTGCGGATCTGCTCGCACAGCACGAGCGAGTCGCATTTGAGGCCGCTCTCCCTGGCTGCGATCCACACGTGCGTGGGCAGATCGTGCTTACAGAGCTTTGACGTCATCGCCGCGCAGATCACCGTCGGGGAAAAGCGGTTGCCCCGGTCGTTCTGCACGATGAGCACCGGGCGGACGCCGCCCTGTTCGCTGCCTACCACGGGGTCCAGATCCGCGATGAAGATATCGCCGCGTACAACCTCCATGATCTCACAACCCATCGGTTCGTCATGGAGCCATGCCCTGCTGCTCTCATTCTATGCGCAGCGCATCGCACACGTCCCACGCCGTGACCGCGCGCGCCCCGCGCAGCGCCGCCGCACGCTCGCCCGCCAGCCCGTGATAATACGCGCCCACGCGCGCCGCGTCCATGGGCGGCATGCCCTGCGCCATCAGCCCCGCGATCACGCCGGTGAGCACGTCGCCGCAGCCGCCCGTGGCCATCGCGTCGCAGCCGGTCAGGTTGAGCGTCACGTCCTCCCCGCGCGCGACGACCGTCGTGGCGCCCTTGAGCAGCACGCAGCACTTCTTCTCCTGCGCCAGCTGCTGCGCGTATTCCACCGGCGCGTCGGCGACCGCCGCCGCGCTCGCGCCCACCAGCCGCGCCATCTCGCCCGGATGCGGCGTGAGCACCGTGTTGCCGCCCACCTTGCCGCCGTACTGCGCCAGCAGCGTCAGCGCGTCGGCATCGATCACCTTGGGGATGTCACCCGCCACGAGCTGGGCAATCGCGCGCCATGCGCCCTCGCTGCGGCCGAGCCCCGGGCCGATGGCCAGCGCGCGCTTGTCCTGCGCGAGATTGTACAGCGGCAGCGACGCGCCCGCGTCCAGTGCCGGCCCGCCGCACACCACCTGCGCCATCGCGCAGGGCACGAGCGTCTGCATCGGGATGCGCACCGGCGCGCAGCACGCCGCCGTCACCAGCCCCGCGCCGCTGCGCAGCGCCGCCTGCGCGCTCAGGCAGGCCGCGCCGGTCATGCCCTCGCTGCCCGCCACCAGCAGCACGTGCCCAAACGTCCCCTTGTGCGCGTCCCGCGTGCGCGCGGGCAGCAGCGCGGCGGCGTCCGCCGCCTCCAGCACGTCGATGCCCTGCGCGCCGTCCCACTCCGGCAAAATGCCGATGTCCGCGATGGTCAGCTTCCCCATCATCGTCCTGCCCGGGAAGAGCATGTGGCCGTGCTTGGCCCGGTGGAACGTCACCGTCTCCGTCGCGCGCACGGCATCGCCCTGCACATGGCCGCTTTGCCCGCCCCCGCCGGAGGGGTCGTCCCCCGAGCTCACCGGCAGGCCGCTGGCGTCGATGCGCTGCACGGCGGAGAGCGCCACGCCCTCCAGCGCGCGGCAGAGCCCTGTGCCGTAGAGCGCGTCCACGATGGCGGCGCAGTCCGCCGGGATGGGCGGCGCTTCGCCGTAGAGGATCGTCATGCCCGCGCCGCACACGTTGAGCAGCCCGGCGTTGACGCCCGCGTCCCCCTTCATTTTGGACGGGCTTGCGAGCAACCATACGTCCGCCTTGCCGCCGCGCTGCATCCAGATGCGCGCGGCCGCGCAGCCGTCACCGCCGTTGTTGCCGCCGCCGCAGGCGAAGAGCACCCGGCTCTCCCTGGCGACGTGGCGCGCCAGCGCGTCGGCCACCGCCTGCGCGGCGTGCTCCATGAGCAGCAGCGACGGATAGCCGGTGCCGCTCAAGAACGCGCCCTCCATCTCCCGCATGTCCTGCGGGGAAATCGTATGCAGCATAGCCGCCTCCTTACGGGGCATTCGCCCCCGTCCCGCCGCCCGTGATCACCGCAAACGCCAGCGCGGCGTCGCCCTCATGCGTCAGCGAGAGCAGCACGCGCGCGCCGCCGATGGCCGCCAGCTGCGCCGCCGCGCCCTCGTGCAGCCGCACGCCCGGCGCGCCGCTCTCCCCGTGCGTCACCTCGATCGTCCAGGGCATCACGCCGCCGGCAAACCCCGTGCCCAGCGCCTTGGCCACAGCCTCCTTGGCCGCGAACATCGCCGCCGCGCTCTGCGGCCTGGCCCGTTCCTTCCCTTCCAGATACGCGCGCTCGCCCGGCAGAAACACGCGCGCGTAAAAGTGCTCCCGTTCGATGGCCCGCGCGATGCGCGACACCGCGCACACGTCCGTGCCGATGCCCACGATCTCAGACATAGCCCATCACGCCCCGCACCGAAACATCCGCCGCCAGCACCTCGTGGCGCTCGCCCCGCTCGTCCGTCACCAGCAGCGCGCCGCTGTCCGTGACACCCTCCGCCGTGCCGGTGAACGTCTGCGTCAGGCCGATCACCTGCACGCGCTGCCCGATCGTCGCCGAGCACGCGCAGTAGTCGCGCATCATCGCGCCCTCCTCCATCGCCGTCGCCGCTTCAAACGCGGTGAGGAACGCGCGCACGATCGCCTCCCGGCTCTGCCGCCGGCCAGAGAGCAGATCGAGCGAGGACGCGGTCTGCGCGATCTCCGGGTCAAACGCCGTCTGATGCACGTTGATGCCCACGCCCGCCACGACGCTGCGCACGCATCCGTCGCCGGCGTCCATCTCCAGCAGGATGCCGCAGACCTTGCGCCCGCCGATGACGATGTCGTTGGGCCACTTGATGCGCGCGTCAAGCCCCGTCTCCTCGCCGATGGCGCGCGCCGCCGCCAGCGCCGTGGCCAGCGAGAGCTTCGCCATGCGCGCCGGCGCGCCCTCCGGCCGCAGGATCAGCGTCATGAAGATGCCCTCGCCCGCCGGGGAGATCCAGCCGCGCCCTCGCCTGCCGCGGCCCGCGCGCTGCGCGTCGGCCAGCACGAGCGTGCCGTGCGCCGCGCCCTGCGCGGCAAGCCGGCGCGCCTCGCGGTTGGTGGAATCCACCTCATCCATGCAGACGATCTCCCGCCCGGCCCACGCCGTGCGCAGCCCCGCCCGAATCCGCTCTGCGTCCATCGCAACCGTCCTCTCCGCCCGTTTTCCGATGGCTTTATTGTAGCAAAAAACGCAGGCGCATGCAAGGCGTGCGCGCCGCGTCCTTGCCAAATCCCGTACAATCCATTATAATGATGTCGAATTTGGTTATCCTATCGCCAAAGGAGATCGTTATGCATCATTCCAACGCCATTCTCAGCGCGCTCAAGCAGAACATCGCCTGCGTCGTCGTGGGCAAGGACGATGTCGTTGAGCTGCTGCTCACCGCGCTTTTGTGCGAGGGCCACGTGCTCATCGAGGACGTGCCGGGCGTGGGCAAGACCACGCTGTGCTCCGCGCTCGCCCGTTCGCTGTCCTGCTCGTTCAAGCGCATCCAGTTCACGCCCGACATCACCCCGTCGGACATCACCGGCTACACGGTGCCCAGCATCACGGGCGAGATGCAGTACCGTCCCGGCTCGGTCTTCTCCCAGATCGTGCTCGCCGACGAGATCAACCGCACATCGCCCAAGACGCAGAGCGCGCTGCTGGAGGTCATGGAGGAGCGCCAGGTCACGGTCGATGGCGTCACCTATCCGCTCTCGCGCCCGTTCATGGTGCTCGCCACGCAGAACCCGGTCGATTTCGTGGGCACCTATCCGCTGCCGGAGGCGCAGATGGACCGCTTCTTCATGCGCATCGCCATCGGCTATCCCAGCGTCGAGGACGAGATGGACATCCTCGCGCGCTACTGCGGCGCGCAGACGCCCATGCAGACGCTTTCCGCCGTGTGCACCGCCGAGGACGTGCTCGCCATGCAAGCCCAGGTCAAGGGCACGTACGTCTCCCCGGAGGTACGCGCCTATATCGCCTCGCTGTGCGCCGCCACGCGCCGCTCGCCGTCCCTGACGCTGGGCGCGAGCACGCGCGCGGCCATCGCGCTCGTGCGCGCCGCGCAGGGCAATGCGCTGCTGTGCGGCCGCGATTACGTCATCCCCGAAGACGTGCAGCGCGTGGCGGGCCCCGTGCTCTGCCACCGCTTCGTGCTCTCCGCCGATGCGCGCATGCGCGACCTGGATGAAGCGCAGGTGCTGCGCGAGATCATGGGCGGCGTGCGCATCCCCGTGAGGCTCAAATGACCGCCCGCGGCCTGTATACGCTGCTCTTCGGCGCGGTGATGCTCGTCACGGCGCTGTCCGTGGGCAGCGCGGGCGCGTTCATGCTGGGCTGCGCCGCGCTCATCGCGTGGCTGCTCGCGCTTGTGAGCGTGCTGCTGGCGTATGGCTCCTGCCGCCTGTCCCAGCGCGTGGACTGCGCGCAGGTGCAGCGCGGCCAGTCCTGCCTCTACACGCTGCGCGTCGCGCTCTTTGCGCCCCTGCCCATCGCGCCGGTCTCCCTGCGCGTGGCGATGCCCAACCGGCGTCAGAGCGATTTCCTGCTCGCCGCGTGCGCGCTGGGGGAGACGCAGAGCGAGAACGCCTTTCCCTGCCCGCACGTGGGCGCCTATGAGATCGGCGTGCTGCGCGCCGCCTTTGGCGACGTGTTCGGCCTGTTTTCGCTCTCCCGCGCGGTGCACATGCCGCTTTTGCCCGTGACCGTGCTGCCCGTGCCGCGCGATGCGCAGCCGCTGCCCGCCAGTCCGGGCGAGGGCGAGCACACCGCCTCGCAGCGCGCCCAGTCCGACCGCACCACGCCTGCGGACATCCGCGCCTGGCAGGAGGGCGACGAGCTCAAGCGCGTGCACTGGAAGCTGTCCATGCGCCGTCAGGCGCTGATGGTGCACACCTATGAGACGCCGCAGCACGCCGACGCGCTCGTGCTGCTGGACGTCAGCCCGCCGCCCGCGCAGGGCGCGCTGCGCGCGCAAATGATCGACGCGCTCACCGAGAGCTGCGCCGGCGTGCTCAAGTCGCTGCTGGAGGAGGGGCGCGCCGCTCACCTGCCGCTGCCGGGCGCGCGCTCGCGCGAGCTGAGCGGCCAGTCGCCCCAGGCGCTGCCCGCCATGCTGCAAGCGCTGGCGCAGGCGCCGTTTTTAAGCCCGTCGGACTTCGCCCGCACGCTGCTGCTGCACGCCCGGCGCATGCGCCGCACCGGGGCGACCGCCATCCTCACCGCCAATTTGACGCCGCCCGTCGCCGACGCCATCCTCGCCCTCGCGCGCCTGGGGCCGCGCACGCGCGTGTACCTGATCGCCCCACAGGCGCTCACGCAGGCGCAGGCGCAGCTTTTGCATCTGCTGAACACCTGCGGCGTGGAGACGCAGCACATTTCCGTGTAAAGGACCGCCCATGAAGACACTGTTTTCCCCGCCCAAAGACCTGTTCCTGCACGCGCTTCTCACGCTGTGCATCGGCTTTGGGTGTGCGTGGCCGCTGTTGCTGGCGCTGGATCTGGCCGCCTCCGCGTCGCTGTGCGCTGCCTGCTGCGCGGGCGTGACGCTGCTCTACGCGCTGGGCGATTGCCTCCCGCGCCTGCGCCCGGCCATCCCCATGCTGCTCTTTGCGGCGCTCGCCGCCGTCGTGCTCGCCCACCGCGGCCAGATTGCGGGCCTCTCCAACGCGCTCACGCTGATGATGAGCGGCCAGTTTCTCGCCCTTGCGGCGTATTCGCGCGCGATCACCGCGCTGCTGTGCGTGCTGCTCACGGCCGTCGGCGCGTCGCTGGCGCGCAGCGAGCAGGGCTTTTTTCCGTTGGCGCTGCTCACCGTGCTGGATTTGCTGCTCCTCTCGTTTCTGGGGCTGGATACCGGCGTGCGTGCGCTCCTCCCGCTGCTCGTCGCGCTGCTGCTGAGCAGCCGTGCGCACGGCGTGCCCGTCCTGCGCCTGCTGGCCATGGCCGCGCTGACGCTCGCCCTGACGCTCGCCTGTCTGCCGCAGGCGGGCCGCGTCGTGCCGGCGCTTGAAGCGTTGGCCGAGCAGGCGCAGCGCGCCGTGGATGATTACCTCTTCTTCACGGAGCCGCGCACCGCCTTCTCCCTGACGGCCACCGGCTATCAGCCGCTGGGGCAGGATCAGCTCGGCGGCCCGGCTTCGCCCACGGACGATCCCGTCATGCAGGTGCGCACGCCGTCCCGCGCGCTGCTGCGCGCCACCGTCAAAAACGAGTACACCGGCGCGGCCTGGGTGGACGGCACGTCCGGCCGCCGCTATCTGTTCATCAGCCCGCGCTTCGCGCAGCTCCGCCGCGACCTCTTCGATCAGGCGCGGCCGGATGCGTCCGTGCGCGCCATGCTCCCCGGCGCGCGCACGCTGGAGGTCACCATGCGCGCGGACGCCACCAGCACCCTCTTTCTGACGCAGCGCTTCCTCTCGCCCAAGGGCGAGGGCATCGTCAGCTATTTCTCCCCCTCCAGCGAGGTGTTCGCCACGCGCAGCCTCTCGGCGGGGAACAGCTACGCGTTCTCCGGCCGCCTGCTCGACGGCTCCACGCCCGGCGTGCGCGACGCCGTGCTCACTGCCCATGACGCCTCGGATCCCTACTACGACACCGTGCGCAATGCCTACTTGCAGCTCCCCGCGTCGGTGGAGCCGCAGGTCTATCAGATCGCGCGGGAGATCACCGCCGGCGCGCAGAGCGACTTCGACCGCGCCGCCGCGCTCTGCCAGTATCTGCAACGAGGCTTCCCGTACACGCTTGATCAAAACACGCCGCCCGCCGGACGCGACTTCGTCTCCTGGTTTCTGCTGGAGGAAAAGCGCGGCTACTGCACGTCCTTCGCCAGCGCCCTGGCCGTGCTCGCCCGCGCCGCCGGCCTGCCTGCGCGCTACATCGAAGGCTACGCCGCCGAGCCGGACAGCGACGGCGTGGCGCGCGTCACGCAGCAGGACGGCCACGCGTGGACGGAGATCTACTTCCCCGGCTTTGGCTGGCTCCCGTTTGACGCCACGCCGGGCGGCGGCGAACCGGATCAGGGCGGTTCATCCGGTTCGCAGGACGATGCGCCCGACGATCCGGCGCAGGACCCGCAGCAGGACCCGGATCAGGCGGCCTCGGGCATGACCCCCACGCCGACGCCGGAGCCCACGCCGACCCCCGTGCCCACGCCCAGCCCGACGCCTTCTCCGGTGCCCACCCCGACGCCCTCGCCCACGCCGGAGCACCACGATCCCGCCGTCACCCCGACGCCGGAGATCACGCCCGCTCCGACGCCGCTTCCCACGCAGTCGCCCCCGCCGGACGGGCAGGACGGCCCGCCTGCGCGCTGGCCCTGGCTGCTGCTCGCGCTGCTCCTGCTCGCCGCGCTCGTCGCCCTGCGGCTGTATCTGACCGCGCCCGCGCGCGTCGCCGCGCGCTATCGCAAGCCGGGCGATCAGGTGCTGGTCTGGTATCGGGCCACGCAGCAGGCGCTCAGCTGTATGCAGCTCCCGCCGCTGCCCGCCGAGCCGCCGGCCAGCTATCTGCTGCGCGCACAGGAGGCGCTCTCCGGCCGGGTCACGCTCACCGCGCTGGGCAAGGCGCTGTGCATCGCCCGCTATTCCGACAAGCGGCTCAAGCCCGCCGCCGCGCGCAAGGCGGAGGCGGCGTATCGCGCCGTCTGCGCGCTGCTCACCCCCACGCAGAGGCTCAGGATGCATGTGCTGCGCTTTGTGCGCGGCATCCGCCTGGAATAAACAGATCGCCCTTCCGCATTTCCGGGAAGGGCGATTTTCTATTTCTCTTGCGCCGTCACACGCGCTGCGTCTGACGCGCGATGTCGATCAGACGATCGAGCATGTCGAGCGTCTCCTGCTGTGTGAGCACGTGCTTGGCCAGCAGGTCGTCTATGAAAAACGCCTTGTAGTGCGCGCAGAACGCCTCCTGCGTGATGATCGCCTCGGCGTGGTCGCCCGACAGGTCGTAGTCGGTGCAGGGCTTGGCCATCAGCGTGCCCGCACCTTCAAAGAAGCCCACCTCGGCCAGCAGCGGTTCAAAGTCCGCGCGGAAGAAGTAGATGTGGAAGCACGGGTTCTCCTGCGCATGGCGGCGCAGGTGGGAGAGGATGGCGACGCACTGCTCGCCGGTGTACGGCCTGAAGGCGAACGGGTGATCCAGTTGGCGGCCCGTGCGCGCAAAGCGTTCCATCGCCCACTGCGAGAAGATGATGTGCGTCTCCTTGCGCTTTTGGAAGTGATTTTCAAAGCGCATGCTGTGGATGCGCGCAAACGCCGCGATCATCTCCTCCAACGCGACGCCTTCGGGCGTCATCTGGGCGCACACATCATCGCGCAGGCAGGTCTCCAGAATGCCGGTGGGCACAAAGCATATCGGCACGTCGGCCTTGATCGTGTACATCGCGCGGTTTTGTTCGAGGGTCAGGCAGTCCTGCGTGTAGCGGACGTAATCGGCGATCGTGGCGCCCGGCGCGAACGTCGCCTTGAGCGGCGGCGTCTTGCTCGTGTCCAGCGCAAACAGCCGGGAAAACGGACTGCGCTCGTCGCCGGATAGCCGCTGCATCGGCACAAACACGCCCTTGTCCACGAGCACGAGCTGCTGGCCATACCAGTCGCCCTGCGCGTCCTGGGCGTGCACGAAGATGCTGTTGCCGCGGTAGATGGCCTCGCGCTCCTTGCTGAATACGCCGGGCTGCACGCAGTAGGCGTCATAGAAGTCGCTGTAGAGCAGCGGCTGAATTGCGGAGATGTTGCGCACGATCTCCTCTTCGCCGGTGTAGATGAAGTGCGTGATGTGCAGCTCGCAGACGACGTCCGGCCGGCCGATGCGCTCGCGCAGCGCCTCGAAGATCGCCCGATCACAGCAGCCCGTGATCGTCAGTTCCGCCCTCTTCCCGCCCAGCATGGACGCAATCGTGCGATGAAAGTCCGAATCATGCGGATCGAAGGAGGCGTCCACGCGTGCGCCGCACGTCTTTGTGCGGCGGTCGCTCAGCAATTCGCGCATCGCGCGGTTGGCCAGAAAGGCGGATTGCCCCACCCGGCTGATCTCCAGCGCCTGTGCCAGCCGCTTGCGCTCCTCCTCGTTCAGCGCAAGCGGGTCTTCGGCGATCAGCCGTTCAAAAAACGCCCGCCTGGGCCCGTCCCCGCCCACGCCATCCAGAATGCGAAAGATGCTGTTGCGGCTCTTGTAGGCCATTCTGCGCGCCAGTTCGGATGCAGAAATCCCCTTTTGACCGAGCATCTGTCTGAGGCATGGTCCAAATTTAAGCATCGGCTGCATCACGGTATCCATCGGCTCCCCTCCGATTCAGATAGATGATACCTGATATTATATCCGTTCACGGAATAAAAATCAATCGAATATGCAAAAGAAACCCGTTCATGCCGAACGGGTCTGCAAAAATATGCATTTTATCCACCAATTTCGCGGATGATCGCCGCCATCTCCTCCCACTGCGCCTCCATGCTGCGCACCAGCGCGAACTGCGAGCGCGCGCGGTCGAGGTTGTGGTTTTCGCGGTGCACCTTGAAGTACTTGTCCCCATTGAGGTGATCGGCCAGGAAGCGCATGCCGCACTCCAGCGTCATGAGCTTGGCGCCCATGGGGAGCAGTTCCTTCTCCCTCGCGTTCAGCGCCGCGCCGGCTTCCGCCAGGAAACCCTCGGCGAACGCCCGGAACATGGGCAGGGAGAGCGACACGCGGCTGAGATCTCTTTCATCCTCCTCCGCGGTATTCGCGCCCGCGCGAATGGAGTCGCCGAAGTCATAGGCCGCCAGGCCCGGCATCACCGTGTCCAGATCGATCACGCACACGCCCTCGCCCGTCTGTGCGTCCAGCAGCACGTTGTTGATCTTCGTGTCGTTGTGGGTCACGCGCAGCGGGATCTCGCCCGCGTTCAGCGCGTCGAGCAGCGCATGTACCTCGCGCGCATACCGACGGCAGAACGCGATCTCCTCCTGCACCTGATGAAGCCGCCCCGCCTCGTTGCGCGCGATGGCATCCTCAAGCTGCCGGTAGCGCGCCGGCGTGTTGTGGAAATCGACGATGGTCTCGTGCAGCTTCGAGGCGTCAAAGCCGCCCAGCTGCCGCTGGAACTTGCCGAACGCCCGCCCGCAGAGCGCAAAGAGCGCCGGCGTGTCCGGCAGGTCGACGGACTGCGTGCCCTCGATGAACAGGTACATCCGCCAAAGCTCGCCGTCCGGCGCGATGACGTGATGCGCGCCCTCGCGCGTCCTGATCAGCGTCAGCGTCTCGCGGCGCGGGTCGCCGCCCGCCCGTTCGATGATGCCGCGCAGATACGCCGTCACCTGCTCGATGTTCTCGATGACCTCCTTCGGCCTGGGGAACACGTAGCTGTTCACGCGCTGCAGGATGAAGCGTTGTTCGCCCTGTGCGGTCTGTACGCGCACGCACATCGTGTCGTTGATGTGCCCGTTGCCGTAAGGCCTGGCGTCCGTCTCCCCTTCGGGCAGTTCGAACTGTGCGATGATGCTGCGAATCTTCTCGTCCATGCTCATCATCCTTCCGTCTTTTGCTGTGCTTCCTGTATGATTTGGAGCGCCGTGCGCAGGCGCCTTGCGTCCATCTGTCCCGGTGCGGAGGCCTCGCCCGCCGCCGCAAACGTCAGGCAGCTGCCAAAGCATGCGCCGCAGACGCGCGTGATCAGGCCGTGCGGCCCCATGGCGATGCCGATCATCGGGATGGCAAGCCGCTCGTGCGCCTGCGCGTAGGCGTGCGCCAGCGCCAGCGCTTCGGCGGGGCTGTGGGCCATCACCGCAGCCTTGCACACCTGCGCGCCCAATTCCTGCTGGCGCATCAGCCAGTCCGCCGCGCGCTGCACGTCGCCGATCTCGCCAAACTCGTGGCTCGATCCCACCAGCGTCATCTCTCCGTCGCGCGCATGCCGCGCAATCCGCGCAAACGCCGCCTCGCCCACGCTCAGCTCGCAGTCGATCGCATCACAGGCGCGCCGCTCGATCATCTCGCGCAGCAGCGCCTCGTAGGCAGCGGCATCCGTGCCGCCCGCGCCGCCGTCCCGTCGCGTGCGCAGGGTGAAGAGCACCGGCACGCCGCCTTCCCGCGCAATCCGGCAGGCCGCCTCCGCCGTCTCCGCCTGCGGCATCTCCGCCATCGCGTCGATGCGCAGCTCGATCACGTCGGCCTGCGCCTCGCGTGCGCGCGAAACAGCCTGCGCGAGTTGAGCCATCGTGCGCCCCATCACCGGCACGCAGACGGCCGGCATGCCCGTGCCCAGCGTCAAGCCGCCGATCCGCGCGGTCTTCCTCGATTCCTCCAGCTTGACAACCTCCCTGCTGAGCGCCTATAATACGCATAGGGTATCGGACGCTGATGTGGTGGAACGGCAGACACCGGGGACTTAAAATCCCTTGCCATCCGGCGTGCGGGTTCGAGTCCCGCCATCAGCACCACGGCCTCCCGTACGGGAGGCTTTTTTATTATATCACAGATTCCATTTCGCACAAGTCAAAAAACGCTCATTCTCCCTTCTGCGCCACGTCCAGCAGCTTGCGCAGCACCGGGATGTCCAGCCCGAAGAGGCTCAGGTTTTCCAGCAGGCTCACCAGTTCCGTTGCGATCATATACGTCATCGCCGCCCCGCCGATGCCCTCCATCTCCAGCGCCGCGCCCACGTAGACGCAGATGAGCACGACCAGCCATTCCAGCCCCTTTTTCACCATGCCCATCGCCAGCGTGCTCGAGGAGATCTTCCCGCTCTGCGTCTTGGGGCTCTTGCCCCACAGCGCGCAGAGCACGCCGGTGAGCACGTCGGCCCCCTGCGTCACCAGCAGCGCCTGTGCAATCAACGGCAGCCCCGAAAACCACGCGGTCGCCGCGCCGATCGCCGCGCCCGCCAGCCGCACCGCATTGGGCCGAATCGTGCCCAACGCCTCCATCATCCATTCCCGCATCGCGTTCCCTCCCCTCAGTCAATCAGGCCGCGCATCAGGCAGCGCAAATCCGCCCGCCGATGCAAACGCATGGCCCTCCTCGTCCGTAATCACAATATGCGCGTCCGGCGCCGCCTGTGAAAAGACGATGTACCGCTTGGACACATAGCCCACGCTGTCCTCCCACGCAATCGCCAGCCATTCGCCCTCGTCGTCGAGCACTTGCACCTCCGTGCCCGATGCGGCGCTGCCGATCACCGTCCCGCCGGGCGCGGCGCGCACGTTCAGCGAACCGCTTCGCGTCTCAACCCGGCCCACATACAGGGCCTTTCTTTCTTGCGTCAATCCCGTCTCTCTCCTTTCGCCGCATCGCGCGGAAAAACAGCCGGACGCCGTCGTAGATCAAGCTCTTGACGTCCGTGCCGTTGAAGATCAGCTGCGCAATCCACGTCCCGTTGAAGACGACCGGCAGCACGTCGCTCTGGCTGTTGCGGATGCACACGATGCCGCTGCCGCCCTTGCCGCCCGGCGCAGTAGGCGCGCCGTTTTCGCACCATTGCTGGCCGCCCGCGCCGCCGCCCCCGCCGCCCGTGTTGGCTTTCCCGTCCTGGCCTCTGGAGAGATCGTAGCTGCCGTCCTGGCCGCCCGCACCGCCGCCGCCCGCGCCGCCCGCGCCGACGCAGTCGCTGCCCGTGCCCGCGCCGCCGCCCCCGCCGCCGGCATACAGCGTCCAGCCGCTCATGCCGAATTCTCGCGTGGTCGTCCCCTGCCCGATGCCATTGTGCGTGCCATAGGCGCCAATCGCCGCGCCGTCTCCGCCGTCGCTGCCGCCCGGATAGCCGGGCGTGTACGCTTCCGACGCGCCTGCGCCGCCGGAGCCTCCGTTCCCGCCGTATTCTCTATTCGTGCCCGTATATCCGCCGGAGGCGCTGTGCCCAAAGGCGGACGATGGGTTCCCGTTCTCGTCGCTCTCACCGCCGTCGCCGATGACCACAGCATATCCCGTGTTGCGCTGCACAGAGATGTCCTTCACCGTCCTGGTGTAACCGCCGCCGCCCCCGCCGGAGCTCGTCGTGGAGTCATACCAGCCCCATCTTCCGCCTCCGCCACCGCCGACGAGAAAGACGTCGATCTTGCGATTGCGATCTGTGAACGTCAGCGTGCCGCTCGTCTTGAGCCGGATGATCCACCCCCAGTCGCCGCGCAGCTCCGTGCTGTATTGCCCCGTATAGGTAAACGACGGCAGCGCCTTGGGCACATAGGCCATGCTCACCCCTCCTTTACGCGTCCGTGTCGATGTAGAGCGTCGATCCGCTGAGCGTGAAGGTCACACCGGCCGGGCCGGTGTCGCCCTTGGGGCCCTGGGGCCCCTGCGCGCCGTCGCGCCCGCGCGGTATGCCGTACGTCAGGTGCTTCACGCCGTCCTCTTCCGAAAGCGAGACCGTCGCCGCCGCATCCGGTTCCAGCGTCTGCGCGCTCGCCGTCGCGTTCTGCCACGCCCGCTCCACCGCCGCGCCCGCATCGGCCGCCTGCTGTGCGGCCGTGTTCGCCGCTTGTGCCGCCTCTCTGGCCGCCTGTTCGCCCTCGACCGCCCCGGTCGCCGCGGCGTTGGCGTCGGAAATCGCCGTGTTCACGGTGGAGAGCGTCAGGTTGATCTCCTGCACCAGCGCGTCCCACGCGTTCACCTGTGCGGGCGTCACCGCGTCGCCCGGCGCAGGGCGGCCGATGGGCCGGAATACCGCCTCGTAGCAGGTTTTGGCCCGGCTCTCCTCCTGTGTCTGCCCGTAGCTCACGTACACGTAGACGTGCACATCCCGGCTCTGCGTCATGTAATGGTCGGGCACGGCTACGATCCATGCGCCGCTCTGCGCCTCATAGGCAGCCAGGCGCGTCTCCGTCTGGCTGTCGCCCACAAAGCCAAACTGCGCCTGCACCGTCACCATCTCGCCGGAGAGAAAATCGTCCTGCTGTGCCAGCGCCTGCGGCGAGGGCAGGCCGCGCATCCGCAGCCTCTGGCCCGTGTCGTACTGGTAAGCGCCGCCGACCGCTGCGCTGCGGCTCTGTCCGCGCTCAAAGCTCGCCTCAATCATCGCTTTCCCTCCTCATCTGCGGTATTTGATGCTCGGTGCGGCGCTGCTGATCGCGTCCACCTTCGTGCTGCTCTTCTTTCCGCCGCCCGTGCTGTAGGACTTGGTCACCGTCGTGCTCGATCCCTGCGTGTGGCTCTTGCCCGTGGTGTCGCTGGTGCTCGATCCCTGCGTGCTGCTGGTGCCGCTGGTGCTCGTGCCCATCGAGCCGGACACCGCCGTCAGGTAGTTCTGGTTGTATTCGCGGCGCTGGCTCTCCTTGAGCTCCTGCACCTTGGCCGCGAGGTTCTTCGCGTAGTCCACCTGCAAACGGCTCTGCGTCTGCGCATTCTGCTGCGCCGCCTGCGCCACCTTCTCGCGCGCCTGCGCGGTCTTTCGTTCGTTTTCGCGGGTGAGCCGTTCCACTGCGCGCGAGAGACGCTCGCCCGTGTTGGCCAGCGTCTCCAGCGTGTAGCTGCTTCTCCCCATGCCGCGCGAGAGCGCAGCCGTCTGCACGTCCGCCGCGCTTTGCCTGTAGCTGCGCTGCTGATCCTCGATGCTGCGCGCCAGCTCGGCCGCGAGGTCTTGCACCTCCTGCTCGCCGGACAGCCGCGCCGTTTCGTATTGCTGCTGTGCCGCCTCCTTCTGCGCGTTGAGCTGCGGTGCGAGCAGGTTTTCCGCATACGCGCTGATCTCCTCGTCGGAGAGATAGCCCATCAGCCCGGAGAGAATCTGATCGCGCAGCCTCTCGTCGAGCACTTTTTTCGTCGCGCTCTGGCTCTGGCTCTGGCTTTTGCTCTGGCTCTCGCTGTGGTAGCGGCTGTTCGTCGTGCTCTCGTACTCGGTGTTGGACACCGTGATTCTCGCCATTTATGCCTCCTTCTGCGCGATCTTCTCAAGCGCCGCGCGCACGTCCTCCTGCAATCGGATCAGCGCGGCTTCCACAAGCGTCAGCCGCGCCTCCACGGTCGATCTGCTCTTCTGCGTTTCCCGTTCATCCAGCTCCGCCTGCGTATGGGGATGGCCGATCTGAATCTCCTCCCATGCCGCCCCGGCCTCCACCCCCGGCGCGTCGATCCCCCTGCGCACGTCCCCGCCGCCGTTTTCGTATGCGGTCACGATCTCGCAGCGCCATGGCTCCTGCACGCCCTCCACAGCCTCGTGCCTCTCCACGCGCACGCCGGGCTTGAGATAGCCGAGTGCCAGATCGGGATGCTCAATCAGCTCCATGTCCTCGCTGTAAATCTCCATCAACTCACCCGCCTCCACATGTACACCGCCAGATACGGCGGCATGTTGTTGTGCGCACCGTTTCCGCCCGTGTTGGCAATCATGCTGCTCGTCACGTCCCAGTTGTCCGTGCGATCCTGATCGATGTCAAACGGATACAAGCCCACGACCGTGGAGGAACTTGCGCCGCTGTTCACGCCCCTTGCGCCATGGTTGTGCGACGGCATCTCATACACGCTCAGCGTGTGGTAGGCCTCGCCGCCCCAGCTTCCTGCCGCGTAACTGGCCCCCGCACCCACCAGGAACCGATCGACGAACTGTTCCCACGTCCCGCCGAAGATGGCTGCCGGACTCGTGGCGTCCAGGCTCTGGTAGATGCACCCGACAGGATGCGCCGCGAGCAGGATCTCCGCCGCCACCGGCACGCCCAGCGCCGCCCGCGCCGCTTCCGGCGTGCTCGCGCCCGTGCCGCCCTGTTCAATCGACACCGGGCGCTTGCTCGTCAGGATGTCAAAGCTGCCCGCCTGCGTCCGCCCGGCATCGCACGCGGGCAAACGGTACGCTTCGCCCGCCGCCTCGCTCGCCTCCGGCGTCTGGTCAAAGATGAACCGCCGCTGATCCTGCGCGTCGTCAAAGGCCACGTGAGCCGCGTGGCCGCCGCTCCGCGAAAAGCGCACGGCGAGCGCCTCTGTTTCGCTGCCGATCTCCAGCCCCGGCGTGCGCAGTGCGCCGGTCATCTCGTCTCCGGCCTTGCGCACATACGCGCCTGCGTTTTCCGCCTGCGCCTTGTCAAGCGCTTTGGCCTGCCCGCCGCTCGCCATCCATGCGTCCGTGCAGAAGTCCTTGAGGAACAGGATCAGGCTTTTGATGTATCGCTCCACCCCTTCGCTCTCGCGGTATTCGGGGATTCTCGGCTGCTTGAATGCCATGCCTCACACCTCGTCCATGCTGTATGCCACGCGCACGCCGCCGTAGATGCGCCATCCCGCCGCCTTCCTGCCGCTGGCGATGCGCAGCTTCACGCGCAGCCCGCTGTTTTGGATCTTCACGCGATAGTCCCTGCGCGCCTTGCTCAGCAGCACCGTCTTCGTCTTTTCGCGCCGGTCGGTGATGATCGTCCACTCCACCGGCACGTCGTTCTCGTCCGCGTCCGCCGTGAAGCGCAGCACAAAGTCCCGCTTGACCATCTCCTTGCCCAGGTCCAGCCACGGCGTCTCCCAGAGGCTGTGCATGGGCTGGCCCATGTAGCTGCCCGTGCGTGCGTCGTTGTAACGCAGCACCTCGTAGGGGCTGTCGGCCTGCGTGAAGTACACGCTGCCGCCCAGCGCAAAGAAGTCCTTGACGCGCACGCCGGGGCGCACCATGAATGTGCCGCGCTCCGTATCGTATTCGATCACCGTGTTGTTCTCGCTGAGCACGTCGCCCTCGTCCTTGCGCACGCACAGCGCCAGATAGTAGACGTGGCCGCACACGCAGGCCGTGGCCAGCGCGTCGGTGCCCGGCATGCGCATGCGCATCGTCTCGTAGAGCGCATCGCGCGAGAGCAGGGACATCGTGCTCCCGTCGTAGAGGCCCAGTCCGCCGGAGGCCAGGAAGAACATGCGCAGCCTGTCCACGCAGATGGAACGCGCCTGTACCGGCCCGTCCGTGCCGTAGGCCTCCGTGATCGTGAAGCTGGACGGATCGCTGCCGCGAATCTCAAAGATCGTGCTCTGCTTGACCGCCAGCAGGTATCCGCCGAACGGACACAGCGCGATGAACGCGTCGCCGTCCCATGTCGGCTGGCGGATCACGCCGCCGCCCAGCTCCGGGGTATCCGCCACGCCCGTCCAGTCAAAGGGGTCGTAAGGCCGTGAGTAGAACACGTCGTCGGGGTATCCCGGCGCGCCGGTGCCCCAGATGCGCTCGGCGTGCCTGCCCAGCACGGCGAAGCGCACCTCGCCGTAGTCCTCGCCGATCGCCAGCGTCTTCTTTTCCACCCGCAGGTCGCTGCCGTATATCGCGATCATCCCGTCCTGCGCGTTGCTCATGATCAGGATGTCGACGGTCTCCCCGCTCTCCTGCGTCTCGTATGTCACGCTGCTCCATCGGTTGGACAGGAAGCCCTCGCCCCGCTTCACCCAGCCCTCTGTGCCCATCGTGTAGGTGTAAATGCAGCCGGACGCGCCCGCCACGAATACGTCGGGATCGTCCGGCCTGCTGCGCCTGTAAAAGCGCGTCAGCGTCTCAATCGGCGCGCCCAGCGCCGGGAAGGCGCGGCTGGTGCCGTAGCCCGTGGCCAGCAGCCCGCGCTCCGTGCGCATGTTCTCCGCGCGGTAGGCGTAGTCGGCGTTCACGTTCGTGTCGCCCGCCGCCTGATAGACGCCCCTGGGCGTGGGGATCGTGAAAGCCCCCTCGTAGCTCTCCTCCTGCACGCGCCTTTCCCTCGCCATGGCTCTCCTCCTTTACTTGCCGTATCGCGCGTCCGTCGCCGCGTAGAGGTGCTGCAAGCGCGTCACGCTGCCCATCCCCTCGTGCGCCATCGCGCGCATCTGCTGATAGAAACTCTGCCTGAAGAACTCCGCCCGGCTCTGCTTGGCCAGGTTGCCGCTTGAAAGGTGCCGGTAGCAGATGTAGTCCGCCAGCGCGGGGTGCGCGTATTCCGGCAGCTCAGGCTCCTGCGCGTCGGCGTCAAGCGGCGGCTTTTCGATCTCGCACAGCGCCCGAAGCGTCCGGTGCGCTGTGCCGGTGCGCAGCGTCCTGCCGTCCGCATCGAGGAAAAAGCGAACGCCTTGCCCCTGCGCGTCGCGCACATCGACGATGCGGGCGATGGGCAGCGCGGAGATGTCCGCGCTGCCGTCCGCATCCGTCGTGAGTTCAAACGTCTCGCGCGGCCTGAGGAACAGGCGCAGCGCGATCATGTAGCCCATGTTGGCGTAGCTGCGAAACAGCTCGTCGTACTCGCTGATGTCCTCCGCCGCCTCGTCGAGCTGCTTGAGCGCCAACTTCATGATGTTGGCCAGCGTCATGCTTCACCTCACAGGTGGCCGGTGTCGCGCAGGATCTGCGCCACCGGCGCAGGCATCTCCACGCTCTTGCCGCGCAGGAAGTAGAAGTCCGCGCCGTTGAGCCCCACGAAGAGCACGTCGTCGCGCGTGCCGGGCACAAGCGGGATGTTCACCTTCTCCATCGGGCATCCCGCGCAGCCGGCCTGGGCCATCAGGCGGGCCATGTTCTTCTCGGTCGCCTCGCACTTGCCAAGCAGCACGCTGCTGGCGCGCTCGACCGTCTTGCTCGTGTTCGTCTTGATCGCCATGTTCGTTCCTCCTTTCGCCAATCAGGCAGAGATGCCGCACTCAATGCGCACGGCGTATTCCGGCTGGAGCAGCTTGACGCCGAAGCCGTCCATCTTCCAGCCGACGGTGGAGATCTGCTCCAGCGGATCGGCGGTGCCCGCGCTGCCCGCCGGCTTGACGATCACGCGCGGCTTGGCCCCCTTGAAGCTCGTGTAGCCGTAGGCGTACTGGCCCAGCACGATGACGCTGGCCACGTCTGCGCCCTCCGCGCCCGCGGCCTCGAAGATCTTCGCCTCCGTCGTCTCCACGATCCGGCAGCCGAAGAGGCGGCCGATTTCGCCCGTGTACACGGCTTCCTTGTCCTGGTAGCGCGCCACGGCCACAAAGGTCTCGTCGTCCTGCAGGTCGTAGAACGTGTCCGGGCCGACGATGGCGATGTAGTAGCCGCCGAACGTCTGCGCGTGCGCCTTCTTGAGCTTCTTGACCGCCTTGCGCAGCTCTCGGCTGGTCAGCTTGTCCGCCGCCGTCAGCTCGGCGCGCGCCGTCTTGCCGCCCGCGTAGATCACGTTCGTGCAGGTCGCCAGCTCCTCGCGCACCACCGCGTCGATGCTGCGCGCGCCCGCGTCGCCAAAGAGCTTCGTCTTGCGCAGGATGTTCATGTCCAAGTGGCTCAGGTCGAGCTTGTCGCTGCAGCGCGCGTATTCGCCGTACTGCTCCAGCTTCACCGTCACCTCCGTCTCCGTGAGCATGACGCTCTCGCCCGGCTCGCCCTCGGTCAGCGCGCTGGTGTTCGCCTCCAGCGGGATGATCTTGCGCATGTTCATCACCAGGCCGCTGTTTTCCGGCATCCTGTGCTCGTCGCCGAACTGCAAATGCACCAGCTCCGGCTCGAACGTGCGCAGCAGCTCCCGGTTGTAGTAGGTCTGCATGCCCGGCGTCAGGCCGGTGCTGCCGGTCATGTTGGTGTTGGTGCTCGTATATGCCATGTGCATTCCTCCTTCTCGTCCTTACATCCTGACCTTCTTGCCCATCATCGCCGCAGCACGCGCCTCGCGCGAGAACGCGTCAAACTGCGCGTCGCTCATCTGCTCGATGCGGTTCTCCTGCGGCACGCTGCCCGATGCGCTGCTGCGCGTCACGGGCACGCCGCGCCTGCGCTCCGCCTGCGCCGCGCGCACCTGCTCCAGCTGCCTGCGCAGCATCTTCGCCGCCGCGCGGATCAGATCGACGCCCGCGGCCACGTCTGCGCGCACGCCCTCGTCCTGGGAGAGCGCGCCCAGCTCCTCCGGCGTCCAGCCGTCCTCGTAGAGCATCCCGATGCCCTCGCGCAGGCTCGCTTCCGTCTCCTGCGCCTCCCGTGCCTCCGCGTTCAGGCTGTCCTCCATCAGCTCCCCGGAGATCTCCTGTGCCGTCAGCGGCGTCTGCATGGCCGCCTCGTTCCTGTTGTCCATCGCGTTTCTCCTTTCCTTTATTCAGCAGCGGGCTGCGCCCGCTTGACTGCCTCCAATACGCTCTCCCTGATCCGGTGGCCCTCCATCAGCCGGATGACCTCCGCCGCCGGCAGCGGCGTCCCGGCCTGCGCGCAGATCTGCACGGCCTGCAGCAGGAACTCGTTGTCCTGCGCGATCTGGTCGGGATTTCTGCGCTGCACCTGCACGCGCACCGTGTAGGCCGGGCGCGGCACGGCGCCGCCCTGTGCGCCGGGCGCGATCAGCTCCACGAGCCGGTCGCGCAGGCCGTCCCCGCCGACGATGCGCAGCTTCCTGCCCGGCTCCATGTATTCGCTGAGCACCCAGATCACCATCTCCACCATCTCGCGGAACGCGTCCTTGAATCGCTCCGTGTGCCAGCGCGCGATCTTGCTGCCCGCCTGCTGCAACGCATTGATCGCCGTGCCCGCCGTCACGTTGAGCCCGCCCTCGCCGCGCGCGAACTGATTCTGCCCGCAGTCCTGCTTCATGGCGTCGGCCATGTACTGCATCATCTGGTAGACCTGGCTGTTGAGCGGCTGCGCCTGCACCGTCTGCAAAACCTCGCGGATGTCGCTGCCGTCCCATTCGATCACGGTGCGGCGCATGTCGGCCACCTCGTCGGCGTTGACGCCGCTGCCCCTGCGGATGAAGTGCCGCTGCACGCTGCTCTCGCGCGCGTTGTCGTCGATGTACTTGGCGTACCGGTCGATCGCGTGCTGCGTCTCGCGGTAGTCGTGGATCAGACCGGAGCCAAAAGGCCTGCGCCATACGTCGCGGTAGCGGTAGAGCACGAAGGGATACAGCCCGTGCGCGTATACGCCGCGCTCGTATGGCCCCGTCTCCAGCCCGAAGCCCGTCTCCGTGCTGCACAGCAGCGCGCCGCCGGCCATCTGCGCCATGTGCACGATGTGCCTGCGCAGCGCGGGGTCGTACCGCCTGTACCAGAATTCCAGCAGCGTCACCTTGCTGTCGCCGCCGGGCGCCTCCAGCGCGGCCTGCTCGTCGCGCTGCGCATAGGTGTCGCCGGCCACAAAGCCGCGTACCGCCGGGTAATGCGCCTCCACCCAGCCGACCGTCGTGTGTGTCGTCTTGAAGCAGGCGCGCCCATCCTGGATGTCCTCGTACATCGGGTCGGGGTAGAAGTCCTCCGGGTGCCAGGATAGCACGTTCACCATGCCCTGTCCGTCCTCCAGGTCGTCGTCCCAGAACACCTGCGCCACGCCGGTGCCCGTCACCACCGCGTCCTCCATGATCCGCTGATACTTGCCCGGCCAGCCCGCGTGGTAGAGCACGAAGCTCACCACGTCGCTCATCTCCTGCGCGCTGTCCATCGTCTCCTCGCGTTCGGGCACCATCTCGGCCTCAGGCATGTTGTCGATCTGGTCGGCCACCACGTTGTCCACGCAGCTGTTGAGCGTGCTGAGCGTCGGGCTGGTCGCACTGCGCTCGCTCTGGCGGAGCTGGCGCATGGCGCGCGCGTCGCGCATCTCCTCGTGCTCCTCGCGCAGCTGGTTGTGAAAGTGCTCAAACAGCTCGTAGCCGCGCCGCAGCAGCGCGCGCTCCTCCTCGCGCAGCGGCTGGCAGATGCCCCGCAGCTCGCTCTCGCGGATGTCGCCGCCCTCTCTGTTTCCCCGTCTCCTCTTCATGCCGTCTCCTTTCTGTTCATCCCGCAAGCGGGTCAAATCCCCTTGCCGCCCGCCGCTGCACCTGTGGGCGCGGCGCGATGGGCCGGCTCATCAGGAAGTAGCGCGTCTCGTCATAGATGTGGTCTTCGCCGCCCGTGTCGATGTCTTCGGGCCTTTTGCAGTCGTACACGAGCGTGGGAATCGTCCGGATGAAATCCCGGCAGTTTTCAAATACGTAGAGCATGGGCTTGCCCTGCTCGTCGAATTTAAGCCGCTCGTGCAGCTGCATTTTGCCGGGCAGCCGCGTGTTGTCCCCCTTCTGGAAGATCACCCCGCCGAAGCTCTGGCGGATCTGCTCCTCGACGCTCACACCGCGGCTCCTGTCCCAGATGGCCGGATCGGCGATGCCCTTGGGCCGTATGCCCTCGCGGAATTCGTCTTCCAGCAGCTCGGCCAGCGCCTGCGCGATCTCGCCGGGCGCATACATCACGCCGGTGTTTGGCTCGCCCGGCACGCAGCCGTAGTGCTCTTTGTATCGGTACACCCGCCCCTCCTCGTCCACCGCCCACACGCCGAATGAAAACGGCCGCGTGTACCCGTGGTCAAAGCTCACGCAGCGCGGCCAGTGGAGGGGGATGGGAAACGGCCTGATCACGTGCGTGAACAGGCCGTCGTCATAGTGCGCCGGATCGTCGGTGAATTCGGGAAACGCCTGTCCGTCAAACGCGTCCCACTTGCCCAGCAGCAGCGCCTCGCGCAGCGCGCGCGGCTTCTGCTCCAGTTCGATCACGTAGTCCCGCGTGATGTGCGGGTTGTCCGTCGCCCGCGCGGGGATGTACTGGATGGTGCGCACGGCGGCGCTGCCGAGCACGTCGCTGCTCACCGTCATCTCGCGGATGTGCCGCCCGCCGTCCGTGGCATCGACGAATCGCGCCTTCACCCACGCGTGTCCCGGGCCGCCGGGGTTGCTCGCGCAGCGCACGCAGGGCACGATGCCCAGCTTTTTCTCCGCGCGCAGCCGTGTGCGCAGGTAGTCGTACATCCCCTTGCTGAAGTGCGTCAGCTCGTCGAAGTACAGCCAGTGGATCTCCGACCCCTGGTATTTGAGCAGTCCCTCCCCCTCGTTTTGCAGGTGGCAAAAGTGCGCCACGCTCCCGTTGATCAGCCTGAGCTCGTGCGCGCTGGCCGTGTATTTGCCCAGCGTCTTGGGCACGATGCGCAGCATCGTGCGCACCAGCGTCATCTCCAGCTCCGGATACGTCCGCCTGAACAGGTAGGCGTGCGTGCCGGGGTAGCGCATCAGCCGCATGAACGCGTCCCAGCAGATGGCGTAGCTCTTGCCGCCGCCCGCCGCGCCGCCGTAGAGCACCTCGTCGCAGTCGCTCTCGTGAAACTGCCGCTGCTTGTCGGTCGGCGCATAGTTCAGGTGGATGTCCATTCGTCCGCCTCCCGCCGTCTGGGCATGCCGATGTTCGGCGGGTTCCCCGCAAATCGAATCGTAATGTCCTGCTTGTCCGCCTTCTCCACGCGCACGCCGGCGCGATCGAGGATGTCCTTGGCCGCCCGCTGCGTCACGGTCTGCGCCGTCTCCTCGCCGCGCAGCAGCCGGGCCTGCCTGCGGGCGGCCTCCTCGGCGTTCTCGTTCACACAGATCTGCGCGCGCAGTCTGGCCGCCTCGCTGCGCGCGTGGTAGGGCTCCAGGCGCCGCTTGTCGCATAGCACGCTCACCACCGTGCGCAGATTCAGCCTCATGCGCGCCGCGATGTCTTCCGCTTCCAATCCCTCCTCAAAGTAGGCGCGCAGCACGTCTTCGCATCGCCTGTCCGAGAGCCTCGCCATCTTCCCTTCGCCTCCTTTCCGCGCACGAAAAAACCGCTCCTCGATGAGAAGCGGCCCTTCGTCCTGTCCCTTTCTTTGACAATCTTATCATATCACACGGCGCACCGGCGCACAAGATGACATCTTCTGCCGCTTTATGCCGTCTCAATCTCCCGCTTGTAGCGCGCGCACTGGCGCGGGCTCCGGTCGATCGCCTCCGCCGTCTCCTGCATGGACAGCCCCGCGACGTAGTACATCGCGCAGAAGGCGTAAAGCTCCGGGCGCATGGCCTCCATCGCCGTACGCGCCTCCCGCTCATAGGCGCGCAGCAGTTCGCTCTCCCGGCGCAGCATGCGTTCCAGCGCGTCGCGCTTGATCAGCCCCACCTCCAGCCCGTGCGGCGTCCCGCCGCCGCGCGGCGCGCCGTCCAGCCGCAGGCTGCGCACGCCGTCCGGCGCAAGCGCCTTCATCTGCTGGCCGAGCCTGCGCACCAGCAGCACCTGCCTGCGCACGCGCGCAAAAATCGCGCCCCCGCTCATCGCCCGTCCTCCTGCATCCCGCTTGTCCCCTGCATCCAACATCCCCCGCATCCGTCACATTCCTCCTTCCAATACAGCACACAGGAAAACGCCAAGTTCGTCACCTCGCTTCTCCGCGCTCGCCTTTATGAGAACGTTTGTTCCCATTATACGGCGCGCAGCCCGCGCCGTCAAGCCCCAAAAACGCAAAAAAAGCGGGCACGCCCTGCATGCCCGCGCTGAGTCAATCCCGTTTGTAGAGATCGCGTGTGTAGACCTTGTCCCGAACGTCCTGGAGGTCTTCATTCCACCTGTTGGCGATGATCACATCGCACTTCGCCTTGAATTCGGCAAGGTCGCGCATCACGAGGCTGTTGAAGAAGCGCTCCTCCTGCAAGGCCGGCTCGTAGACGACGACCTCCACGCCCTTGGCCTTGATGCGCTTCATCACGCCCTGTATGCTGCTCTGTCGGAAGTTGTCGCTGCCGGCCTTCATCGTCAGGCGGTAGACGCCCACGATGGGATGCGGGTTTTGCGGGAAACCCGCGCGCTGCAAGACGCGCTCCGCCACGAAGTCCTTGCGCGTCCGGTTGGCGTCCACGATCGCCCCGATGATGTTGTTGGGCACCTGATCGTAGTTGGCCAGCAGCTGCTTGGTGTCTTTGGGCAGGCAGTAGCCGCCTTAGCCAAAGGACGCATTGTTGTAGTCGTTGCCGATCCGCGGGTCCATGCACACCCCCTCGATGATGGCCTTCGTGTTCAGGCCGCGCACCTCCGCGTAGGTGTCCAGCTCGTTGAAGAAGCTGACCCGCAGCGCCAGATACGTGTTGGCGAAGAGCTTGACCGCCTCCGCCTCCGTCGGGTTGGTGAAGAGCACGGGCACGTCCTCGCGCAGCGCGCCCTCCTTGAGCAGCCCGGCGAACGTTCTGGCCGCCGCCTGCATGTTGTCGTTGTCCTGTGGCGCGCCCACGATGATGCGGCTGGGATACAGGTTGTCGTAGAGCGCCCGGCCCTCGCGCAGGAATTCCGGGGAGAACATCACGTTTCGCACGCCCATCTGCGCGCTGATCTTCTCGGTATACCCCACCGGCACGGTCGATTTGATGACGATCGCGGCATCGGGGTTGACGCGGTTCACCAGCTCGATGACGCTCTCCACGCTGGACGTGTCGAAGTAGTTGAGCTTGGGGTCGTAATTGGTCGGCGTGGAGACGACCACGATCTGCGCCTCGCGGTACGCGCGCTCGCCGTCGAGCGTCGCGGTCAGGTCGAGTTCCCTTTCCGCCAGATACCGTTCGATCTCCGCGTCGCGGATCGGCGAAACGCGCCGGTTGATGAGGTCGACCTTTCGGGGATCGACGTCCACCGCCGTCACCCGATGATGCTGGCTGAGCAGCACCGCGATGGACAGCCCGACGTAGCCCGTGCCCGCAATGGCGATTTTCATGTGCACCGCATCCT
This sequence comes from uncultured Clostridia bacterium, assembly GCA_944333055.1. Lineage (GTDB taxonomy): Bacteria > Bacillota > Clostridia > Christensenellales > Aristaeellaceae > Ventricola. The sequence continues at coordinate 30,237 of CALVKT010000040.1, forward strand.
TTCGCATCTTCTGTCCGCTTTATTCTAAATCGAACGCCGCCGCCTGTCAATACAATGAAAAAAGCCACGGACTCACCGTGGCTTTGGCACCTCCAATGGGAATCGAACCCATGTTTTTGCCTTGAGAGGGCAACGTCTTGACCGCTTGACCATGGAGGCGTATGGCTGGGGAACTAGGATTCGAACCTAGACAATACGAGTCAGAGTCGTAGGTGCTGCCGTTACACAATTCCCCAATGGATGAACTCGCGTCATCAGCGAACATGATTATACCAAATTCATCCTTCCCTGTCAATGGGTTTTGAGAAATTTTTTATTGCACCTTGCTCCCGTTGGCCAGCAGCCGGAACCGGCAGCCCAGCATTTCGGCCGCGCGCCTGCACATGATCATGCGCTGCAAAAAGATCTCAAAGTAGTCCATCACGCTGCACATGGCGTCGTCCAGCGTGATGTCCAGCGTGATGACATGCTCCTGCGCGTCCACGCTGAGCGCAGAATTGACCGCCGCGTAGTTGACCCGGTCGTGGATGTCAAAGTCGGCCTGGCTGCGCGCGCGCACGCGGCTGCGGCGCACGTCGCATTTGTCCGCGAGGATGAGCGCCGCGGAGACGGCGTCCACCGCCGTGCCGGTCTTCTCGTCGTGTTGGCCGATCGCCGCGATGACCACCGCCACATCCTCGCTCGCCATGCCCATGCCCGTGAGGATCTGCATCGCCATGATCGCGCCGGTGTGCGCGTGGTCGGTGCGGTTGATGCAGTTGCCGATGTCGTGCATGTAGCCCGCGATCTTCACCAGCTCGATCTCCTTCTCGCCATACCCCAGCCTGCGCAGGATGTCCGCCGCCGTGTGAGAGACGCGCATCGCGTGCGCCGTCGCGTGCTCGGTGAAGCCCAGCACGCCCAGGTTCTCGTTGCCCTTGCGGATGTAGGTGCGGATCGCCTCGTCGTTTCGGATCGTCTCAAATGTGACCATGCGTGTCTCCTTTCGCCCGCCGCCTCAGCGGGTTATCCGTTCAAAGCTCACCGTGATCGTCGTGCCGCAGCCCAGCTCGCTGTGCATGGAGATCTCGGCGCCGTGCTGCGCGGCGATGTGCTTGACGATCGCCAGCCCCAGTCCCGTGCCGCCCGTCGCCTTGGAGCGGCTCTTGTCCACGCGGTAGAATCGCTCGAACACCCGCTCCTGATTCTCCTTGCCGATGCCGATGCCCGTGTCCTGCACCACCAGCAGCACGCGGCCGCGCACGGGGCGCACCTGCACGCGCACGCTGCCGCCGCGCACGTTGTAGCGGATGGCGTTGTCGCAGAGGTTGTAGATCATCTCTTCCATCATGCCCCGGTCCGCGCTGATGGTGCCGGGGCGCACCTCGGTCATCAGCGTCACCTGCATCTTGCCGGCCTGCAAGCGCAGCGATTCCACCGTCGCCTCGGCGATCTGCCCCAGATCGACGGGCTCGCGCTCGATGCGGTGGTCGGGCGCGTCCATCTGTGAGAGCTTGATGATGTCGTTGATCAGCGTCAGCAGCCGGTTGGCGCTCTTGTGGATGCCCGCGGCGAAGCGCCGCGCCTGTTCGCCGTCGGCCATGCCGTTTTCGATCAGCTCCGCATAGCCGGATATGCTGGTCAGCGGCGTCTTGAGCTCGTGGCTGACGTTCGCGGTGAATTCCACGCGCATGTTCGCGCTCCTCAGGATCTCCTCGTGCTGCTCGCGGATGGTGCGCATGAAGGGCTGGAGCTCCGGGTAGGAGGCCGCGCTGTGCTCGCCGTCCATGTCGGCCGTCAGGCGGCGGATGGGATCGACGATCCTGTCCGTGACCACGTGCGCCGAGCCGATGCTCACCGCGATCATCAGCAGCATGAGCAGCAGGATCAGCGGCAGCGCGTTCATGTAGACGCGCCAGATGCTCGACGCCTCCTTGGCCACGCGCAGCACGCGCCCGTCATCCATGCGCATGGCGTAGTAGAACATGCTCTCATCCATCGTCCTGGAGTCGCGCACGTCGCGCCCCTCGCCATCCTGAAGGGCCTGCTGGATTTCGGGCCGATCGGCGTGGTTGTCCATGCCCCGTGCGTCGCCGCGGTTGTCGTAGGCGACGGTGCCGTCCGGCTCGATGACCGTCACGCGCAGCGCGTCATCCAGCTCCCGCATGACCGCCTCGGCGCTGCCCCCCTCCAGCAGCGCGCAGAGCACCTGCGCGTCCACGCTCAGGTCTTCGATCACCCGCGCCTTGAACATGTTGTACGTCAGCAGCGTCATGAGCACCGTCGTCATGGCGATGGCCGCCGTCAGCATCCGCATGAAATACACGAGGATTCTCCGCTTCACGCCCGCGTCCTCCGTTTCGTCCGTTCAAAGAAACCCTCCCGTTTCGGGAGGGCTTTGCTCCCGTCGCGGGAGGCTCACTTCGTGCCGGCGTCCATCATGTAGCCGACATTGCGAATCGTCTTGATCAGCGCGCCGCTCTCGCCCAGCTTCTGGCGCAGCGTGCGCACGTGCACGTCGATGGTGCGGCTCTCGCCCTCAAAGCTTGAATCCCACACGCGTTCCATGATCACGTCGCGCGAGATGACGATGCCGTTGTTCTTCATCAGCAGCCGCAGCAGTTCAAACTCCTTATACGTCAGTTCCACCGGCTGACCTTCAACATACACCATCCGCTTCTCCTTGTCAAGGGTGACGTTGCCGCAGCAGAGCAAGCCTTCGCCGGCCCCGCCGGAGCGGCGCAGCAGCGCCTTGACGCGCGAGATCATCTCCATCACGCCGAACGGCTTGGTGATGTAGTCGTCCGCGCCGCCGTCCAGGCCCTTCACCTTGTCGATCTCCGCGCTCTTGGCCGTCACCAGAATCACGGGAATCTTGCTCGTATCCCCGCGCGCGCGCAGCTTCTTGAGGATGGAGAGCCCGTCCTCGTCCGGCAGCATGATGTCCAGCAGAATCAGCTCCGGCAGCTTCGTTTCCATCGCCTTCCAGAACGCCTTGGCCGTCTCAAACCCGGCGGCGGTGTAGCCGCTGTTCTTGAGGGCAAAAAGCTCGATCTCCGCGATGTTGCGGTCATCCTCGACAATGTAAATCATACATTACTCCTTGGGCAGGGCATAGCGGTTCCTGTATTCGCGGCGGGCGTCCTTGAACGCGCTGGTGTCGGCCTGACGCAGGCTCTGCAAGTATTCGTGCGCGTCCAGCTCGTCCTGGGGCACCTCGATCTGGTAGACAGCGATGTTGGAGCAGTGGTCGGAGACGCGCTCCAGATCGGTGCAGATATCCTGCAAAACGAAGCCCAGCTCGATGGTACACTGCCCGTTTTGCAGCCGGTTGATGTGCCTGTTTTTGATCTGGGCGTTGATCGCGTCGATGGCGCTCTCCAGCGGCTCGACGGACGCGGCGAGCTTCACGTCGCCCGTCTCAAAGCAGCGCACCGCGCGCGATACGATGTCTCGCGTGGCCTCGATGAACACGTGCAGCTCCCCGGCCGCCATCTCCGAGAAGCTCAGCTTCTTCTCGTGCATCTCGCGCGCCGCGCGCATGAGGCTGACGGCGTGGTCGGAGATGCGCTCAAAGTCGCTGATGGAGTGCAGCAGCATGGAGACGGTGTGGCTGTCGCGCCGGCCGAGGTTGGCGTGGGAGAGCTTGACCATGTAGCTGCCCAGCTTGTCCTCGTAGTGATCGATCTTCTTTTCCAGCGCCTGAATCCTTCCGGCGCGCTCCTCGGTGTATTCGCCGCCGTCCAGCAGCGCGCACGCCTCCTCGATAGCCTCCTGGGTCAGCTGGGCCATGCGCCCGGCGACCACGCGGCACTGCTCCACGGCGAAGGCCGGCTGTGCCAGGAAGCGCTCGTCGAGCAGCTGGAAGTCGTCGATCTTCTCGGCCTTCTCGTCGTCGCGCACGGTGAAGCACGCCAGCTTTTCGAGCACCTGAGAGAAGGGCAGCAGCACGATCGTCGCCACGACGTTGAACGTCGTGTGAACGGCGGCGATTCCAGCGGCGCTGGCGCTCTCGTCGAGGAACGCGAACGGGAACACCGCGTTGATCGCGTAGAAGACGGTCATGAACAGCACGGTGCCGATGAGGTTGAAGTAGAGGTGGATGAGCGCCGCGCGCTTGGCGTTGCGGCTCGCGCCGATAGCGGAGAGCAGCGCCGTGACGCAGGTACCGATGTTCTGGCCCATGATGATGGGCAGCGCCGCGGAGTACTTCACCGCGCCGGTGACGCACAGCGCCTGCAGGATGCCCACCGACGCGGAGGACGACTGGATGATCGCCGTGAGCACGAGGCCCGCGAGCATGCCGAGGATCGGGTTGGTGAACATGAGCAGCATGTTCGTGAACTCCGGCACGTCGGCCAGCGGCTTGACGGCGTCGCTCATCATGTCCATGCCGGTCATCAGCACGGTGAAGCCCACGAGGATGGTGCCGACGGACTGCTTTTTCTCGTTCTTGGCGAACATGATGAACGCCACGCCGATCGCCGCCATGACCGGCGTGAAGGAGCTGGGCTTACACAACGTCAGCAACAGGCTGTCGCCCTCAATGCCCGTCAGCGACAGCAGCCAGCTCGTCACGGTGGTGCCGATGTTGGCGCCCATGATGACGCCGGCGGCCTGCGAGAGCTTCATGATGCCGGAGTTGACGAAGCCGACGACCATGACCGTCGTCGCCGAGGACGACTGGATGACCGCCGGCACCGCCGGGCCCAGCAGCACGGCCTTGATCTTGTTGCTGGTCAGCCGTTCCAGGATGCCCTCCAGGCGGCCGCCGGACGTGCGCGTCAGGCCGTCGCCCATGATGTGCATGCCGTAGAGAAACAGCGCCAGACCGCAGAGCAGATTGAGCGCGCCGAATATATCCATGGTTTCCTCTTCCTTTGGCTCGATATTCAGCGGGCAAAAGCGCGTTCGCCCGCAAAGCAAAGTCCCACGGATAGTATCTTAGCAACGCCGTGTAAAGCCGTCAAGAAGAGGAGGTTAAATCGGCGTTAAATCTCGTCACCGCGCAGGCCCGTCGCCGCGTAGACGGCCCATTCCGCGATGTTGGTGGCGTGGTCGCCGATGCGCTCGAAGTACTTGGCCGCCATGAGGAGGTCGGCGGCCTCCTCGCCGCAATTCCGCCCGCTGCGGATCGCCTCGATGATGTCGCCCTTCACGCGCAGAAAGAGCGCGTCCACCTCGTCGTCCATGTCGATGACGGCGCGGGCCCCGTCCACGTCCTCCGCGACGAACGCCGCCAGGCTCATGCGCAGCATGTCGCAGGTCTTGTCCGCCATGGCGCGCAGGTCGCCCGCACCCATGCCGGGCGCGCCGTCGAGCATGAGCGTCAGCTCGCTGATGTCCGTGGCATGGTCGCCGATGCGCTCCATGTCGGTGATCACCTTGAGCGCGGCGGAGATGCGCCGCAGGTCTCCGGCCACGGGCTGCTGGGAGAGCAGCAGCTTCATGCACAGCCCTTCCACCAGCCGCTCCTGCTGGTCGATCTCCGCGTCGCCCGCGATGATCGTGCGGGCGCTTTCCACGTCGTGCGCCTGCAAAGCGCTCACGGCGCTGAGGATGGCCCCTTCGATCATCTCGCCCATGCGGATGAGCGCCGCGTGCAGGTTTTGAAGCTGTTCGTCGTATCGCTTGCGCATCTGTCTTTTCCTCCTTCAGCCGAACCGGCCGGTGATGTAGGCTTCCGTCCGCTTGTCCTGGGGGCGGGAGAAGATCGCCTCGGTCTTCCCGCTCTCGATGATCTCGCCCAGCAGGAAGAACACCGTGCTGTCGGAGACGCGCGTCGCCTGCTGCATGTTGTGGGTGACCATCACGATCGTGTAATCGCGCTTGAGCTCCATCGCCAGGTCCTCGATGCGGCCGGTGGAGATCGGGTCGAGCGCGGAGGTCGGCTCGTCCATCAGGATGACCTCCGGCTGCGCGGCGAGCGCGCGGGCAATGCACAGCCGCTGCTGCTGGCCGCCGGAGAGGCCCAGCGCGCTCCTGTGCAGCCTGTCCTTGACCTCGTCCCAGATGGCCGCGTCGCGCAGGCTCTTCTCCACGATCGCGTCGAGCGCCGCGCGCTTTTTCACGCCGTGCGTGCGCGGGCCGTAGGCAACGTTGTCGTATACGCTCATCGGAAACGGATTGGGCTTTTGGAAGACCATGCCCACGCGCTTGCGCAGCATGTTCACGTCCGTGCCCGGCGCATAGATGTCCTCGCCGTCGAGCCGGATGTCGCCTGTGATGCGGCAGTCCTCGACCAGATCGTTCATGCGGTTGAGGCTGCGCAGCAGGGTGGACTTGCCGCAGCCGCTGGGCCCGATGAACGCGGTGATCTCGTGGGCCCGGATATTCAGGTTCACGTCCTTGAGCGCGTGAAAGGCGCCGTAGTGCAGGTCCATGTGCTGCACGCTGAATTTCGTCGTCATCGTCTCATCCCCGCTTCCCGCCGATGCGCGCGGCGACCCTGCCGGATGCGAAATTGATGAGCAGCACCAGCACCAGCAGCACGACGCTCGTCGCATAGGCTTCCTCGATATACAGGCCTTCGCTGGCCTGCTTGTACATGTGCAGCGCGAGCGTGATGCCCGAGTCGCTCAGCCCGGCGATCTTGGCGACCGTCCCGCTGGTGTACATCAGCGCCGCCGTCTCGCCCACGATCCGGCCGATGGCCAGGATCACGCCGGAGAGGATGCCCGGCAGCGCGGTGGGCAGCACGATGGCAAAGACGGTGCGCAGCTTGCCCGCGCCCAGGCCGAAACTGCCCTCGCGGTAGAGGTCGGGCACGGAGAGCAGCGCCTCCTCGGTCGTGCGCATGATCAGCGGCAGGATCATGATGGACAGCGTGAGCGCGCCCGCGATCAGGCTGTAGCCAAAGCCCATGGCGTTGTTGAAGAGCAGCATGCCGAACAGGCCGTACACGATGGACGGGATGCCAGATAGCGTCTCCGTCGTCGTGCGCACCAGCCGCACGATCCGGCTGCCCCGCCCGGCGTATTCCACCATGTAGACGGAGGCGCCGATGCCCACCGGCACGGCGAGCAGCAGCGCGCACAGCGTCATCGTGCAGGTGTTGACGATGGCCGGCAGCATGGACTGGTTTTCGCTGGTATACGTCGGGGCAAACAGCGCGGGGCGCAGGTTGGGCACGCCGCGCACGAGGATGTAGCCCACCAGAAAGCCCAGAACGAGCACCGTCGTCCCGGCGGCCGCGTGCACGGCCAGCCGCAGCAGCGCGCTGCCGGGATGGCGCGAGCGCTTTTTCATCGTGCGTCCCTCCTCTTGAGCGCGGAAAACGCCAGGTTGATCAGCAGGATGAACACGAAGAGCACCACGCCCGTGGCGATGAGCGCCTCCCTGTGCAGCCCCGTCGCGTAGCCCATCTCCATCACGATGTTGCCGGTCAGCGTGCGGATGCCCTGAAAGATGCCCTTGGGCATGCGCGCCTGATTGCCCGCCACCATGATCACGGCCATCGTCTCGCCCATGGCGCGGCCAAGGCCCAGCACGATGCCCGCCTGCACGCCGCTGCGGGCCGCGGGCATCACGGCCGCGAACACGCTGCGCTCGTGCGTCGCGCCCAGCGCGAGCGAGCCCTCGTAGTAGCTGCGGGGCACGGCGCGGATCGCCGGCTCGACCACGCCGATGATGGTCGGCAGAATCATGATGGCCAACAGCATGGACGCCGTGAGGATCGAATTGCCTCTGCCGTCGAACGGTTCGCCCAGCGCGCGCACCAGCGGCACGAGCACCACGATGCCGAAAAAGCCGTAGACGACGGACGGGATGCCCGCCAGCAGTTCGATGGCGGGCTTGATCATGCGATAGATCCGCTTCGGGCAGAAGTACGCGAGGTACACGGCGGTCAGCAGCGCAATGGGCACGCCCATGAGCAGCGCGAGGCCGGTCACGTAGATGCTGCCCACGATCATCGGGAAGATGCCGTAGATGTCCGCGCCGGGCTTCCATGTCCTGCCCAGCAGGAAGTCAAAAAAGCCGATCTCGCGCATGGCGGGCACGCCATTGGCCAGCAGGAATACGCAGATGAGCGTCACGCAGGCGACCGACACCAGCGCGGCAAGGAGAAAGGCGATTTCCATCGCCTTCTCCTTCCATTGCATCCGTTTTCCCTTCATATCAGAGCGCGTCCCACGCGGTCACGTCGCCGGTGTAGATCGCCGCGATCTGCTCGACGGTCATCGCATCGGTCGGGTTTTCGTTGTTGACGATCACCGCGATGCCGTCCATGGCGATGGCGCAGCTGTCAAGCGCCTCGGCCTCGGCCTCCTTGAGCGCGCGGCTGGCCATGCCGATCTCGCAGGTACCGTCCATCGCGCCGGTCATGCCCGTGGTGGAATCGCTCGTCTGAATCTCGATCTCCACCGCACCGTTCACCGCGGCGTAGGCCTCCGCCAGCTTTTCCATCACCGGGGAGACGGAGGAAGAGCCCGCCACGACGATCTTGCCGGAGACCGCCGACGGCTGATACGCCGCCGCGCCGTCGCTGCCGACGTAGCCGTTTTCATTCACGATCGCCTGCCCCTCGGCGCTCAGGATGAACGCGACGAAGTCCTTGCCCGCATCGCTGAGCGCGTCCTTCTTCCAGGCGATGTTGAACGGGCGCGCGATCTTATACGTGCCGTTTGCGACGTTCTCAGCCGTCGCCGCCACGCCTTCGATCTCAAGCGCCTTGACGCTCTCGTCCAGGGAGCCCAGCGAGATGTAGCCGATCGCGTAGGTGTCGCCCGCGACGGTCGTCAGCATCACGGCGGTGTTGTTGGTGATCTGTGCGTCCTCGGTGGTCATGTCCACCTTCTTGTCGTCGATCTTCTGCTCCACGCCGGTCAATTCGACGAACGCGCCGCGCGTGCCGCTGCCGTCCTCGCGGGCGATCACGTTGATCGCCTTGCCCGCGTCAAATTCCGCCGCGGCCATCCCGGCCACCATGCACAGCGCCGCCGCGCCGCACAGGATCTTCCTGATCACATGCTTCATACGCCGAAAACACTCCTTTGATTCGTTTTGATGTCCCTCTCCGGAACGAGCTCATTGTATCGCGCGCATGTTAATCCCAAAGACGCGTTCGTGTTAAATCGGGGAAAATCTCTCCTTAAATGATTGAACCGCGGCATTAAAAAAAAGCCCGCCGGTCACGGCGGGCAAGAATCAGATAAGCAGCACCGGCAGGAGCATCAGCATGATCACCATGCACAGCGCGTAGACCAGGCATCCGAGCGGTGTCGGCGGATTCTTCATATATTTGTACGGTCTGTTGATCGCCGCGCGCGTTTTCTGGTATCGGCCATATGCGTCGCCCGTGATCGCATTCATCGCTTTGCGTTTGCGTCCGGACTTCGTGGTGGGTATGCCCGTCGCCTTTGCAAAACGGCGCTTTGCCTTTGTGATCCCCAGCGCCGTCTTCAAGCTCGGCCTTCTCCGGCGAAAGAGCTTCACTGTCCGTTGCGCCTCCTCTCTGTGTTTCAAGCCTGCCTCTCCCCGCATCCGGCACATGCGCCGGGACCGATCGCTGCCCCCCTGCAATCAAACGCTGCGAAGCGGGGTCAAGGGGCGCGCCCCTTGCGGGGTCTGGGGCAGCGCACCAGGCAGGTCCGGGCGGCAGCCCGGCGTTTTCGCCATCTCCCCCGCGTCAGCGCGCAGCCGCCAGCAGGTCAAGCGGCGTATCGGGCCGGTACTTCGCCGCCACCTCCGGCATCGTCGTGCCCCACATCGCCAGCGCGAAATCGACGCCCGCCGCCTGGGCGGTCATCGCGTCGTAGACGCTGTCCCCGACGTAGAGCATCTCCTCCGGAGCGGCGCCCGTCTTCTCCATGTAGGCGCGCAGCGGGCCCGCGCCGGGCTTGGGGTCGTCCGTCTCGTCGCAGGTGACGGACACGGGAAAGAAGCGCGCGATGTCAAACCGGCAGAAGTCCTTCTCGTATTGGTCGCGCGTCTTGCTCGTGGCGATGCCCAGCCCCACGCCCGCGTCATGGAGCGCCTGCAGGAGCGCCGGCACGCCGGCGTAGACGCGGATCGTGTCGTTGCGCGCGCGCATGCCGTCCTCCCACTCGCGCATCAGCGCGTCAAATTCCGCCCGTGCGAAGCCCAGCCGCTCGAAGGCGACCGTGCCCGGAATCCCCTTGACGAAGTACAGGTCGGCAAGCACGAGCGTCCTGCCCTGATGCCGCTCGATCAGATCGCGCAGCGAGGAGAGCACGGCAAAGTCCGTGTCGGTCAGCGTGCCGTCGATGTCAAATACGATGTGGCGATATCCCATGTCTTTCTTCCTTTCCAAATCGATGGGCATCAAAACGCCTCCTGCCGCACAGGAGGCGTCGGTGTTTACGGGGTCAGGCGGACCGGGCTGCGGAAGATGAACATCGCTTCCTTGATCGTCATGCCCAGCAGCAGCATGGTCAGGCGGTCGATGCCCAGGCCGAAACCGCCGTGCGGCGGGCAGCCGTACTTGAAGAACTCCGTGTAGAACTTCACGTCGTCCTCCAGCCCCTTCTCGCGCGCCTGCGCGCAGAGCTGCTCGTAGCGGTGCTCGCGCTGCGCGCCGGTGGTGATCTCCACGCCGCGCCAGATCAGGTCGTAGCCCTGCGGCACGCCGTGCTCGTCGCGCATGTGGTAGAAGGCGCGCTTTTCGGCGGTGTAGTCGGTGATCAGCAGGAATTCGTGGTTGTACTTCTTCCTGACCCACTCGTAGGAGAGGTGCTCCGCCTCGGTGGTCAGGTCGCCCCTTTCGGACTCCGGCACCTTGTAGCCGAATTCCTTTTCGAGCTCGGCGTACAGGTCGTCCAGCTTGATCTGCGGGAAGGGCAGCGTGGGCACGGTCAGCGGCGTGCCGAAGACCTCCTCAAGCTCCTTGCCGTAGCGCTCCTTGACCTTGCCCAGCGCGTAGGTGAGCAGCTCCGCCTCCAGCGCCATCACGTCCTGATAGCTCTCGATGTAGCTGAACTCCAGGTCGAAGCCGGAGAACTCGGTGGTGTGCTTGCTGGTGTAGCTCTTCTCGGCGCGGAAGACGGGGCCGACCTCGAAGATGCGCTCCAGGCCGGAGGCCATGGCCATCTGCTTGTAGAACTGCGGGCTCTGGGCGAGATACGCGTTGCGGTCGAAGTACTTGACCTCAAACACGTCCGCGCCGGACTCGCTGGCCGCGCCGATGAGCTTGGGCGTGTGAATCTCCAGGAAGTTGCGCTCCAGCAGGTATTCGCGCATCGCGCCCACCAATGTGGTCTGAATCTTGAACAGAAGCTGGTTCTTGTCGGTGCGCAGGTCGATCCAGCGGTAATCGATGCGCTGGTCGATGGAAGAGCGCTCGTGGCCCTTGCGCGCCTCGCGGTCGATGGGCAGCGGCGCGGCGAGGCTCTCGATGATGATCTTTCTGGGGTAGATCTCCACGCCGCCGAGCTTGACGTATTCGCTCTCCACCGCTTTGCCGATGACGGTGATGACGGAGTCCGGGGTCAGGGCGTTGACCGCCGCGTCCAGCGCCGGATCTTCGTTCTTCTCCACGGTCACCTGCACCCTGCCGGTGATATCCTTGAGCACGATGAACGCCATCTTGCTCTTGTTGCGGATGGTATCCACGAAGCCGCAGACCTTGATCTCCCCGGCGCCGCGCACGTTGGCCGCATACGTTCTTTCCATATGTTTCCCTCCATCAAACCGGCGAGCGCCGTCCGCCCGCCGCTTGTATTGCACGTCCTTTATTATACCTGCATTTCCCGGCAAATCAAGCCCCCATGCGCAAAAAAGCGGGAACCGTCCGCGCGGTTCCCGCCATGGTCCTGCACTACGCGCGCTGCGCAAGCCGCCGGGAGCGCTTCCGGCTCTCTTATAGCCGGCCGGACAACCGATGACGGCGGACACGCCGAGCGAAAGCGCCTCTTTCACGCTGCCCGAAAGCGAGCGGCGCGCGACGCCCCGGCGAGCGCGGCGAAGTCCGCGCCGGTGAAGGGCGCGCTGCGCGCACGGCCGAATCGATCCATCCGGCAATCAGGTGTAAATCGGCCTGGCGGCCATTGCGCCCGGCGTGACCGCATCAGACGTAGAAGAGCATGTCCGCGTACGTGGGCAGCGGCCAGACCTTCTTGTCGACCATCAGCTCCAGCGCGTCCGCCGCCTTGCGCGCGGCCTCCATCGCCGGGATCACGGTCTCGTGCGCGTACATCGCGCACGCCTCCAGCCCGGACGGCGCGCCGTCCACGGCGGCTTCCAGCGCCTCGGTGAGCGCGCTGAGTTCGGCGGTCTTGTCGGTGATCTGCTGCACCATCGCCGCCTCAGCCGGGGCGCTGACCCCAATGCGCTTCTTGAGCGCGACGCCCTCGGCCATCTCTCTGGACCAGGCGACACCCGCAGGGATGATCTGCTTTTTGAGCATGTTCAGGCTGGTGCGCGCTTCGATGCGGATCACCTTGCAGTATTCCTCCAGCGAGATCTCCTGCCGTGACCGCATCTCCTGCTCCGTGTAGATGCCGTGGCGGGCAAAGAGCGCGACGTTCTTGGCGTCGGTGTAGTGCACGACGGCCTCCGGCGTGGCGCGCAGGTTGAGCAATCCGCGCCGCTCGGCCTCGACGGGCCATTCCGGGCTGTAGCCGTTGCCGTTGAAGATGATGCGCCGATGCGCGGCGAGCTCGCGGCGGATGAGCGCGGAGAGCGCGGCGTCAAAGTCCTCCGCCGCCTCCAGCTCTGCGGCAAACGCCATGAGCGAGTCGGCCACGGCCGTGTTGAGCATCACGTTCGTACAGGCGATGTTGAAGGACGATCCGGGCATGCGGAACTCGAACTTGTTGCCGGTGAAGGCGAAGGGCGATGTGCGGTTGCGGTCGGAATTGTCCTGCGGGATGGCGGGCAGCGTGCACACGCCGATGTCCATCATCTTCTCGCCGCAGGAGGCGTAGGAGGAGCCGGAGACCAGCGAGTCGATCACGGCGGCCAGCTCGTCGCCCACGTACATGGAGACGACGGCGGGCGGCGCCTCGTTGGCGCCCAGGCGGTGGTCGTTGCCCGCGCTGGCCACGGAGATGCGCAGCAGATCCTGATACTCGTCGACCGCCTTGATCACGGCCGCCAGGAACAGCAGGAACTGCGCGTTGTCCGCCGGGGTCGTGCCCGGGTCGAGCAGGTTTTCGCCCCTGTCCGTGGAGATGGACCAGTTGTTGTGCTTGCCGCTGCCGTTGACGCCCTCGAAGGGCTTTTCGTGCAGCAGGCAGACGAAGCCGTGGCGCTCGGCCACCTTCTTGAGGATCTCCATGGTCAGCTGGTTGTGATCGGTGGCGATGTTGGCCGTGGCGAAGATGGGCGCGAGCTCGTGCTGGCAGGGCGCGACCTCGTTGTGCTCCGTCTTGGCGCTGATGCCCAGCTTCCAGAGCTCCTCGTTGAGGTCCTTCATGAACGCCTTGACGCGCGGGCGGATCGTGCCGAAATAGTGATCTTCCAACTCCTGGCCCTTGGGCGAGGGCGCGCCAAAGAGCGTGCGGCCGGTGAGGATGAGGTCGGGGCGCTTTTTGTAGTCCTCCTTGTCGATGAGGAAGTACTCCTGTTCGGGGCCTACGGTGGTCGTCACGCGGGCGACGTCCTTGCCAAAGAGCCGCAACACACGGCATGCCTGCTTGCTGATGGCCTCCATGGAGCGCAGCAGCGGCGTCTTCTTGTCGAGGATCTCGCCGGTGTAGGAGCAAAACGCCGTCGGGATGCACAGCGTGTCGTCCTTGATGAATGCGTAGCTGGTCGGGTCCCACGCCGTATAGCCGCGGGCCTCGAACGTGGCGCGCAATCCGCCGGAGGGGAAGGAGGAGGCGTCCGGCTCGCCCTTGATGAGCTCCTTGCCGGAGAACTCCATGATCACCGTGCCGTCGGCGCTGGGCGAGATGAACGCGTCGTGCTTTTCGGCGGTGATGCCGGTCATCGGCTGAAACCAGTGCGTGAAGTGGGTCACGCCCTTTTCAATCGCCCAGTCCTTCATCGCGTTGGCGACAACGCCGGCGATCTGCGCGTCCAGCGCCGTCCCCCGGCGGATGGTGCACTTGAGCGCCTTGTATACGTCCTTGGGCAGCCGCTCTTTCATCACGGCCTCGTTGAACACCATGCTGCCGAAGAGTTCGGGAATTTTCTTCATGCGCTTCTCTCCCATCTGGCGGCGCGATGCGCCGGTCTCGTGGTGCCCGGCGCCTTTTGCCGCCGGTTTGACATGCGCCAGTATACGCCTTTTTCTCGCTTCCTGTCAAGCGTTTTTACAAGTCAATTTTTATATTCCTGCATTTTTTATCAGAATTCGTTTTGATTCGAAATGAAATTAAATGAATTTCAGTTTTAACTTCATTTTCTTGTTCAAATCCCATCCGCACGTCAGCCGGAAGCAGGCATGACGGGAAATCCGCCCGACGGCATCACGCCGCGCTGAGGAGGCAGGCTGATGACGGCGGCATCGCATCCGGAAGGGCGCGCACGTATGCCCCCGCCGCGCCATGCGCGTCCATGCGGCGCCCGCCGGCGCATGCGCCTTTTCCGGCGGCAAGCACATGGGCGTATTCAAGGCCGCCATCCCGCGGCCGGGCACAGCCATGCGTTTGAATGACGCCAAACAGCCCGCGATCCTTCACATCGCGGGCTGTTCATTCTGTTTGGAGTCCCCATCAGACCGGCCGGATGTACGCGCGCACGATGTCCATGATCCGGTCGGCGCTGCGCGGCGCATAGCGCGGCGACTGCGCCAGCGTCACAAAATCGTATCCCCCCTGCGCAAACGCGCGGTAGTCGTCGATCGCCGCGAAGGGCACCACCGGCTCCCGGCCGTTGACCGCCTCCATCAGCGCGGAAACGTCGCTGCGCAGGTGGATGTCGCCGCTCACGTTCAGCAGGCGCGGCGGCACGTCCTGATGCGAGCGCGGGTTGCGCACGTAGGTGAGGCGGCTGATCCAGCGAAAGGCGAGCGCGAAGAGCATGTAGTTCGCCTCGTCGAGCTTGCGCCCCGCGCGGTAGGCGTCGATCGCCGCGCGCGCCTCAGGCCTGCGCGTGAGCACGGCCTTGAGCACGAAATCCGCGCCGGGCGGGCCGAAGGCGAGGTCGGAGTGCGCATCCACGTGCACCACCTCAAAGGGCGTGCTCAGCGTCCCCTGCGCGATGCGCGCAGCCCAGAAGTCGAGCGCCCGGTCGTGCGTCTCAAAGATCGCGCCGGGCACGGGCCGCGCGCGGTCAAGCCCGCACTGCGTCTCCAGAAAGCGCACGACCTGCGCGTCTGCATACGGCTGAGCGCATGCCTCGTCCGGCCGCTCGCCCGGCGCGGCCAGCGGGCACGGCGCCGTCAGAAAGAAATCCATGTCCAGATCGAGCACACGCATGGTTCATCCCTCCCGTCGTGTGCCGATTATAGCATGCCGCGTGCCGGCGCGCAAGCGTCAGGGGACGAGGTTGAGCTCCTCGCCGGAGAGCTCGTAGCCCACGAACCCCTCCGGCACCGCGCCCACGATGATCGACTCGGCGACCAGCATGTTCGCGGAGACCTGTGTGGTCTTCGCGCCCGTGGGGATCACGATGCGGATGCTCGCCGTCACCCGCAGGTAGACCTTGTGGCGCGTCTGGTTGATGCCGCACGCCTCAAACTCGGTGGCAAAGTCCGTGCCGATCGACCCGATGGGCACGATGGACACCGGAATCCCCGGCCCGCTGCCCGCAAAGAGCGTGACGCCCAGCGCCGCGCCCAGCGGCACGGTGACGCGCTCGCTGCTCATGTTGTTCAGCCTGCGCAGCGCCGCCTGCCCGGCCCTGTCCGCCAGGCGGTTCATCGCCATGGTATTCGCCGAAAGCAGCGCCACCTGCCCCTTCTCATCCATGCGCACGGTCATCAGGTCGTCATAGGCGACGCCGCCTTCCATCGCCTCGGCCAGCGCGCCGGCGAGCACGCGCGAGGCCATCGCGGCGGAGCGCGCCTCGGCCAGCGAAAAGACGAGCGGCTTGAAGTTCCGATCCAGCAGCAAAAACAGCGCCAGCAGCACGAGCACGAACATCAGCATGCGCCGCATCCGGCGCCGCCGCCGCACGCGCGCCGAATATTTTCTGATCTCGGCGGCAGTCATCGCATCCCTCCCTCCGTCTTATATGTAAAACCGCCCGCAATTTTGCTTTTGTGATGCGAAGAGAAGCAATGTGTGGTATAATGGCTTTGTGTGACCCTTTACCCCATCCCTCGTCAAGGAGGAAAATCATGTCCAGGGACGTCAAGAAGAAAACGCCAAAGAAGAACGCGCCGCTTGCCCCGGCTCAGGTGCAGCCGGAGGACGGTGCGCCTGTCCATACAGCCGAGAATCCGCAAACCGGGCGCACGACGCGCATGCCGCCCGTCGCCGACGCTGCGCCGCGCAAGAAAAAGAAGAAGCCGCGCGGCCCCGCCGAGCCGCCGCACTCCATCTTCAAGCCCCGCACCAAATACCCCAACTTCCTGCTCAGCGTGCTGGCCAATGCGATTCGCATCTCCGCGCTGCTGGTGCTCTGCGCGTGCCTGGCGCTCGCGGGCGCGCTCATCGGCATCGCCAAGGCGTACGTGGACACCGCGCCCACGCTGGATCTGGCGGCGCTGGATGCGCAGGACAAGACCTCCTTCATCTACGACAGCGAGGGCAACCTGATCACCGACTACAAGGGCACCGAGGACCGCGTCATGGTCTCCATCGACGAGATCCCGGAGATGCTCAAAAACGCGTTCATCGCCGTGGAGGACGCCCGCTTTTACGAGCACAACGGCGTGGACGTCAAGCGCATTGTCGGCGCTTTCATCTCCAACATGACCGCCGGCACCTCGCAGGGCGGCTCCACCATCACCAAGCAGCTCATCAAGAAGACCGTCCTCTCCAGCGAGCAGAGCTACAAGCGCAAGCTGCAAGAGGCGTATCTGGCGATGGAGCTGGAGACGCGCTACACGAAGGACCAGATTCTGGAGAGCTACCTCAACACGATCTTCCTGGGCGGCAGCTACTACGGCGTCAAGGTGGCGGCCTACGGCTATTTCGGCAAGGAGCTCAGCGAGCTGACGCTGCGCGAGTGCGCGATGCTCGCGGGCATGACGAAAAGCCCCAACTACTACAATCCCCGGCGCAATTTCTACACCCGCAACACCGAGGGCAGCAACACGGCGGATATCACCAACAACCGCACCAATTACGTGCTGCGCCAGATGCTGGAAAACGGCCTGATCTCTACCCAGGAGTACACCGCCGCGCTGGACCCCTCCACGGCGCACGTGCTGGAGACCTCGCCCGCCTCCACGGACATGTACGACTATCCGCACTACGTGGAATACGCCATCAGCGACGTGGTCGATACGTTCCTGGAGCTGCACAACCTTGAGAACACGTCCGCCAACCGCTACGCGATGGAAAACGAGCTGCGCACCGGCGGCTACAGCGTCTATCTCTGTCTGGACACGGAGATTCAGCAGATCGTGGAGGACACGCTGGCCACATGGGACGACTATCCCCGCCTGCGCGATCCGTCCGACAAGGTCTATCAGTCCCGCAATGCGGACGGCACCTACACCGAGATCGAGCAGCCGCAGAGTGCGGCGTGCGTCTATGATTACCGCACCGGCGAGCTCAAGGCCATCGTCGGCGGCCGCTACAAGCCGACCACGCGCAAGACGCTCAACCGCGCCTGCGACATGAACATGCCCGTCGGCTCCTCCATCAAGCCGCTGACGGTCTACGCCCCGGCGATCGACCTGGGCGCGTCGCCCGCGTCCATCGCCTACAACATGCCCGTGCCCATCTCCGGCTGGAAGGACGCCTCCGGCAAGGACTCCTGGCCGCAGAACTACGGCGGCGGCGGATACAAGGGCCCGCAGAGCTTCCGCAGCGCGCTGCGCAGCTCGCACAACACCGCCGCCGCGCAAATCCTCATGAGCTACGTCGGCGTGTCGCGCGCGGTGGAATACCTGCACCTGATGGGCGTGGACGACGCCCACATCAACGCCGATCCGTTCGGCCTGGCGCTGGGCTCTTCCGGCGTCACGCCCGTGCAGATGGCCGTAGCCTTCGGCACCCTGGCCAACAAGGGCGTCTATCAGGAGCCGCTCTCCTTCTCCCACATCCTGGACAACAACGGCAACGTCTACGTGGACATGCGCCAGCGGCAGGATCGCCATCAGGTGTTCAAGCCGTCCACGGCGTATCTGGTCGTGGATATGCTCAAGGAAGCGGTGCAGAGCGGCACCGGCACCAGGGCGAAGATCTCCTCGCAGGTCGTCGCCGGCAAGACGGGCACCAACTCGGACAGCAAGGGCGTGTTCTTCGCGGGCATGACGGGCTGGTATTCGGCCTCCGTGTGGATCGGCCACGACAACTACAAGGCGCTCACCAGCAAGGCGACCGGCGGCAACGCCGCCGCGCCGCTGTGGCAGGCGTTCATGGAGCGCATCCACACGGCCAAGAACCTCGACTCGCGCGAGATCATCGACGGCGCGCCGTCGGATTACGGCCTGGTGCGCGTGACGACCTGCGGCGTCAGCGGCCAGCTCGCCACCGACGCCTGCTACAACGATGTCAACGGCTATAAGACGATCACCGACTACTGGTACGAGGGCAGCGTGCCCACCTCCTATTGCAGCATGCACAAGCAGGTGTCCGTCTGCACGGATTCCGGCCTGCTGGCCACGGAATACTGCCCGTCCGGCGTGGTGGAGGACCGCGGCATCGTGCTCATCCCGCGCGGCCATCCGCTCTACGACTACATCGGCAGCTACGGCAGCACGATCCGCAAGTATCTGGGCGAGTTTGCGACGCTGCAAAGCCAGGCGGACATCGACAACCACATCTGCCAGCTGCACGACGCCTACACGGCCTCGCAGAGCACGGCCGAGCTGGAGGCGATCTACAACGAGGCGTACAACCTGACGCTCACGGCGTATCAGCTCGTCGGCGCCTCGCCCTATATCAGCAACGACACGCGCAGGCAGATCAACACCGCCATCAGCACAGTGCAGACGCTGCTGTCGATCTACCCCATCGATTACACGTCGCTGGAAGCCGCCACGCATACGCTGCGCTCCCAGCTGCAAGCCGCGGGCCTGCTCTGATGCGGCGCAGACCGCGCGCCCCTGCATCACGGATCGATTCAAAAAACCGCTTTCGGCGTTTGCCGGAAGCGGTTTTCTGATTCTCCCTCATGCGTGTATGCCGTCACCGTCCCTACGCGGCCGCCCGCGCATCCGGGGATGGCCGTCCCGCAGGCAGGTTCCGGCGGACGCCTGCGCCGGAAAGGCGCGCTGCCGCGCAGGTCCACCGCCCATTCACCCGACGCTTGCAGGGCACAGCGCGGTGTGTCAATCGCCTCCGGCTTCCTTGCGCACGGGCGGCGAGTATGCTACAATATTTCCAAAACAGCGCGCCGTTCTGCCGCGCGCCCTGCTTTCATCGGAATTCGACGCCGAAAGGAGCATCCCCGCATGAAGAGATCCGAAATCAACGCCGCCCTGCGCGAGCTGGAGGCCATGTGCGAGACCTGCCGCTGCCCGCTGCCGCCGTTCTGCCATTTCACGCCGGCGCAGTGGCAGGAGATCGGGCACGAATACGACGAGGTGCGCGACTGCATGCTCGGCTGGGACATCACCGACTACGGCCTGGGGAACTTTGACAAGTTCGGCTTCTCGCTGATCACCATCCGCAACGGCAACCGCGCCATGGCGGACAAGTACCCCAAGGTCTACGCCGAAAAGCTGCTCTACCTCAAGGAGGGGCAGTACGCGCCCAACCACTTCCACTGGTACAAGACGGAGGACATCATCAACCGCGGCGGCGGCAACGTGCTCATCCGCGTGTACAACGCCCTGCCCGACGAGGAGATCGACTATGAAAGCGACGTGACCGTGCACACGGACGGCCGCACATATACCGTGCCCGCCGGCACGCAGATCCGCCTGACGCCGGGCGAGAGCATCCACGTGCAGCAGCGCCTCTATCACGACTTCTCCGTGGAGGAGGGCACCGGCCCCGTGCTGCTGGGCGAGGTCAGCCAGTGCAACGACGACAACACGGACAACCGCTTCAATCCGCCGGTAGGCCGCTTCCCGAAGATCGAGGAGGACGAGCCGCCCTACCGGCTGCTGTGCAACGAATACCCGAAGGCGAAGTGAGGTGGCGGCGATGATCGACGTGGTTGCGCTGGGCGAGCTGCTCATCGATTTCACCATGACCGGCGCCGACGCGGACGGCTATCCCGCGATGGCCGCGCACCCCGGCGGCGCGCCGGCGAACTTTCTGGCCGCGCTTTCGGCCTATGGCAAGAGGACGGCGCTGCTGGGCAAGGTCGGCACGGACGCATTCGGCCGCCTGCTGCTGGGCACGCTCCACAAGGCGGGCATTGAAACGCGCGGCGTCGCCGCCGCGGACGACGTGTTCACCACGCTCGCCTTCGTGACGCTGGATGAGCGCGGCGACCGCGCGTTCTCCTTCGCCCGCAAGCCGGGCGCGGACACGTGCCTGCGCGGCGAGGAGCTCGACCTGCGATTGATCGACGAGGCGAAGGTCTTCCACTTTGGCACGCTTTCGCTGACCGACGAGCCCGCGCGCGGCGCGACGCAGCAGGCCGTCGCCTACGCCAAAGCGCGCGGCAAGCTGATCACGTTTGACCCGAACCTGCGCAGGCCGCTCTGGAAGCGCGAGGAGGACGCCAGGACGCAGATGCTCTGGGGGCTCGCGCAGGCCGACGTCGTCAAGATCAGCGACGAGGAGGTCGGCTTCCTCTTCGGGCTGGGCGTGCAATCCGGCGCGAAGCACATACTGGATGCCTACGGCGTGAAGCTGGTGTTCGTCACCTGCGGCGCGGACGGCTGCTTCTTCATGAATGGAAGGGCCTGCGGCCACGTGGACAGCCTCAAGGGCATCACGGTCGTGGATACGACGGGCGCGGGCGATATATTCGGCGGCAGCGCGGTGTACGGGCTGCTGGAAAGCGGCAAGGCGCCGCAGGCGCTCGACGAAGCGGAGCTGCGCCGCATCGTCGCCTTCGCCTGCACGGCGGCGGGCCTTTCCACCACGAAGCATGGCGGCATCTCCAGCGTGCCCGCGCGCGAGGACGTGCTGCGCAGCATGCAGGCTTGATCCGCCATGGCCTGCTGCGCGCCCGCTTCCCCCGTCGCGCGTCGTTTCGCCGCAGAATCATCGCTTCCGGAACCGCAGCCCGTGGACCTGAAAGAGGGCGCAGCGATACACCGGCAGTGTTTCGCGCCCTGCCGAGTCTTCCCGCGGAAAGCGGATGATTGCCCGCACACTTGCGGCCGCTTCCAATCATCACAGGGGACGCCATGCTTCCCCTGCGCCGGTTCCCCTTTGCCGACTTGCCGCCCGGAAACACATTGCGCTGCAAGCTGTTCCCGGACGGCAAGTTTACAATTCATCCATTCTCATCATTGAACGACCATAGTATAATGAAAGCAATGATACAAGCCCGTTTGCCTGATAAAAGGAGGGAATGAACATGTCGTTTTTCAAATACGGTGATCAATCCATCTTTTATAAAGAATATGGAACCGGCGAGCCACTTATTTTCCTACACGGTAATACAGCTTCTTCTAAAATGTTTGAACTTCTCATGCCGCTGTATGAAGAAAATTTTAGATGTATTCTGATTGATTTCTTAGGGAACGGGCAATCCGACCGAGTAGAACACTTTTCACCTGATGTGTGGTATGATGAAGCATTACAGATAATTGCGCTTACTGAACATTTACAATGTGGGAAAGTTAGTCTCGTCGGTACAAGTGGCGGTTCATGGGCGGCAATCAATGCGGCATTGGAACGCCCTGACCTGTTCTACAAAGTTATAGCAGACAGTTTTGATGGCCGTACTCTTAATAGTAATTTTTCCGACAATCTCCTATCTGAAAGAAAAACGGCAAAGGCAAATTTACAGTCAAGGCAATTTTATGAATGGTGTCAAGGTACTGATTGGGAAAAAGTAGTTGACCTTGATACAGAAGCCTTATTAAATTGTGCAAAAGAAAAGCGCCCTCTATTCCATAAGCCTTTGGAAGAAATGAAAGTCCCTGTTCTATTCATGGGGAGCAAAGAAGATGAAATGTGCAGAAAAAATCTTGAGCAGGAATACAAAGAAATGGCAGCCATAATTCCGAGTGCGACAATTCAAATATTTGAGCATGGCGGACACCCCGCAATAGCTTCAAATGCTGAACAAGCTGCGAAAAGGATTTACAATTTTATTTTGACGGAATAATA
>CALVKT010000041.1 GCA_944333055.1 uncultured Clostridia bacterium
CGTACTTCTTCTATTTCGGTTCGCTGACTTTCTGTAATCTCGTACATCTTTGCCATCTTTCATCACCCAGATTATTATATCACAGATGGCACTTCTTGTTTAGTGTTTTGTTTGAAGATTAGTATGAGTCGCAGCTATGCGCTTCCCCATCCCGGCGCATGCGCCGGGAACGCGCCGCCCTTTCAATCGAGCGCCGCGAAGCGAAGAAGGGTCAAGGGATGAAATCCCTTGCGGGGTTCGGGGCAGGGCCCCGATCAGGTCTGGGCGGCAGCCCAACGTACCCCGTTCCCCGACTCACTCCGCGACCTTGACGCCCTTCACGCCGAAGTACTGCGCCATGGATTCGTTCGTCCACATCGTCTCGTCCGCATAGGCCGTGGGCTTGCCCGTCACGGTCTGCACCGTCCAGGCGGGCAGCTCCACCACGTCCGCCTCGCCCGCCGCCTCGCACAGCGCGTATTCGTTCTGGAACTGCGCGATGTACGCGTCCTGTACGCCGCTGAGCTGGTCGGCGACCAGCTTGACATAGTTGCCCTGCTGCCCCAGCAACAGGCAGACCGCCAGCGCCGCGATGCTCAGCAGCGCGCAGCGCCCGCCTGCGCCCCGTGCGCAGAGCCGCGCGCGGCGGGCGGGCGCAAGGCGCAGCAGGATCATCACGCAGGCGATGGGCGCGGCCAGCAGCACGTAGAGGTGATACGTGTTCACCACGCGCCCGCTGCCCGCGTAGCCGGAGGAATACATGTGCGGCATGATCATCGCGCACAGGATCAGATACGCGCCCAGCAGCGTGCAGGGAACCGGCGGGCAGCGCCAGGAGCGCTCCTCCATGCGATCCACCGCGCGCGCGAGCGCCGGCGTGCAGGCGATGAGCAGCGCCAGCAGCGGCGTCCTGATCAGAAAGCGCAGGACGTACTTCGCCGCGTCGCGCAGCGTCCACAGCGCGGTCGTCAGCAGCCACGAGAGGCCCGCCTGATGCGCGCCGTCCCGCGCCATGCGCACGCTGTTGCCCGGCGCCAGCACGGAGATCATCAGCCCCAGGCCGATGGGGATCAGCAGCAGCAGCGTGCGCCTGGCCGCACGGCGCTCCTGCGCCCGCGCATCCTCGCCGCCGAAGCTGCGCTGCTCGCAGCCGCGCTCGGCGTCCTTCTCCCAGACGCGCGCGCCGATCATCGCGGCGGCGGGCGTCCTGTGCGCCGCCCATGCGCGCTGAAGCGCCATCATGAAGAGCGCCGTGAGCGTCATCATGGCGCTCATGTAGTTGTCCATGCCCAGCGCAAAGAGCAGCGCGCAGCACAGCGCCGCGTGCGCGATGAACGCGCGCCTGCCCGCGCGGCTCTCGCTCAGACGGTCGCACAGCACGAGCGTCAGCAGCGCGGCCGCCTGCGCGCCGGTGTAGAACCACGCGCCGTTGAACCAGTAGATGCCCTCTACGATGTCCGGCAGAAACAGCAGGCTGACGGCCGAGAGCGCGAGATACAGCGGCAGCCACACGCCGCGCGCGATGCCCAGCCTGCGCCCGAAGATGTGCGCGATGAACGCCAGCCAGCTCAAAAGGTGCAGCGCCAGCAGCACCACGGCGTGCACGCCGTAGTGCTCGATGGAGAACACGGCGGGGTTGAGCGCCATGACGATCACGCCGGTCATCGTGCCCTGCCAGTCGCGCCAGGTGCGCAGCGCGTAGCTCAGCGCATCCCTGAGCACGTGCAGCAGGCTGCCCGTCTCCACCCACGTGGGATGCGTGTAGACGGCGAACGTGAAGTCGTCCGTCGCCGGGTGTGCGGCGCGCGCGCCCAGAAAGAAGGGCAGCAGCAGCGCCGCCCAGAGGAGGATCGCGAGGATCGGTTTGGCTCGTCTCATGGCTTACGCTCCAAACTCCGCCTTGCAGCGTGCCAGCATCCGGCGAATCGGCAGCCGGTACGGGCAGCGGCTCTCGCACGCGCCGCAGCCGATGCAGTCGCCCGCCTTTTTGTCGAGCGCCGCATAGCGCTGCTTCGCCCACCCGCCCAGGCCGTAGCGCTGCAAATAGCCCTCCAGCACGAAGATGCCGCTGATGCCGATGCCCGCGCTGCACGGCTGGCAGTAGTTGCAGCGGCGGCAGAACTGGCTGCCCAGCGTCCGGCGCACGTCCTCGATCTTTTCGCGCTCCTCAGCGGTCAGCGGCGAGGCGTCGTCATAGGCGGCCATGTTCTCTTCCAGCTCGTCCACGCTGTACACGCCGGGGATGACGACGGAGACGTCCGGGTTCTGGCGGATGAAGCGCAGCGCCAGGCGCGCATCCTCCAGCGCGCCGCCGGCCAGCGGCTTCATGGCGATGAAGCCGACGTTCTCCTGCGCGCAGCGGCGCATGAGCGCCTCGCCCTGCGTCTCCACGATGTTGTAAGGGAACATGACGGTCTCCGCCCAGCCCATGTCAAGCGCGCGCTCGAACACGGCGGCCATGTGCGCCGTCACGCCGATGTGGCCGATCCTGCCCGCCGCCTTCGCCTCCAGCAACGCCTCCAGCGCGCCGCCGGGCGCGGCCACGGCCTCCAGCTCCGCCAGCGAGGGATTGTGCACCTGATACAGGTCGATGTAGTCCGTTTGCAGGTTCGCAAGGCTCGTCTCGATGTCTGCGGCCATGGCCTCCTTCGTGCGCGCCATCGACTTGGTCGCCAGCACGAACCGGTCGCGCAGGCCCGCCAGCGCCTCGCCGATGTACGCCTCGCTGACGGTGTAGCCGCGCGCCGTGTCGATGTAGTTGACGCCGCACGCGGCCATCTTCTCCATCAGCGTGCGCACGGCCGCCGCGTTCGTCTTCTGAATCGGGATGCCACCAAAGCCCATGCGGGAGATGCGCAGGCCCGTCCTGCCCAGCGTGGTATATTCCATAAAGCTTATCCTCCATCGCAAACGTCCTGTGTTTTTCCCTATTATAGCCGTTCGCGCCGCGCAATGCAATGCGCGCGCTTTCAAAAAGGCGCATAACCGCTTTCAAAAAGGCGCATAACCGCGCGCGATCCGGGCACAATAGCGCCGAGCGAACGCTCAAACATCATGACCATGGAGGGATCAAGCATGAACCAGACCATTCATTGTTCCGTGTCCACCTGCCGCCATCACGGCGGGGAGAACAACTGCCAGCTCGAGGCCATCGACGTGCGCCCGAACTGCAATTGCCACTCCGGCAAGTGCGACGAGAGCATGTGCGGCTCCTACGCCAAGCGCTAAAGCAGCTTGAAACCGCCGCGAAGCGAAGTGGGGGTACAGGGGCATGATGCCCCTGCCGGAGTTCGGGGCGGCGCCCCGAACAGGGTCCGCGGCCCCGGCGTCCCCATGCGCGCAGCGCCAGGACGGGCATCGCAGAGGAGCCGAAGGCGACCATTGCGATGCTGCTCAAGCGGCAATCAGGCGGTTCGCAACAAACGCAATACATCAAAAGAAGCGCCTTCGTTTGATGAACGCCGATAAGGAAGTATCAGAAACACACGAACTTGACGGCTGACAAACAGGGTTGCTAAATAAACCGGCGTGCTATTTCGCAATGAAATGGCACGCCGGTTTTCTACGCATTTCAAGCTGATTACACAGCTTGTTCATGTAGCCGTCATAGTACCGCAAGATGCGCTCCATTGCCAGCGGATCACCGGCGCGGGCCTCCGCAAAGACAGACAGGGGCAGAAGCACCCTGCCGTGGAATGTGGGCTGATTCATTTCTCGTTCCTCCCTCCGCAGCTCTTCAGTCTCTGCCGCAATTCGTTCAGGGACTTTGTGCGGTGCCGCTGGACGGCGCTGCGGGACATCCTCACAAGGCTGCCGATCTCGCCGTCCGACAGCTTCAATGCACAATGCAGGATCAAAATGCTTTGTTCCTGCACCGGCAGGCCGGCAAAGGCTCCGGCCACCAGTTCGTCCCGGATATGCAGGTCATAGCCACAGGCCGAGAACACAAAGCTGTCGCTGGGGTATTCGTCCAGCGCACAGAGCTTGTCCATTTCAGCCTGCGGCAAAGTATCCAGCGGCTTTTCCCGGTCACGGCGACGCGCCAGCTCCGACAGGCAGCTTCTGGCCTCGTTGCGGAGAACGGTTTTGCAAAAAGCGTCCAGCCGGTTCCGTTCCACATAGTCAAGGGTGTATTCGTTCATGAAGTCATTATTCCGATCTTCCGCCTGAACATATTCAAGCAAAACTGATGTGGTAATAGTACAATCCTCGCCTGTCTACACATTCAGGGCGTCTCGCCCGCAGGGCGCCGCTGCGCGCTTGCGGGCGCGCAGGACGCTTTCCTCTGCACGCTTGCTTTGAACGGGCCGCCGGTGAGCGCGCTCACGCGCGCAGCTCGCGATACGTCCGCGCGATGAGCACGGCGGAGACGGCGAAGGTCAGCACATCCGAGACGGGCATGGAGTAGAGCACGCCGTCCAGCCCGAAGAACCGGGGCAGCAGCAGCGCAAAGCCCACGCCAAAGACCACCTCGCGCACCATGGAGAGCGCCGTGGATTCGGCGGTCTTGCCCATCGCCTGCAGGAAGATGAAGCACGCCTTGTTCACGCACGCCAGCACGACCATGCACAGATAGATGCGGAACGCCCGCACGGCGAACGCCGTGTAGTGCTCGCTCTCCTGCGCCGCGCCGAAGATCGCGATCAGCTGGTGCGGGCAGCACTCGGAAAGGAACAGCGCGACGAGGCCGACGGTCGTCTCCACAAGCAGCAGCCGCGTAAAGAGCGCGCGCACGCGCGCCTTCCTGTTCGCGCCCATGTTGAAGCCGACGATCGGGATGCAGCCCGCCGCCGTGCCCACGACGATGGAGATGACGATCTGGAAGAACTTCATCACGATGCCCACGACCGCCATGGGGATCTGCGCGTACTGCGGCTGGCCGAATATGGGATCAAGCGCGCCGTACTGGCGCAGCATGTTGTTGATGGCCGCCATCGCCGCCACCAGCGAGATCTGCGAGAAGAAGCTCGTGCCGCCCATCAGCAGCGTGCGCCCGCAGACGGTTTTGTTCGGGCGCAGGTCTGTGCGCGACGGGCGAATCGTGCGCATGTGCAGCAGATACCACACCGAGAGCGCGGCGGTGATCAGCTGGCCGATGACCGTGGCGACCGCCGCGCCCATCATGCCCCAGCGAAAGACGAAGATGAACAGCGGATCGAGCACGATGTTGGCCGCAGCGCCCGCCGGCGCGCCCAGCCGGTAGAGCTCGCCCGCATAGCTGTACAGCCCGTACTGCTCGCGCAGCAGCGCCTGCGGCCTGTCCTCGCAGGGCGATTGCACCGCGTCAAACGCCGCCTCGCAGCCGAGCATCGCGTTGAGCACCGGCGCATAGAGGTCCTGCCGGGCGCGGTTGTACGCGATGCGCGTCATGCGCAGGCAGGTCCCGTCGCGCCAGTAGACGCCGTAGATGCCCATGAGCAGGTCGCGCGTCTCGCAGACCGCTCAGATCTCCGAGAAGGGCACGGCGTCCACGCGGATCTCCCCGTCGCGAAGCTGCTCCAGATACAGCAGCCTGTCCGGCAGCAGCGCCAGCAGGTAAGCCCTGTCCTTTCGACTCTGCGCGGGGGAAAAGACGATGCGCTGGGGCGCCTCCCCGCCCGTCAGCTTCGCAAACAGCCGGGACCGATAGGCCTCCGGCGCCTCCTCCAGCCGCATGCTCCGGGCATGGCTCGCCGATGTCGGACGCGAGTCGATTCCGTCCGCCGCACAAAACCGCATGCGCGTCCCTCCGTCTCTCCTCATCGTGTTGGCGCCATTATATGTCGCTAGCGACCGATTTGTCAAGGCGGATTGCTTTTTTACGACTGACCCTGTATAATCTGGTCAGCAAAAGGAGCGTGATGCCCGGATGAAGGACACGATGCGGATGATCCCCCAGCTGGTCAAGCGGCTGAACCTCGCCTTTGAGCGCGACATGAGCCGGTGCATGCTCGATCAGGAGCTCACGCCCGCACAGGCCAGCGCGCTGGGCTACATCATCGAGCGGATCGCCGCGGGCGACACGCTGCACGCGCGGGACGTGGAGAGCGGGCTGCGATTGTCCCATGCGACGACGGCGGGGCTGCTCGCGCGGCTGGCCGCCAAGGGCTTTTTGACGTTTGAAAGGTGCGAGGCGGACAGCCGCATGAAGGTCATCCGCCTGACGGACAAGTGCCGCGCGCAGGACGCCGTGCTCCGCCGGCGGATGCTCGAACTGGAGGACGGCCTGCTGCGCGCGCTCACGCCCCAGGAGCGGGAGCAGTTTCGCGCGCTGCTGCTGCGGCTCATCGAGGCCGTGGAGACATAAAAAAAGCGCCGCAGGCATGCAGCGCCGCAGTCGTCTCCGATATCATGTGCCGGCCGCGCGCACAGGAAAAGGACGATTCTTCGTTGAAAGGCTGCGGTCGCAGCCTTTCAACGAAACGATCACACGTTGAAGCGGAAGAGCGTCACGTCGCCGTCGTGCATCACGTACTCCTTGCCCTCGCTGCGCACCAGCCCCTTCTCCTTGCAGGCGAGCATGGAGCCGTTTGCCTTGAGGTCTTCAAAGGCGACGATCTCCGCGCGAATGAAGCCGCGCTCGAAGTCGGAGTGGATCTTGCCGGCGGCCTGCGGCGCCTTCGTGCCCTTCCTGATCGTCCACGCGCGGCACTCGTCCGCACCGGCGGTCAGGAAGGAGATGAGGCCAAGCAGGTCGTAGCACTCGGCAATCAGGCGGTCCAGGCCGCTCTTGCCGATGCCCAGCTCCGTGAGGAACATCGCCTTCTCGTCCTCGTCCATCTGCGCGATGTCCTCTTCGATCTTCGCGCTGATGACCAGCACCTTGGCGTTCTCCTCCCCGGCGATGGCCTTCACGTCCGGCACGCCCGGCAGGTCGTTCTCGTCCTTGCCCAGGTCGTCCTCCTTGATGTTGCAGGCGTAGATGACCGGCTTGGTCGTCAGCAGGAACCACTCGCGCGCGATCTCGCGCTCCTTGTCCGTCATCGGGCAGGTGCGCGCGGGCTGCAGATTGTCCAGGTGCGCCAGCAGCTTTGCGCCCAGCTCCGCCTCCTCGGCGAATTTCTTCTCGCCCGTCTTGACCATCTTGGCCGCGCGCTCGGCGCGCCGGGCGACGGTCTCCCGGTCGGCGGCGATCAGTTCGAGGTTGATCGTCTCGATGTCGTGCTGCGGGCTGACGCTGTCCGCGTGGCGGATGATGTCCGGGTCCTCAAAGCAGCGCACCACGTGCACGATGGCCTCGCACTCGCGGATGTGGGAGAGGAACTTGTTGCCCAATCCCTCGCCGTGGCTGGCGCCCTTGACCAGGCCGGCGATGTCGACGAACTCGATGACCGCGGGCGTCTTTTTCCTGGGGTGATACATCTCGCTGAGCACGTCCAGCCGCTCATCCGGAACGGCCACCACGCCCGTGTTCGGCTCGATGGTGCAGAAGGGATAGTTCGCCGCCTCCGCACCGGCCTTGGTGATCGCGTTAAACAGGGTGGACTTGCCGACGTTGGGCAGGCCGACGACGCCGAGTTTCATAGATATTCTTCCTCCGAATCGTCCCGTGCGCGCACGGGCTTGTTGCCCGTCTATTATAACGGATGGCGGCGTTTTTTTCAATCGTCCGCCACAAACTGTCTGCCCGGTTTTTGCGGGCGCGCCGGCGTGCCCGGCGTCTGTCCCGGCGGCGGCCCGGTCTGCGCCCGCGTTTTTTCAGGGGCTGCGCGGGAAAGGCGCGCCGCAGGCCGCCTGCCGCCCGCACCCGGCGTGCAGCCCGGATCGCCCCTCCCCCGCGCCGTGTTTACATTTTGTTCACCTTGTGGTATACAAGCGATTTCTCTTAATTCGCTATTGACAATTTCACCAAAGCATTTTATAATATTTCTCACGAGGAGATGTATACCGCTTTCCGGAAACGTTTCCGGCGCATTTGCCTCGATGATTTCGCTGCTTGCGGGGCGCTGTGGCGCTGCCCCGTACAGAATATTTTCTTTGGAAGGAGATCTTTTTATGAAGAAGATCGTCGCCCTTGTCCTCGCGCTGACGCTGTGCATGGCCCTGGCCGTCACCGCCTGCGCGGACGCCTCCGTCTACTACCTCAACTTCAAGCCTGAGCAGGATACGCAGTGGCAGGAGCTGGCCAAGGTCTACACCGAGCAGACCGGCGTGCCGGTGACCGTCGTGACCGCCGCCTCCGGCGAGTACGAGACCACACTCATGTCCGAGATCGAGAAGAGCGACGCGCCGACCCTGTTCCAGGTCAACGGCCCGGTCGGTCTGGCGAACTGGACGGACTACTGCTATGACCTCTCCGGCACCGCGCTGATGGAGCACCTGACCAACGAGTCCTTCGCCCTCAAGGAAGGCGACGTGGTGAAGGGCATTGCCTACGTCGTGGAGACCTACGGCATCATCGCCAACACCAAGCTGCTGGAGAAGGCCGGCTACACCGCGGCGGACATCACCAACTTCGAGAGCCTCAAGAAGGTCGCCGAGGACATCCAGGCCCGCAAGGATGAGCTGGGCATCGACGGCGCGTTCACCTCTGCCGGCATGGACGGCTCCTCCGACTGGCGCTTCAAGACCCACCTGGCCAACATGCCGATCTACTACGAGTACAAGGCGGACGGCATCACCTCCACCGGCGCCATCAAGGGCACCTACCTGGACAACTACAAGGCGATCTGGGATCTCTACATCAACAACGCCACCTGCGAGCCGGCGCTGCTGGCCTCCAAGACGGGCAATGACGCCGTGGCCGAGTTCGTGGGCGAGAAGGCCGTGTTCTATCAGAACGGCACCTGGGCGTGGAACGACATCTCCGCGCTGGGCGCCGAGAACCTGACCATGATCCCGATCTACATCGGCGTCGAGGGCGAAGAGAATCAGGGCCTGTGCACCGGCACGGAGAACTACTGGTGCGTCAACGCCGAGGCCGATCAGGAAGACATCGACGCGACGCTCGCGTTCCTGGAGTGGGTGATCACCTCCGACGAGGGCCGCAAGAGCATGTCTCAGGACATGGGCTTCGTGGTGCCGTTTGACACCTTCACCGGCGAGTACGCGTCCACCAACCCGCTCGTCGCCGTGGATACCGAGATGACCGCCGCGGGCAAGACCCCGATCTCCTGGAACTTCACGACCATGCCTTCCGAGGAGTGGAAGAACGGCGTGGGCTCCGCGCTGACCGCGTATGCCGCCGGCACCGGCGACTGGGACGGCGTCGTGACCGCGTTCGTGGACGGCTGGAAGACCGAGTACGATCTGACCCACTGATCCTTACCCCTATCGCAAGCGTTGAGAGGGCGGGCGGCTCGCCCGCCCTCTTCTGTTGCCCTTGAATCCGGGCGATCTGCAAAAGCGTGCACAGCTTCGCGCGTTTTTGCAGGCCGCCCTGTTTGGGAGGAATGTCTTTTATGGAAAAAGCCATCCGGAAATACTGGCCGGCGTTCCTGCTTCCCACGCTGGCCGCGTTCATCATCGGCTTCATCTGGCCGTTCGTCTGGGGCCTGTATCTCTCGTTTCACAAGTTCACCACCGTCAGCAAGACGACGTTCGTGGGCCTGAGCAACTACGTCAAGGTCTTCGAAGACCCGACGTTCGTGAGCGCCTTCTGGTTCACGGCGAAGTTCACCGTCGTCTCCACGATCCTCATCAACATCATCGCCTTCCTGCTGGCGCTGGCGCTCACGCGCGGCCTGCGCGGCACGAACGTCTACCGCACGGTGTTCTTCCTGCCCAACCTGATCGGCGGCATCGTGCTGGGCTACATCTGGCAGATCCTGCTCAACGGCATCCTGACCAATCTGGGCCTGCCGCTGCTGGCGCTGGATGCGCGCTACGGCTTCTGGGGTCTGATTATCCTCATGTGCTGGCAGCAGATCGGCTACATGATGATCATCTACATCGCCGGCCTGCAAAACGTGCCGGGCGACCTGCTGGAAGCCGCGTCCATCGACGGCGCGACCAGCCTGCAGACGCTCATCAAGGTGAAGCTGCCGATGGTCATGCCCTCCATCACCATCTGCACCTTCCTGACGCTAACCAACTCCTTCAAGCTCTTTGACCAGAACCTCGCGCTCACCGGCGGCGAGCCGGCCAAGGCGAGCCAGATGCTGGCGCTCAACATCTACGACACCTTCTACGCCCGCTCCGGCCCGCAGTGGAAGGGCATCGGTCAGGCGAAGTCCGTCGTCTTCTGCCTGCTGGTCATCGTGATCGCACTGGTACAGCTCCACTTCACCCGCCGCAAGGAGGTGCAGCAGTAATGACGAAAGCCAAGGTCTATCACGACGGCGCCGTGTCCGGCGCGCGCCGCGCGGTCGATGCGTTTCTGAGCATCCTGCTGACCGCGCTTAGCCTGATCTGGATCTATCCGGTCGTGCTGATCCTGCTCAACTCGCTCAAGGCGGAGACGGCCATCTCCACCACATCCGTCTTTGAGCTGCCCACCAGCGAGACGTTCGTGGGGCTGGACAACTACATCCACGGCGTCACGCAGATGAACTTTCTGTCCTCCTTCGGCTATTCGGTCGTCATCACCGTGACCTCCGTCCTGCTGATCATCCTGTGCTGCTCGATGTGCGCCTGGTACATCACGCGCGTGAACACGCTGCCCTCCCGGCTGATGTACCTGCTGTGCGCGTTCTCGATGGTCGTGCCGTTCCAGATGGTCATGTTCACGCTCTCCAAGACGGCGGACTCCCTGAGCCTGAACACGCCGTTCAACATCTGCATCATCTATCTGGGCTTCGGCGCGGGCCTGGCGGTGTTCATGTTCACGGGCTTCATGAAGTCCGTGCCGCTGGCCATTGAAGAGGCCGCGATGATCGACGGCTGCAACCCGCTGCAGATCTTCTTCAGGGTCGTCTTCCCGATCCTCAAACCGACGGCCATCTCCACCGCCATTCTGGAGACCATGTGGGTCTGGAACGATTACCTGCTGCCCACGCTGGTGCTGGACATCAAGAAATACCGCACCATCCCGATGGCGATCCAGTACTTCCGCGGCAGCTACGGCCGCGTGGAGATGGGCCCGATGATGGCCTGCATCATGATCACGGTCATCCCGATCATCATCATGTATCTGGCCTGCCAGAAGTACATCATCGAGGGCGTCGTCGCGGGCGCGGTCAAGGGCTAAGCGCCTCTTCAAGCCGCCGCAAGCAAACCATATAGAAGCACCGGCCGCAAGGACCGGTGCTTTTGTGATACCAATTCTTGATGAAAACGGCTGATCAGAACCGCAGGGCGTATCCGAAGGGTACGGCTATGCGCGTTCTCCCCCCCGGCCCCGCTTCGCGGCGGTTGAAAGCGGCTCAGTCGCTCAGGTGCTCGCCCTTCTTCTCCGCCTCTTCCAGCTCGTGCATGTACTTATACACGGTGTAGCGCGAGACGTTCAGCCGCTCGGCGACGATCGCCACGGACTTCTGGTAGGTGAACGCCCGCCGCCTGTAGAGCATGCGGATGATGTGCATCCTGTCCGTCTTCTTCATCGCCTCCGGCTCCTTGCCCACCGCGCTGATGCACTCGCGCAGCAGCTCCTCCAGCTGGCTGCGGGCGTCCTGCATCAGCGTCTGCTGCAAGTCGCCGCTGGTGGCTGTCATCTCCGTGAGCATCTGCATGGCGCGCACCATGTGCGTGATGTCCATGTTGATGCCCAGCGCAAAATGGTAGTCGTCGCCCACGATGTTGAACGTCGTGCTCTTGAGCGTGCGCCCGTCGCGGGCGAGCACCATCTGGTTGGTGTAGTCCTTGTTCTTGTAGATCGTCTCGTCGTAGTCGCCGATGTCCCCGAAGATGTCCGCCGTGGAGCCGACCTCGCGGCCCGTCACCGTGCCGTTGTAGATCGCCAGAATCGGATGGCCGGGGCGCGTCATGTCGTGGACGAGCGTCTCGCAGTTCGGCCCAAACATCGCGGCGATGCCGCGCGCCTCATTTTTCAAAAAAGCGAGCATGTCTTCCCGGTTCATGATAGCCTCCTTCTGCGCCGTCGCATCCGCGCCATTCGTTTATCACTTGATCCTCACACCATTTGTTCGTCTTCGCAATGCCCGTCCGAAAGCAGCAGCACGATGGCCGCGAGCATCATCGCCGAAGCCATGGGCAGCGAGACGGCCAGCGCCCAATACGTCGCAAACAGCGCCAGCTCGATGAGCGCCGCCGCCGCCACAGCCCTGCCGCCCCGCCGCGCCGCCAGCGCGACGCTCAGCGGCGTGGCCATGTAGAAGTAGCGCTCGTGCATCCTGGGCAGGCAGAAGACGATGGGCAGCACCATCAGCAGCGCCAGGCGCACCGTCTCCCCGTCCGTCATGCGCGCCGCCCTGCGCGCGCCCACGATCACCAGCAGCGCGCACACGCCAAACGCCAGCGCCATCGCGAAGTTGCCGTAGGCGTACACGTCCAACCCCGCCGTCTCCATCAGCCCAAAGAGGGTCGCCGCGTTGTAGTTGAGCCCCGTGTACAGGCCGGTCTGCGCGGTGTAGATGCCGATGATGTCGCCAGGGCTCTTGCCGCCCAGCAGCGCGGGCAGCGCCACGGCGGCGAGCGTCAGCAGGAAACAAAGCGCGTCGGCGAGGCGCAGCTTGCGCCCCGCCCAGAGCACGATCACGATGGGCAGGATGAACGCGCTTTGCAGCTTGAAGGCCAGCGAGAGCGCGAAGCAGACGGCAGACTGCGCGGGCCTGCCGGAGAGCGCCAGCGCCAGCCCCCAGAGCGCACAGGCGGCGTACAGGCTGTCGCACTGGGCGAACATGCCGCCGTTGAGCGCCACGGTGGGCAGCAGCAGCGTCGCGCCGAAGGCGACGAGCGCGTGCTTTTTCCCGGCCAGCCGCGCGGCCGCGCCCGCCAGGAAGGCGTCGCCCACGAAGGAGACGGCCTTCACCGCGTAGAGCGGCGGCACGCTCAGCCGCGTGATCAGGAAGAGGATGTACTGGTAGAGCACGTTGTACTCGCCGATGTTCGCGCGCATGCCCTCGGAAAACGAGCCGGCGGCCAGCCGCTCGATCCAGCCGGCCAGATAGATGTCGTAATCGCCGGAGGAGCGCTCGATGAAGCTCACGCGCAGGAGCATGGCCAGCGCGCAAAGCGCGCACACGCCCAACGAGACCAGCGCGCTCTCCTCCCGGCACAGCCGCAGGCCGAAGGCCAGCATGGCGCACAGCGGCGCGCAGAGCAGCAGCACCGTCAGCGCGCGCAGGCCGAGCGTCGCGCCGGTGAGCTGGGTGAGCGTGCGCGTCATCATCAGCAGGCAGAACGCGCAGCACGTCAGCGCCGCCAGCGCCCAGCGCGGCAGGCGGGGCGTGAGCAGCAGCGCGCGCAGGCCGTCGTCCGCGCGCAAGAGCAGCGCCTGGAGCGTCTTCATGCGCGCAGCGCCTCCTCTTCCCTCTCTCCGCCAAGGAGCGCGGGCAGCAGCTCCAGAAGCACCAGCACCGCCGCCGCGATCGCCAGCAGCGCCAGCGGGATCATCGGCACGACCTCGCTGGTAAAGATCGCCGCCATGTACGCGCACAGCGAGACGAACTCGATGAGCCCTGCGATGATCATCCTGCGCGCGTTGCCCGCCGCGGCAAAGGCCAGCATGCCCGCCAGGTACAGGCTGCGCGCGTTCATCTGCGGCAGGATCAGCGGCAGGCCCGCGGCCAGCAGCAGCGTGGCGAGCAGCAGCGTGTCGTTTGCCGGGGGGCGCCCGACGCGCAGCAGCGCGCCGACGACCAGCAGCGCGCAGGCGATGCCCAGATACAGGCCCATGCCGCTGAACTCGCGGGTGGAGGCCACGTTCATCAGCTTGTAGACGTTGGGCATGCCGTCGGAGAGGCCCGCCTCCCAGCGCGCGTCCTCCAGCTGCACGGCGTAGCGCGTGATCAGGTTTGTCACGCCCTGCCCATCCAGCACGATGGCGATCTGGCAGAGGAACGCCGCCGCCGCCAGCGCGAGCAGGTGGCGCAGCTGCACGCGCTCCTGCATGAAGAGCACGATGAGCAGCGGGAAGAGGAACGCGCTTTGCAGCTTCGTGCCCAGCGCCAGGCCCCAGAGCACGCAGCCGCCCAACGGCCTGCCGCCCAGCAGCAGCGCCAGCCCCCAGAGCGTGAACATCGCGAACGTCGCGTCGCACTGCGCCCAGACGCCCGCGTTCATGAGCATCGTCGGGGCGAGCACGCAGGCAAACATCGCCGCGATCGCGCCCGGCGCCTTCGCCCCGCGCAGCAGCGCCAGGCGCAGCACCGCGCCCGCCGCCACGCACTGGCAGAGCATGTCAAAGAGCTTGACGGCGTAGAGCCAGCTGAAGTTCTCCACACGGGAGAGCAGCCCCATGAAGATCAGGTAGACGCTCGACCAGCTGCCCTCTTCCCAAGCCATGGCCGTCACCAGCTCGTAATTCCACATGTCGATGAGCATGGGCTCCAGCACGTTGCCGTAGCGACCCGGCTTGACGGTGAGCAGCGCCAGATGCGCGCCCACGGCCAGCATGGACAGCGCCGCCGTGCACAGCAGCACGATCACCGTCGTGTCCTCCTCGCGCTGCGCCCGCCAGGCAAAGGCCGTCAGCAGCCCTGCGCCCAGCGTGCCCGCGGCGGCGATCACCGCCGCGCCCTGCAACCAGCCGCACATCGCCCAGATGATCGCATAAAACGCCGCCATCAGCGCCGCAAACAGCGCCCACGCGCCGCGCCCATTCGCGCGCAGCATCAGCGCGCTGCGCACCGGGTCGAATCCCCGCATCGCTTCGAATCTCTTCATCACGCCTTCACCTCCGAAAGCACGGCCTCCCGGCGCTGCGCGCCGAGCGCGCGCCAGAGCTCCGCCGCCGTCAGCGCCACGCCCACCGCCTGGAACATGGCCGCCCACTTGAGGTCCATGATCCGATCGCCCGGCAGGCCGGCCGTGTACGCCGCGTAGGACGCAAAGCCGAAGCACAGCGGCAGCAGGATGCGCCGCCCCGGCGCATACGCCGCCGCGACCAGCGAGAGCACGTCCGCGCCGAACGTGTAGCGCTCGTGCATCTTGGGCAGGAAGAAGGGCACGCCCGCGAGCATCAGCAGGCAGGCGAGCACCGTCGCATCCACGCCGAGGCGGTCGCGGCGCAGGCACACCAGCGCGCACATGCCCAGCACACAGGCAAAGCCCAGCGCCATCGCCATGCCGCCGAACATGGTATAGAGCAGTTCGCTGTCCAGATCCGGCAGGAACTGATACAGGTTCGGCGCGTTCATCGTGATGAAGTTGTACGCGTCCGCCTGCTGCAAATACACCGTGAGCACGTGGCGCAGCGACTTGCCGCCCCACAGCGCCGGGATCATCATCGCCATGTACGCCGCCGGGATGATCGGCAGGTGGCGCAGCTTGATGTCCTTCCTGAGCCACAGCGGCAGCAGCACGGGCAGGAAGAAGACCGTCTGCAATTTGAAGGAGAGCGCCACGCCGAAGAAGAGCATGCAGCGCGCGGAGCGCTTCGTCAGGCCCATGTACAGCGCCGTCAGGCAGAAGGCCGTGTAGATCACGTCGCACTGGCCCCAGTACGCGCCGTTGAAGACGACCGTGGGCAGCATTGAGGCGATGTGGAAGATGAGCAGCGGCGCGCCGTCGCCCTTGATGCGCAGGGCGGAGAGCCGCATCAGCGCCCAGGCCATCAGCACGTCAAAGGCGATGGAGATCGCCTTGACCAGATACTGCGGCGGATAGTGCTCCACGCGGGAGATGATCTGCATCAGGTACAGATACGGCGGCGCATAGTCGCTGCCGATGTACGTGCCCAGGCCTTCCTTCCATCCCATCTGCGAATACTCGTAGATCCAGTTGCTCAGGAAGATGTCGTAATCATCGCTCACGTAATCCAGCAGCGAGATCTTGGCAAGCAGCACCGCGCCCGTGATCACCGCCAGCAGCACGTGCATGGACAGCGGCAGCCGCCGTCCCGCGCGCAGCTGCACGGCATAGGCCGCCGCGAAGATGGCGGTGAAGATCACGCCGGAGAGCCGCTGCATCTCCGCCGTCTGATACCCGCTGAATTCGTCGATCTTCGCGTATCGCGCGCAGCGCGCAAAGACGAAGAACACCGCGCACGCGAGCACCCAAAGCGCGAGGCGCGCGGCCCTGCCGGGCGTCCTTTTGAGGCCCGCGCGCAGCGCGTCGCTCACAACATTCTGTTTCATGTCCGTCTCCTTCTGCATACACAGGGTTTCCCCTGCATTATACCGGATGGCGCGCCGCCTGTACAGCCCAAAAGGCAGCCGTGCGCGCCTCATAAATTTCCCGTCCCGCGCATATGTTGATCAGCGGAGTTCCCGATTGCTCACATTTTCGCCCACCTTTGTCCATACCCCTGCAAAATAAACCGCGTATCATGAGCACAGATCGATTCATTCCAGCAAAGAAACCGAGGTGAGATCCATGTCATCCCCTGCAACGGCGCAGGCGTTGACGCCGCACGACACCATCGCCGGCGACCCGACCTTCGACGCCGAATTCTACAGCCCCTACGAGGCCGCCGCACAGGCCGCCTTTGAGATGCTCTGCGCCGCGCGCAGCCGGCACGTCAGCGACGTGCTGACGCTGCACTTCCGGCTCAAGTCGCCCGCGTCCATCCGCGGCAAGCTGCGCCGCAAGAACATGCCCGAAACCGCGCAGGCCGCAGGCGCATGCCTGCACGACATCGCGGGCCTGCGCGCCGTGCTCACCGACACACAGGCCGTCTATCGCTTCGCCCAGACGCTGCTTGCAAGCGGCGTGGCCCAGCTCGACGCGGTGCACGACTACATCGCCGAACCCAAAGAGAGCGGCTATCGCAGCCTGCATCTGATCTTCAGCATGCCCATCGTGCTTAACGCACAGGCGTACCTCGTACCCGTGGAGATCCAGCTGCGCACGGCGTCCATGGACGCGTGGGCCTGTATGGAGCACCGGCTGATCTATAAGCCCGTGCACCCCCTTTAAGCCGCCGCGAAGCGAACATGGGGTCAAGGGCCCGCGGAACTCGCATAGTCGTATCCTTCGGATACTCCTTGCGATTCCCGACGCTCCGCCTGCCTGCTTCCGCCACTGGCGGCGGCAGGCTCCGGTCCCCGGTACGCGCCGGGGTTTTTTTATCGCCTTCTTACCGCGCGGCGCTTTGTATCTTCGCCCATGTCTCCTCCGTCACCGGAATCCCCTGCGCGCGGTGCTTCGCGCGCGTCGCCGCCAGATTCTGCCCCGGCGCGCGCACGCCGTGCTTGCCGTCGCGCGGCGCCAGCGCGTTGAGAAACGCCACGCTTCTCTCCATCTGCGCCTCCGCCTGCTCCATGTCGATCACCGCCGCGGGGTTCATGCACACAAACATCTGGCTCATGCCCCGCTCGCCGTCGGCAGGCCTGCCAATCTGAAGCGACGTGCGCCCCAGCGAGAGCATGGACACCATCAGGTCGATCATGATGGACAGCGCGCTGCCCTTCCAGAGCGCCATGGGCATCATCAGCCCGCTCTGCACGATCTTGCGCGGATCGTTCGTCGGGTTGCCGTCCACGTCGTAGCCGCACTCGGTGTCGAGCATGCCGCCCTCCTGCGCCATGATCTCCAGCTTGCCAAAGGCATACTGGCTCACCGCCATGTCCATCACCAAACTGCCCGCCCTGCGCGGGATCGCAAATGTGATCGGGTTGTTGCCGGTGGACGGCTCCTTCGCGCCGTAGGCGACCAGATTCATGCACGTGTTCGTCATGCAGATGCCCATCATGCCCGCATCCGCCATCATCAGGCCGTAGCGGCCCGCACGCAGCCAGTGGCTGTTGTTTCGCAGCGCCACGCAGGCGATGCCGTGCGCCTTCGCCAGCTCGATCGCGCGGCCGGCCGCCTGCTCGGCGATCAGCGGGCCGACGCCAAAGTGCGCGTCCCAGACCTCCAGACCGCCCAGACCGCTCACGCGCTCCGCGCTCGTCACGCGCGCGTCGCACAGCCCGCTCTCCATGTCGCTCAGGTAGCGCGGATAGCGGTTCATGCCGTGGCTGTGCACGCCGTCGAGCGAATTGCCCGCGAAGATCTCGGCAAAGCGCCGCGCCTGCGGCGCAGGCAGATAACGCTCAAGGCCCTTTTGCATCACGGCGACGGCCTCTTCATAGGTGACGGTGATCATCCGCATGTCTCCTCCTTTTCTACGCCGCCCGCGCGCCTTACAGCACCTGGACGGCGAGGGTGTAGCCAAATGTCCAAACGACCAGCAGCACGGCTGAAACCGTGAGCATCAGCGCGTGCCCCGTCCGTCCCGCGCGCAGGCGCGAGAGCAGCATGGGCAGCGCGCACAGCGCGTAGAGATAGCGCGCGCCGGAGAGCAGCCACGTCGGCGCGAGCACGACGCACACGTAGACGAAGCTGTACGCCGCCAGGTCAAACGGGATCGCCGCCGTGCCAAAGGCCATCAGCAGGTAGATGCCCAGCATGCACAACAGCTGAAAGCCCCACGTCCACAGCCAGTCGCTCTCGCCGACGCCGGTGAGGAAGTAGTGCACGGTGTTTGCCGTGGAATTCCAGAACGTGCCCGGCTGCTGAAACCAGTTTTCCTTCTGATAGACCATGTACATGAACGGATCGCCCGTCACCTGCCAGTTGATCAGCCAGTAGGCAAACAGCCCGCCGAAGACCAGCAGCATCTGCGCACCGCAGATGAGCAGCGCGCGCGCCTTCGCCCGCTGCCGGGGCAGCCGCCCCAGACAGTCGATGAGCAGCAGCCCCGCGACGATCACGCCCGGCATGCGCGTAAACGCGCTGAGCGCGCCGCAGGCCACCGCGCCCCACCGATGCCCGCGCCGCAGCAGGCAGACCGCCAGCAGCGTCAGGCAGATGAAGAGCGACTCCGTGTACACGCAGCACAGGAACACGCTCAGCGGACTGAGCAGGAAATACGCGACGCTCAGGCGCGCCGAGTCCCCGCCGAAGTGCATATAGGACAGGTCGTAGACCAGCGCCGAGGCCAGCGCCGCACACATCAGCGAGATCACCGTGCCCGCCGCAAACAGGTTGCCGCCCGTCAGCGGGGCGAGCAGCCGGATGAGCATCGGATAGAGCGGAAAGAACACCAGCCGCAGGCGCTCGTCGCCCACGGCCGTGTATCCCTGCGCGGCGATGCCCAGATAGTGGCGCACGTCCCAGTGCGTCCACAGCGGCTCCAGCGAGGCGAGCAGGCCGTCGCTGCCCACGCCCAGCATGCGATACATCGCATAGGCGAGCAGATACAGCGCCAGCCGGGAAACCAGCCCGACGGCAACGGCAGCGCCCAGCGCGCGCAGCGGCGCATGCGCGTGCGTCACGCCGCCCGCCGCCTCCCGCCCGCGCAGCACGCCCGCGAAGCGCGCGAGCAGCCGCACGGCGCACACGCCCATCAGCAGAATGGACAGCGCCGCCCCGACGCTCTCCAGCGCCTGCATCACGCCGTCATCCATGGCGCCTGCCCTTTCCGGTCGGCGTAGCCGCCGGCTTGTAGGCGTCCTGCACGTTCACGCGCGGCGGCAGCTTTGTGCGCGAGATGATCTGCTCCTCTTCCGGCTCGATCATCTTCGCCATGCGGCCCAGCAGGCTGCCCTTCCTGTTCGCCTCCTGCGTGGGGACCTCGGTTTGATGCGCCGCCTCGGTCTGCGCGGGCATCTGCGGCCAATCGGGCGCATCCGGCAGCTCGGATACGGTCTCGCCCTCCACGTAGTCGCTGTACATCCGCTGCGCGCCCCTGCGGCGGCGGCTCGCGGCGGGCGCAACCTCTTCCGCCTGCTCCTGCTGCTGCGCCGCCTCGCGCGCCAGATACGCCTCGTATTCGGCCTTCTGCCGCTCATACTCCGCCAGCTCAAGCTCATACTGCGCCTTCTGCCGCTCGTACTCGGCCAGCTGCCGCGCGTATTCCGCCTGTGCCTGCCGCTCGCGCTCCTGCGCCTGGCGCTCGCGCTCCTGCTGCGCCAGCCGCTCGCGCTCGGCGCGCTGCGCGGCGGCGCGCGCTTCCTCCTGTCTGCGCCATGCCTCGATCTCCGCGCGCCGGCGCTCGACCTCGGCCGCGCCCGGCCCCTCCTGCGTCAGCGCGCTGTAGCGCTGCGTGCCGGCCTGCGCGCCCTCCGGCGCGGCGCTGTCGTAGCGCATGCCCGGATAGGCGTATTCGTCCGGCGCCTGCTCCGCGCGGGCCATGACATCCCGCTCGTCGATGAACAGCTCCGGCTGGACATCGCGGGGCGGCGCATAAGGATCGCGGCGCGGGGGCATCGCCGCCGCGCGCGCGCGGCGCGGCGCTTCCTCTTCCTCCTGCGCCTCCGGCTCCTCGATGCGCAGCAGCCTGCGCGCGCGCTGCGCCCACAGGTGGTACGGCTGCCAGCGCAGCAGCCAGATGATCCAGTCGATCACCAAACCCGCGGCGATCATCACCGCGGCGATGATCAGCCAGTTCTTGCCCAGAAACGCCAGCACCGTCGTATGATCCGCAGAGACCAGCGCCCACAGCGCGTTCACCAGCGCGCGCACCCAGCTCATCAGGCCGTTAAACAGCGTATCGGCTATCGTGCCCATGCCGGCCATCCCTCCTTGCCTTCAGGTTGATATGAAAAATCCGGTCGCAATCCGCGGCCGGAAAATGGCTGACATGCGCTCACGGATGCGTCTGCGTGAGGGTGACGGAGACCTCCGGCACGCTCAGCGCACAGCTGAACGGCTCCGCATTGTCGATGCGAATCTGCACCGGCAGCACGTGCTCGCCCGCCTCCAGGCCGCTCACGTCCACATACAGGCGGACGTCCTCCCGCTCAAGGCCCTCGATAAAGCTGTTCGCGCCGACGAGCTGCACGGTGCTCTGCCCGACGGAGAGCGCCGCCTCCAGCCCGACGCCCAGGCCGTCGACGTCGATGTCCAGCGCGCGCAGCGTGCGCTCGGTGGTCTTTTCCGCGATCTCCGCCGTCACGGCGATCTCCGAGGGCAGCGTGTTTTCAATGCCGCTCAGCCGCTGCAGCTTCACATAGCCGCTGACGTTCTCAGTCGCGCCCTCGATGTCCAGCGGCTGTTCCGTCGTGATGAACTCAATGGCGCTGAGCACATCCGCCTCGGCCGCGACGCCCAGCGCACTTTGCTCCACCGTGACGTTCACCAGCTCGTAGCCCTCTGCGGGCTCGCCGGTCACCAGGGCGTCGATGTCGATGGGCACCTGCACCATGGGCACGACCTCCGTCTCCACGACGACGGAGTCGGTGATGACCGTCTCATTGGTGATCTCCAGCCGGTCGCTCTGCACGATCTGGCCGGAGGCGTCCTGCAATTCCACGTCGAGCGCGGTGCGGTCGCTGGCGCGATCCGTGGAGAGCGTGGAGAGATCCAGCTTCACCACCGCGCGCGACACGCTGGTCACCAGCGACTGCGGGCCGGAGACGGAGAGCATCGTCGGGTCGGTGCGATAGCTGCACAGATACACGCCCTCCAGCGCAAAGCCGGTCATCTCCAGCACGACCGGCACGCGGCGGGTCATGTATCGCTCCACGTTCACGGTGATCGAGGCGGGCTCACAGGAGATGACCGGGCCGTAGAGCTGGGAGGTGAAGTCGATCTCCAGCGTGTTCTCGCCCACGCCCGTCACGTCCGTCAGGTCGATGTGCGGGTTGTAGGACGTGCCGCTGACGCGGTTGTAATTGGCCTGCGTCACCTCCACCGTCATGCGCACGCCGGAAATGATTTCCTCCAGGTCGTCCATGACGATGAAGCCGCGGCTCTTAAGCGTCGCTTCGCCCTGGATGCTCACGGCCACGTTTTGAAACGTCTTGGGCCGCGTGAGCGTCGCGTCGGAGGCGACCAGCACGCTCCAGGTCAGTATGGCGATGAGCAGCGAGGCGAAAAACAGAAAGCGCTTGCTGGAGAAGATGCGCCCCATGGCCTTGCACAGCTCGTGAAACGGGCCGCGAACGGCGTCATGCCTTTGGGGGTTTCTGTTGTTCATCATGGTGCGCGTTTCGCCTCCTCTGCTTGAGATGGAGCAGCGTCGAGTTGATCTTCAGGCGGGTGGGCTCGCGGGGCTTCTCGTCGTAGAGCTCGTGGAGGATCCGGCTCAGGGATGTCTCGTCCAGATGGCGGACGAGCTCGCCGCCCCGTGCCATGGAGATGATGCCCGTCTCCTCGGAGACGATGAAGACCGTCGCATCGGAGATCTCGCTCATGCCCAGGCCGGCGCGGTGGCGCGTGCCCAGGTCGCGGCCCACGCCGGTGGTATCCGACAGGCGAAGCAGGCACGCGGCGGACATGATGCGATCCCCGCGCACCACGACGGCGCCGTCGTGCAGCGGGGTGTTCGGCTCGAAGATGTTCTCGATGAGCGGTTGGGAGATCACGCCGTCCACGCGCGTGCCGGTGGCGATGACATCGTTGAGGCGCGTCTTGTTC
The DNA here is from genome assembly GCA_944333055.1 of uncultured Clostridia bacterium. Classification (GTDB taxonomy): domain Bacteria; phylum Bacillota; class Clostridia; order Christensenellales; family Aristaeellaceae; genus Ventricola. The sequence goes on from CALVKT010000041.1 coordinate 22,303, forward strand.
TCGATGACGATCAGCGCGCCCACGCGGCGGCGGGACATGTTGTTCAGCGCCAGCACCATCTCGTCGATCATCAGCTCCGTGTTGCTGACCTGCTGAAGCCGCGAGCCGGAGTCCAGCAGGTTCGTCGCGCCCAGCTCTTCGAGCACGCGGCGAATCTCCTGCTGAAAGAGCACGATGAGCAGCACCGGGCCGGCGTTGATCACCCAGGAGAGCAGCGCGTGAATCGTGCGCATGCCGATCACATCGCTCAGCCACGTGGCCACCAGCAGGATGACCACGCCCTTGAGCGTCTGGGAGACGCGCGTGTGGCGCATGTGCAGCAGCATTTCATAGATGAGCACGGTCAGCAGAAGGATGTCCACAAAATCGACAATGCTCGGCCTGTTGATCACGTTCCACAGCACCGCTGAGAATTGCTCGACGATGGCGCTCACGACATACCCTCCCCCACTGGCTCATGTGTTTCTATTATACACCAACCAAAAGGGATATGACAGGGGGGAATTGCTGCGTTTGGAGGATTTTTTTACCCCCGCCGCCGGGCGCGCAGAAGCGCGCCCGGCGGCGGGGGTAATCTGCTTTGTTTACGCGTTCGCGCCGTCGATGCGCGGTTCGCTGCGGTGCTCTTCGCGCGCCTCGCGGCTGGTAAAGAGCATGGAGATGCTCCATACGCCCGCCGCGCCGATGATCGTGTAGAGCACGCGCGAGATCAGCGCGGCCTGTCCCCCGAAGAGGAACGCGACCAGATCAAACTGGAACAACCCGATCAGGCCCCAGTTGATCGCGCCGATGATCACAAGCAAAAGGGAAAGTCGATCCATGCAGTCCACTCCTTTCTATAAGGCAGTCTGCACGCATCGCGCCCAAACTATGCGCGGCTTTCGCCGCCCTCGGCGCGTTTTTCGCGCGGCGCGCCGAAGGCGATCACCTTGCCGCCGGTCTCCGTGCCGGTGAGCGCCTGCGCCTGCGCGGGCCACGCGCGCGCGGGCACATCGTCAATGAGGCCTTCGCGCACGCATGCGCCGACGAGCCGGATGCAGTACACCGCCGTCATCTCCGGCGAAAAGCCGGTCGTCTGCGCGAGCATGCGCAGCGTCTCCCCGGTCTCTCCGTCCAGGTTCAGCGTCAGTTTGCGCTTCATGGTTTCCTCCCCGCCTCACACGGCCTGTACGTCGTCGCTTTCCAGCACGAGCATGTCCGACACGCGGTCCCTGCGCGAGACGCTCACGCGGATATCCGTGCCCACGTCGTAGCCCGCCTCATGCAGCGCTCCGCACACGGTATTATATGCCAATTCCGGCAAATTATTGTCCTGCGAAAGATGCGAGAGGAATACCGCGCGCGTGCCCGCCTTCACCAGCCGCAGCAGCGCCCTGGCGCAGTCCTCGTTGTTCAGGTGCCCGTTGCGCCCAAGGATGCGGTGCTTGAGGTGGGCGGGATACGGCCCGCGGTTGACCATGTCCACGTCGTGGTTGGCCTCCAGCACCAGCGCCTGGCAGCCCGTCACGGCGTCCATCCACGCCTCGCTGATGTGCCCGATGTCCGTGGCGACCGCACAGCGCAGGCCCCGGCAGGAAAAGCTGTAGCCCACGGGCTCCCGCGCGTCGTGCGGGATCGGGAACGGATGGACGTTCACGCCGCCGATGTAGAAATCCTCAAGCGTGTCAAACGTGCGCACGCAGCGCAGCGGGATGCCCGACTCGCGCAGCAGAATCCCGTCCCACGTGCCAGCGTTGGCGTAGACGGGCAGACCGTACTTGCGGCAGAGCACGCCCAGCCCGCGCACATGATCGATGTGCTCGTGCGTGACGAGGATGGCGTCGATGTCGCGCACATCCACGCCGATCTCGCGCAGGCCCGCCTCGACGCGCGCCGCGCTCATGCCTGCGTCCACCAGCAGGCGCACGTTGCCGCAGGAAAGATAGATGCTGTTGCCGGAAGAGCCGGAAAACAGCGGACAGAGTGTGAGCCGCATGCCTTTACAAATCCCCTTCGATCATTTACAATCTGAGGGTATATTATAGCGCATTCGCCGCCGATCGGCAAGGAGACAAACATGGAGAAAAACAGGCTTTGGGGCCGGATCATCCGGCACCACCGCATCGCGCGCCAGGAGACCGTCGCCATTGAAGACGGCGACGTGGAGGCGGCGTTTCTGGAGATCTGCCGCCGCTTTGACGTGCAGCGCCCGCTGCAACTGCCCAAGCACACGCGGGAGTTCGAGCAATTCGGCCATACTTTCTACACCAGGGAGCACTTCACCGAAGCCGTCGATTTTGACAGGCTGGAGATCGAATTCCTCATGCCTGAGGGCGCAAAGAAGGCGGGCGGCCCGCGCAGCCCGCTGATGGACGCGTGAGCGCGCCGGCCGTCGGGCGCTTTGCGCCCACGCCCAGCGGGCGGCTGCACCTGGGCAATCTGCTGTGCTGCCTGCTCGCGTATCTCTCCGCGCGCAGCCAGGGCGGGCGTTTTCTGCTGCGCATCGAGGACCTCGACGTGCCGCGCTGCCCGAAGCGCCTGAGCGACGCGTGCATCGAGGATCTGACGTTTCTGGGGTTTGACTGGGACGAGCCGCCGCTCTATCAGAGCGCGCGCACGGACGTCTATCAGGCGCACTTTGACCGCCTGCGCGAGATGGGGCTGGTCTATCCCTGTTTCTGCACGCGCGCGCAGCTGCACGCCGCGCAGGCCCCGAACCTGGGCGAGCGCGAGCCGGTCTACAACCGCGCCTGCGCCCATCTGACGCCCGCAGAGATCGCCGAGCGCTCGCGCACGCGACGCCCCGCCATGCGCCTGCGCGTGCCGGACGCGGAGGTCGCCTTCGAGGACGCGCACTTCGGCGCGATCCGTGAAAACCTCGCGCGCGACTGCGGCGACGTGATCATCCGCCGTTCGGACGGGCTGTTCGGCTATCAGCTCGCCGTCGTCGTGGACGACGCGCTCAGCGGCGTCACCGAGGTCGTGCGCGGGCGCGACATCCTCGCCTCCACGCCCCGCCAGATCTACCTGCAAAGGACGCTGGGGTTTGATACGCCCGTCTACCGGCACATCCCGCTGCTCATGGACGCGCAGGGCCGCCGCCTGGCCAAGCGCGACCGCGACCTCGGCCTCCCGGCGCTGAGCCGGACGATGTCGCCCGAACAGATTCTGGGCATGCTGGCCTGCGCCGCCGGGATTCTGGACGAAAACCGGCCCGCGACGCTCGATGAATTGACGAAGCGCTTCGATTGGCGGCGCGTGCCGCGCGACGACCTGCGCCTGCCCTGCACGCCAAAGCATGCTTAAAGCCGCCGCGAAGCGAAGCGGGGGTGCAGGGGCATCATGCCCCTGCCGGGGCTTGGGGCGGCGCCCCAACGTTCCCCTGACGCCATGGCACAACGGGGAACGCCGGGCACCGCAAGGAGCAACAGAATGGTGCGACTATGCGAGTTCCCCGGCCCCTTGACCCCATGCGCGCTTCGCGGCGGTTTCAAGCCGGTCAGGCGCGATGCGCCACCTCGTCGAACTCCTGGCGAATCTGCGCGGAGGGCGCGGGCGTGAGCAGCGAGACGACCACGATCGCCAGCAGCGAGAACAGGAACGCCGGCAGCAGCTCGTACACGTTCCACGCGCCGCCCAGCGGGCGCACGGCCAGCTTCCAGAAGAAGACCATGCCGCCGCCGCAGAGCATGCCGGCAATCGCGCCCGCGCGCGTCGTGCGCTTCCAGAAGAGGCTCATGAGCATCAGCGGGCCGAACGTCGCGCCGAAGCCCGCCCAGGCAAAGCTGACGATGGTGAAGATGACGCTGTCCTCGTCCAGCGCGATCACCATCGCAATCGCGGCGATCGTCAGCAGCGTGATGCGCGAGACGGTCAGCACCTGCTTGTCCGTCGCCTCCCTGCGCCACAGGCCCTGATACAGGTTCTTGGCGAACGCAGAGGCCGCGATGAGCAGGTAGGAGTCCGACGAGCTGATCGTCGCCGCGAGGATGCCCGCCATCACAAAGCCGGCCAGCAGCGGCGGCAGCAGGTTCGTGGACAGCAGGATGAACACGTTCTCCGCGTCGGAGGCGGTCGTCAGCGCCGCGGGGAACAGCGCGCGGCCCATGACGCCGATGAACACGGCGACCGACAGCGAGATGACCACCCACACCGTCGCGATGCGCCGGGAGCGCGTGAGTTCCTTCTCCTCGCGGATGGCCATGAAGCGCAGCAGCACCTGCGGCATGCCGAAGTATCCCAGACCCCACGCCATGCACGAGACGATGCTCAGCAGCCCGTAGCGGCCCGGCTCGCCGAACTGCGGCACGCCGTCCACGACCGCCTGCGCGCCGTTTTCCATCACGGGCGTGGCGATGCCGAAGAAGTCAAAGAAGCCGGGGATGGACTTCGCGTTTTCCACCACGGCGCCGATGCCGCCCGCCGCGCTCGTGCCCAGCACCATCACCACGCACAGCGCCACGATCATCACGATGGCCTGCATGAAGTCCGACGCGCTCTCCGCCAGGAAGCCGCCCAGCACGGTGTAGAGCAGCACGAACGCCGCGCCCACGATCATCATCGGCACATAGGGCATGCCAAAGAGCGTGGAGAAGAGCTTGCCGCATGTCACCAGACAGCTCGCCGCGTAGATCGTGAAGAACACGAGGATGAACACGGCGGCGATCGTCATGATCACCTTGCGCTCCTCGTGGAAGCGGTTGGAGAAGTACTCCGGCAGCGTGATGGCGTTGCCCGCGCGCTCGCTGTAGCGGCGCAGGCGCTTGGAGACGATCAGCCAGTTGAGGTACGTGCCCACCGCCAGGCCGATGGCCGTCCAGGCCGCGTCCGAGATGCCGCACCAGTAGGCGACGCCGGGCAGGCCCATGAGCAGCCAGCCGGACATGTCCGACGCCTCCGCGCTCATGGCGATCACCCACGGGCCGAGCGTGCGCCCGCCCAGGAAGTAGGCGTCGGAGCTCTTGTTCGCACGCCGGGCAAAGGCCACGCCGATGCCGATGACCGCCGCCATGTAGAGAATCATGGCCAACAGGATTTGCAGGGTATCGCTCATGATGCATCTCACCTTATGCAGAAATATACAGCCATTATACTCCTTTTCCCCGGAAAAATCCACGATATTTGGGCGGCATATCGGCCATTCATGCAAATTATTGTGAAGAAAAGGGACGCCGGCGCGGGTTTTTGCCCGTTTCGGCGTCCTCAAATCGCATATGATACGAACTCTTGATGATAAACGGCCAATCGCCACACGCTCCGCTGCGGTTCCCGCCGCTTACGCCTGATCATGGAAGACGTGAGGGCTGCCGCCCTGAAACCGGGATTTCATCCCTCAGGCGCCCTTCTTCGCTTCGCGCCGTTTATCAGTCGAGCATCTGCAGCCAGAGGCTCTTGAGATAGTGGCTCTCCGGATAGCCCGCCAGCACCGGGTGATCGATGTCCTGACGGCGCAGCGCGATCACGCGCACCTGCCTGTGCAGATCCTGCGCGGCGGAGAGCACGGTGTGCACGAACACGTCCTCCGGCATGTGGTAGGAGCAGCTGTGCGTGGCCAGCACGCCGCCCGCAGGCAGCAGGCGCATCGCGGAGAGCGCGATCTCCTTGTAGCCGCGGCAGGCGTTTTGCATGTTGGCGCGCGCCTTGGTGAAGGCGGGCGGATCGAGCACGACCACGTCGTAGCGCTGCTTTTCACGCACCTGCTCGCGCAGGAAGTCAAAGCAGTTGGCGCACACGGCCTGCACGCGCAGATCGTTGAGCGCGGCGTTGCGCGCGATGCGCGCCACGGCGCTCTCGCTGATGTCCACCGCCGTCACCTCGCGCGCGCCGGCCGCGGCCGCGTTGAGCGCGAAGCCGCCGATGTAGGAGAAGCAGTCCAGCACGCGCGCGTCCCGGCAGAACTGGCGCAGGAACAGGTGGTTGTCCTTCTGGTCGAGGAAGTAGCCGGTCTTCTGACCGCCCAGCACGTCCACGCACAGGCGGATGCCGTTCTCCTGAATGACCGTCTCCTCCGGCAGCGCGCCGTGGAGCACCTTCGCAAAGCAGGTCATGCCCTCCTTGAGGCGGATGGCGTCGTCGTTTTGCAGCAGCAGGCAGGCCGGCTGCTGGCAGGCGATGAGCGCGTCGGCGATCACCTGCGTATAGCGCTCCATGCCCAGGGAGAGCACCTGCAAGACGATCACGGAGCCGAAGCGGTCGGCGATGACGCCGGGCAGCCGGTCGGCCTCGCCGTAGATCAGGCGGCAGGAATCGGTGCCTTCGCGCCGCAGGACGAACCGGCGGTAATCGCAGGCGGCCCTGACGCGCGCGGCGATGAGCGCATCCGTGACCGCCTCGTTGCGATGGGTGAGCAGGCGCACGGTGATCAGGCTGCGGCTGTTGTACACGCCCGTGCCCATGGCGCGCCCGCGGAAATCGACGACGGAGACGAGCGCGCCGTCGGCGGGTTCGCCCTCCACGCGCTCGATCTCGTTGCCGTAGACCCACGGATGCCCCTGGAGCAGCTTCTTCTGGCGTCCGTTGATCACGTGGACGACGGGCAGGTTCTCCATTTATTCCACCTCGATCAGGTTGATGAGCACAACCGGGCGGCGCTTCGTCTTCTCGTAGAGGAAAGAGCGCATCTGGCTCTGCATCTGGGGAATGGAATCCTTGAGCTTGCGGCCCGCGCTGATGGTGCGCACGGCCATGTTCGCCGCGTGCTGGCGGCAGGCCGCCTCGATCCGCTCGTGCTCGCTGTCGTAGAGGAAACCCATGGCGCTGACGGCGGGCTTGGCCATCATCGCGCCGGTGGCGGCGCTGACCGCCAGGGCGATGGAGACGACGCCGTCGTCGGAGAGCAGCTTGCGCTCGCGCAGCACGGAGTTGTCCACCTCGCCCTTGGAGGAGCCGTCGATGAGCACGGCATCGCCGTTGGTGAAGCCCGTCACCTTCGCGCCGCCGCGCGAGATCTCAAAGATGTCGCCGTTGGCGAGAATGAAGATGTTCTCATAGGGCACGCCCAGCTTGTGCGCCAGGTCGGCGTGCTGGTAGAGCATGCGCGTCTCGCCGTGGGCGGGGATGAAGAACTTGGGGCGCACCAGCGAGTGCACCAGCTTGATCTCCTCCTGCGAGGCGTGGCCGGAGACGTGCACGTCGGCCAGCGCGGAGTAATACACCTTCGCCTCGCGCTTGTAGAGCTCGTTGATGACCTTGTAGATGGGCTTCTCGTTGCCCGGAATCGGCGAGGCGGAGATGATGACCGTGTCGCCCGGCCGAATCTCCAGCTCGCGGTGGTTGCTGAAGGCGATGCGCGTGAGCGCGCTCATCGGCTCGCCCTGGGAGCCGGTGGAGATGATGCACACCTGTTCCGGCGGCAGCTTGTCCACCTGGCTGATCTCGATGAGCGTGTCCGGCCTCATCTGGATGTAGCCCAGGTTGTTGGCGGCGTTGAACACGTTGAGCATGCTGCGCCCCACCAGCGCGACCTTGCGCCCGTGGCGCTCGGCGGCGGTGAAGATCTGCTGCAAACGCGAGACGTTCGAGGAGAACGTCGCCACGAAGATGCGGCCCTGCGCGTCCTTGAACATGTCGGCCATCGATTCGCCGACGTGGCGCTCGGACTTGGAGAAGCCCGGCACCTCGATGTTCGTGGACTCGCACACGAAGAGCAGCACGCCCTCGTGGCCGATCTGCGCGATGCGCTGCAGGTCCATGATGTCGCCGCTGATGGGCGTATAGTCGATCTTGAAGTCGCCGGAGTGCACGATGGTGCCAATCGGCGTGCGGATGGCGAACATGAACGCATCCGCGATGGAGTGATTCACGTGGATGAACTCCACGGCAAAGCACCCGGCGCGCACGGTCTCGCCCGCCTCCACGGTGCGCAGCGTGCAGCTCCTGGTCAGGCCGGGCACGCGGTCGTCCAGCTTGTACTTGAGCAGCTCCACGGCCATCCTGCCGCCGTAGATGGGCGCCTTGAACTCGCGCATCAGGTACGGCAGGCCGCCGATGTGGTCCTCGTGGCCGTGGGTGATAAAGATCCCGCGCACGCGGTCGCGGTTTTGCAGCACGTAGGTGAAGTCCGGGATGACGGCATCCACGCCGGGCATCGTCTCGTCCGGGAAGATCTGGCCGCAGTCGACGATGATGATGTCGTTGCCGTACTCGTAGGCCGTCATGTTCTTGCCGATCTCGCACATGCCGCCCAGCGGGATCATGCGCAGCGTCGCGCGGCTGGGATGCTCGCTGGCGCGCGAGCGCATCGCGCGGGGCTTCTTGCCCACCCATTGCAGGCTCTGGGAGATGAACGGCTTGTCCGCCTGGCCGCCGGCCGGCGGCGCGACGCGGCGCTTGCCCGCGCCCTGCGCGCCGCGGCGCTGCTGCGCACGGCGCTGCTGCGGGGCCGCGCCATTCTCCTTTGCGGCGGCCTGCGCGTTCTTCCCGCGCGGCGCATTGGCCGCCGGCTTGTCCTGCGCCGGCTGCGCGGGCTTTTGCTGCGCGGTGCGCGCGCGGCGCACGGCGGGCTTCTTCTGCGGCTGCGCGGCGTCCTGCGCGCCCTTCGCCTGCCCTTCGGCGGGCTTTTTCACGATCTTCTTCGCCTGCGCGGCGGGCTTGTCCCCCTGCGCGGCGGGCTTCCTCGCCGCCGGACGGCGGCGGCCGCCGGTCTTCTTCTCCGGATTCTCCGGAATCATGTTCTTTTCGTTCTCTGTCACGATGATTTCCTTTCTCAATACTGGGTCATGCGATCTATCGGTGTCCTCGTTCCGCCGCCGGAGGTCATCCCGTGCGCCGGTTGATCTCTTTCCGCAGGCCGTGGCCGCCTGCGCAAAAATCCATAACGTTCTTATTATACACAAAAAACGCTTCGTCCGCAACCGATTTTCTCGACGATTCCCATCAAATGCGCGGTTCCTAGTCAATCTGCTTGATTTTATCCGCCGGTTATGTTATGTTTATTCCAGCATGCAGCCGGGGAGATTTCTCCGTCCCATATTCTATCCATGGAGGCCGACCGCTATGAACCGCATTCGCGCATCGTTTGGAAAAATCCGCGACTTTCTGCGCGCCCATCGCGCCGCGCGCATCATCTGCATGGTGCTCGGCGCGCTGCTGGCGCTCTGGCTGGCCGTCTTCCTGCTCTTGCATCCGCACGGCACGCAGTCCTTCCTGATCATCGGCATGGACAACTACGGTTCCCTCAATGAGACAGGCCGCAGCGACGTGATGATGCTCGTGCAGGTGGACTTCACCCGCGCCAAGCTCTCCGCCGTCACGTTCGCCCGCGACATGTTCGTGGAAAACGAGCACGGCAAGCTCAGCAAGATCAACACCATCGTGCGCAATCAGGACGAGCAGGCGCTGTGCGAGGCCATCGAGCGCAATTTCGGCGTGGCCATCGACGGCTGGTTCCGGGTGAATTTCACCACCGTCGTGGAACTGGTGGACGCCATCGGCGGGGCCGAGGTGGAGCTGACCGCCGAGGAGGCGTGGTATCTGGCGCAGCAGGGGCTGGATGTCTACCCGGAAAACCCGCTTGCCGAGGGCAAGTGCCGCCTCAACGGCGCGCAGGCGCTCGCCTACGCGCGCTGCCGGAAGCTGGACAACGACCTGGGCCGCGGCGAGCGCCAGAGCAAGCTGCTCGCCGCCATGGTCGAGCAGACCCGCCGCATGACCGCCGCGAACGTCGCCGCCGTGTTCTCCTCGCTCAAGCACGCATGGCAGTCCTCGTATACCGCGAGCGAGCAGGTCGGCCTCGTGTTCAAGGCGCTGTGGCTGCGCGGTGCGGATGTGGCGCGCGTCTCCGTGCCCTTTGAGGGGTACTGGCGCTACGGCAATGCGGGCAGCGCCAGCGGCATCGTCGCCGACCTGCCGGAAAACCGCCGTCTTCTGCTTGAAGCGCTGGGCCTGCCCGATCCCGACGCGGCCGCAGAAGACGAATAACCGCCGAAAGGAGTGTCCTCCTCATGAACGCAAAGCGCGTGCTCAGAACGCTGAATTATCTGCCCCGCTGGGCGTGGTATCTGCTCTCGCTCCTCGCCGGCAATCTGGTCGGCATACTCGCCGTCTATCTGGTCTTCCACGCGCTGGAAAAGATGGCGAAGGATCAGGACGCGGAGGACAATATCGACGCGGACTACACCGTCACCTCCGACGAGGAGACCGAGCGCCGCTGGCAGCGGACGGAGGCATCCGCCGCGCACGCCCAGGCGCAGCCCGCGTCCGAGGAGGGGGCCGAGGACGTGGCTGCCCTCGTGCGCAGCGGCGAGGCGGCCATGCGCCGCATCCGCCAGGCCAACGACATCATCGCCGACGAGGCGCTCTCCGCGCACATCGATTCCATCGAGAGCAGCTGCGCGCAGATCCTCGCCATCCTCCGCCAGCGTCCGCAGCTGCTGCCCCAGCTGCGCACATTCCTGCGCTACTATCTGCCCACGACGCTGCGCCTGCTGGAAGCGCGCGCGAAGCTGGAAAACACCGCCAGCACGCCCAAGGCGCAGGCGGTGCGCGCGCGCATCTCCGAGGCCATCGCCCAGATCGACGGCGCGTTTGCCAAGCAGGTGGAAGCGCTGGACGAGTATCGCTTTCTCGACCTGGAGAGCGAGATGGACGTGCTGCGCGACATGCTCAAGGCCGACGGCCTGATCGACGAGACGCCGGACGACGACCCGTTCGCCGCCGTGCTGGGCGGACATTGAAGGCCGGTATACGACAAAAACGCTGATGCGGCGAATGTGCCGCACCAGCGTTTTGTGCTTTGTGCCTTTACTTGACCAGCGCCAGCGCGGCCTTCACGGCCTCCTTGAGCGCGTTGGAGGTCACGGTCGCGCCGGAGATCGAGTCAATCGCGTCGATCTGTTCGGCAGTGGAGCAGCCCACGAATTGGGCCGGCAGCGCATCGGTCGCCAGCGTGCCGATGCCGGCGGTCTCGTAGTGTTCGAGCACCTCGACGTTCCCGATCTTGTCGCCGTCCATGGTCACGCGCGTCACCACGTCGCCCATCAGGCCCTTGCCCACGCCGATGTACTGGTTTTCGCCCGTCTCATACGTCTTGACCAGACCCACGTCGGTATCCATGCCCAGCGTCAGCGGGCTGCTCTCCACCTTGGGCGCCTTGGTGTAAGCCGGCAGCGCTTCCTTGGCCGCCGCAGCGTTCTTGCCCGCGATCTCGCCGAAGATGAAGCACTCCGCCACGTTGGTGCCGCCCTGATACATGCACACGGTGACGCCGCCCATCTCGCCCGCGGAGTACAGGTGCGGAATCGCATTGCCGGCCGTATCGAGCACCTCGGCGTTCTGGTTGCGCTTGGGGCCGCCCTGCGTGTTGAGCAGGCCCTGATACATATATTTGGCGTAGTATTTCTTGCCGTCAAAGGCGCGCATGTGCTGCGCCTCGCGATGGCAGACCGGGTCCACGCCGGAGGCGGCATAGCCGTTGTAGGCTTCGATGGTCGCCTTGAGCACGTCCGGCTTGCAGCCAATGCCTTCAGCCAGCGCCTCAATGGTATCAAACGCGAGCAGGCTCGCCTTTTCTGCCTCAGGGATGAGCTCCTGCTCATCGATAAGCGCCTTCTGCGTCTCGTCGAAGATCAGCCAGGTATGCTCCGGGAACTTCGGGTTTTCCCAAATGCCGTTTTCATACATGTGGCCATGGCGCACGACTTCGGATTCGTTGAGGAAGCGATAGCCGTCGGTGCCCACGAGGATGGACGCACCGGTGTTGAGCGCATTCTGCACGAGCGTGGAGAGCCATGCGCACGAACCCGTGCCCGGCTCGCACGGCCACGTGGTGCCGCCCAGACCGAAGAGGCCCTCGTAGGCGTTCATGTGCCAGAGCTGCGCGCCGACATTCTGGCACATCAAGATGCCGTCGCCGGTGTTGTACTGGCCGCCGCGCGCACCGTAGTGGATGACGTTGAGGTACTGCTGCACCATGTCCTTGTTGCACTCAAAGCCGCCGGTCGCGACGACCACGCCATTGAGCGCGCGCACGAGGCGCGTCTCACCCTTGCGGGAAACCTTCACGCCAATGATCGTCCCGGTTTCCGGCTCCTGAATGAGCTCCAACGCCGGGGTCTCATACCAGATGTCCACGCGATCGGTGTATGTCATCATGGTGTTGTAGACAGCGTCGTAGATGCGGGTGCCGCCCTTCATGTTGGTGGAGATCAGCGAAACCTTGTCGCTCCCCTCAAACTCCGGATACTCAGGGCTCATGTGCCCCACCGCCGGCAGGCCTGTCACGGACAGGAAGCCGCTGTCGTCGCCGGCATAGAAGCGATTCCTGACCGTGTCCCACATGCCCGTCACGCCTTGGACGATGGTTTCAACCATCTCTTCCTCGATCTGGCGTCCGCCGGAGAGCTTCTTGTAATACTTGAGCGTGGCGTCATAATCGCCGTTGCCATAGGCAAAGAACTGACCGCAAACCTTCGAGTTGCCGCCGGAAAGCGCCTCGTTCATCTTCTCGCAGATGACGACGCTCGCGCCCGCGTCCGCCGCCGTCATCGCGGCGGTCATGCCCGCAAAGCCCATGCCCAGCACGACCACGTCGTACTGCGCGTCCCACTTGATGGTGTCCGCATAGGTATACGCCTCCTCGGCGGTCGCCTTCGACGGCACGCCCATGACCGTCATGCCGGCCATCGCGCCCACGGCCATGCCGCCCTTGAGGAAGATGCGGCGGGAGATATCCTTCATATGCTGTCATCCTTTCTTTCCGGCGCTCGCGCGCCCTTTGGCAATATTCTAACTCACACATCCGTATGCGCCTACGACCAAATTCTTTGCCTTTGCAAACATTTCGGCCATCTTTTCTTTTTCTTTTCGAGCTGTTATAATGATGCCATCCCGTCCGGCCGAAAAGGAGGAACGCGCTTGACCGAACCGCTGCTTGACAAAAGAGATACGGATTTTGTGCGCGAGAACATGCTCATCAACTACTGCCTGGGCGACAACGGCGATCTGCTCATCGACAGCTTCCTGCGCAACAATCGGGTGGACGTGCGCTTTGACCCGGAGCACTTTTATTTTCTCATGACCGGCGTGAGCAACCGCTTTCTGCCGCCCTACACCCGCGAAACATTCTCCCGGGGCGTGAGCGCCATGCTGTACACATACGAGCTGACGCAGGCGCTGCTCCTCTCCTGCGGCTACGACGGCAACGCATTTCTCATCAAGGAGGACAATTCCAAGCAGCTTGGCGTGCTCTTCAGCCCCAAAGGCGAGACAGCCTGCCCGCCGCTTGATGTCGCCTGCCGGATCGACGCGCTCTACCGCGAGCACAATCCGCATCCCGCCGAGGACATCTCCGCCTCGTTCGTCGGCCCGTACAGCGGCTATGCGCAGGCCAACCGCGCCTTCAAGGAGGCGCGCGCGCTCAATGACCTGCGCTTCTTCGGCCTCAAGGACTGCGTGATCACCGAATCGCTCCGCCGGCGCACGTCCAAGCCGTGCGATGTCGCCGCCATTCTGGCCAACGTGCGCGCGCTCACGCACACCGTCTGCTGCGGCACGCTCAAGCAAGCGCTCGCGCAGGCGGACCATCTGGTCACGGATCTGGTCGCGCCCTCCTACTCGATGACCAATTACCTCGCGCTCTACGTCGCCGCGGACGACCTGCTGCTCACGCTGGAGACCGTCTATGCGCCGCTCGTGCGTCTGGCGCATCCCACCGCGTTCGATTTCAAGACGCTCGACGACTACCGGCGCTACCTGCACGACGCGCTCAAGGCCGCGTTCGCCCAGCTTCACGGCGTCAAGCGCCATCCGCCGACCGTGCTGCTGGCACTCAGCTTCATCCACCGCAACTATACGCGCCCGCTCTCCCTCGCCCAGCTCTCGGAATACGTCTATGCCAACCCCAGCTCGCTCTCCAGCGAGCTCAACGCGGCGGTCGGCGTCACGCTCTCCGAATACGTCGGCGCGCTGCGCCTGTCCCACGCCAGACGCCTGCTCGCGCAGGAGGCATGCTCCATCGCGGAGGTCGCCCGGCAATCCGGCTTCACCAGCGCCAAATACTTCCGCGAGGTATTCAAGAAGCAGACCGGCCTCTCCCCGCAGCAGTATCGCGACAGGCACGCCGCCCCATGACGCACAAAGGCCCTCCCGCCGCCGGGCCGGCAGCGGGAGGGCCTTTTCATATGCGCTTACAGCTCAATGTAGAAGGAGAACGCGATCTCCCCTTCGGCGCTGACGTGATAGGGCTCCTCCACGTCCGCGCCCCAGCTGTTGATGCCGCCGACGCCGCGCACGGCGCCCAGCACGCACAGCACGGTGCGCCGGGCCGGGGGCAGCTCCTCGTGATGGGTCGCGTTTTCCAGCTCCTCGGCGGTGTAGGGCAGGCAGCTGAAGGCGAAGGGTTCGCCGTCCATCGTGATGCGGATGCCGCTCTCCGGGACGCCGGGCGTGTTGGCCAGCTGCGTCGCACGGCGAATCTCCACCCAGCGGGTCGCCATGTGCACGCCGCAGTCCTGGGGGACCATGTAGGGCGTGACGGGCAGGCCCTTGACCTCGTAGACGCCCGGCACGCCGCCGGCCATGCGGTCGGGATACGTCTCGCCGGAGAGGCCCGCGTAGGTGAAGCCCTCGGCGCAGGTGGGCATGATCATGCGCAGGCCGAAGACCGGCAGCTCCGGCAGGCCCTTCTGGCCCTCAAAGCGCATCGCCACGCGGATCTTGCCATCGGGCGTGACGGCGTAGGTCACGGTGGTCTTCGCCGCCGGGACGGTCTGCGTCTCAAAGGTGAAGGCCACCTCGACGCGCTCCGCCGTCTCCTCCGGCGAATAGCGGTTGTTCTCCGGCGCGACGGGCAGGGCGATCGCCTGACCGTCGATGGTCACGGCCGCGCCGCTCACGCGCTGAAACATGTCCGCCGTCAGCCAGCAGCCGCTCTTCAGGTGGAAGCCACAGCCGCGGTCGTTGTCCGTGACGGCGCGCCAGTACGTCGGCAGCGGCGTGCGGTAGCACCACTCGCGGCCGCCGCTCACCAGGGACTCGATGCCCCCGCGCGCGTAATTGAAGATCACATGGAAGCCTTCGCCCTTGACGCCCAGCGTCAGGTCGCCGAAGACGATGGCCATTTTATTCGTGCAGCGCATAGTAATGCTTCACCTCCTGCATGGCGGGCTTTTCGGTTCTGTCGGCGAATACGATGCCGTTTCCGGAGAACTCGTAGTCGGCCGGGCGGTCGTCAAAGTCGCCGCCGTAGCGCAGCGCGTCGCGGCCCGTCACCTCGTCGCGCACGAGGATGGCCTGATCGATGTAGTCCCAGATGAAGCCGCCCTGCATCATCGGGTAAGCGTCCACCAGGTCGTAGTAGGACTTCATGCCGCCCAGCGAGTTGCCCATGTCGTGCATGTACTCGCAGAGGATGAACGGCTTGGGCGGGTCGTTGTCCAGATATTCTTTGATCTTGTGCGGCGGGGTGTACATGTGGCTCTCCATGTCGGAGATGCGGTCCTTGTAAGCCGGGCAGTTGAACACGCCCTCGTAGTGCACCAAGCGGCTGGGATCGGTCTCCTTGAAGTAGCGGTTCATCTTCGCCAGCACGTCGCCCGCGTAGGACTCGTTGCCCAGCGACCAGAACAGGATCGACACGTGGTTCTTGAACGTCTCAAAGTTGGTCCTGGCGCGGTCGAGCGTGGCGGCCTCCCAGGCGTCGTTGCTGCCCGGCACATTCCAGCTCGGCTCGATGGCGCCGCCCTTCTGCCAGGAACCGTGGCTCTCCAGGTTCGTCTCGCTCATCATGTAGATGCCCGCCTCGTCGCAGCGGCGGTAGAAGGAGAGGCGATCCGGATAATGGCAGGTGCGCACGGCGTTGATGTGGTTGCGCTTCATGCACGCCACGTCCCAGATCTCGTCCGCATCGGTGATGCAGCGGCCGCCCGTGCAGCTCCACTCGTGGCGGTTGACGCCGTTGATGACCAGACGCTCGCCGTTGAGCAGCATCAGCTTGTCTTTCAGCTCGATCTTGCGGAAGCCGATGATCTGGGGCACGACCTCGATCACCGCGCCGTTTTCGTCGAGCAGCAGGATCTCCAGCGTGTAGAGGTTCGGGTGACGGTTGTGCCAGAGCTTGACCGCGCCGGGCATGGCAAGCGTCATCATCAGCTTGTCCTGCGCCTGCGCCTCGGCCTGCGCGAGCACGGTTTCTCCCTCCAGCACGCGGGCGCGCACCGTCACGGCGTTGCCGCTGAGCTTCAAATCGACGTCCACATGGCCGGCGAGCGTGCTCAGGTCGACGTCGGGGCGGGCCCACAGGTCTTCCACGTGCGCGGCGGGCTTGGCCAGCAGGCTCACGCTGCGGAAGATGCCGAAGAAGCGGAAGAAGTCCTGATCCTCCAGATACGCGGCGGTGGAGCGCTTGTGCACCTCCACGCAGAGCGTGTTGCCCGTGTCGCGCACGACGCCGGTCAGATCGAACTCGGACGGGGTGAACGTGTCCTCGGCATAGCCCAGGAACACGCCGTTGAGCCAGACGAACATCGCCTGTTCCACGCCCTCAAAGCGCACGATCACGCGCTTGCCGCGCAGCGCTTCGTTCAGGTCAAACCGGCAGACGTAGGAGCCGACCGGGTTGTAAGACGCCTGAGAGAACTGGCCCTGCGCGCGTTCCCCCGGCATGCCGGAAAACGCCGGGCGGCGGTACTCGTGGCCCTCCCACGGGTAGAGCGTGTTGATGTAGTGGACCTTGTCGTATCCGGCCATCTCGATGTGGCCCGGCACGGCGATGTCGCCAAAGGCAGAGATGTCGTAGCCTTCCTCGTAGAAGTTTGCCGGGCGCGACGCCGCGTTCACGGCATACGCAAACTTCCAGACGCCATCAAGGGACTGGCACAGCGTCCGCCTGTCTGCCCGGGCGTCCGCCTCGGTCTCGTAGTAGAGATGATCGCTGTGCGCATCGATTTGACCGATGCGAAACACGCGCGGATCATCGAGCCACTGGATGTTGGGCTGCATGCGAAGTAACCTCCTCGTTGTGTGCGGGTTGCACGATGCAAGTTCTGGGTTCTCGTCCATTATACACAATCCGCCCGCCCCTGTAAAGAGACATCCTGCGTTACCCCGCCCCAAAGAGCAAGCCGGCCGCCAGCGAGAGCACGCCGCAGGCCACCATCACCGCGATCGGGCTGAACCGGCGCAGCAGCAGGAGCGCCAGCGCAAACAGCGCCGCGCCCAGCACGTCGAGATGGGCGATTGCTGGACGCTGCCCGTCAAAGAGCACCAGCATCAGCACATCCAGTCCCGCCGAGGCGATCAGCGCGACGACCGCCGGGCGCAGATAGCCCAGCGTCCCCCGGATCACCGACAGGTTTCCATACCGCCTGTAGACCAGCGCCAGCAGGGACACGAGCACGAGCGACGGCGTCACCGCGCCCAGCGTCGCGCACAGCGCGCCGCTCACGCCCGCCACGCGCATGCCCGCAAACGTCGCCGCATTGAGCTGGATCGGTCCGGGCGTCATCTCCGCGATGGTCAGCAGGTCCGCAAACTCGCTCATGCTCATCCAGCCGTGCACCTGCACCACCTGGTTGCGGATCAGCGGCATCGCCGCATAGCCTCCGCCCACGGAGAACAGCGCAATCTGAAAGAACGCGGCGAACAACTCCAGCAGGATCACGCGTCCGCCCCCTTCCCCGCCGCGCTGAGCAGCGCGCCCAGCGCCGCCGCGCCCAGGATGACCTGCGCCACGCCGACGTGCAGCACGTGCACCGCCACAAACGCCGCAGCCATCACGGCGATCCTGACCGCCGAGCGCTGCGCCAGCACGCCACGCCCCATGCTCAGCACCACGTCGCACAGCACCGCCGCGACGCCCGCCTGCATGCCCGATAGCACCATCGCCACATACGGGTTGGCGGCAAACGCCTCATAACACGCCGAAATCAGCATCATGATGGCCAGCGGCGGCACGACCGTGCCCGCCACCGCAGCGATCATGCCTGCCGCGCCGCCCATGCGCCAGCCCACCAGAATCGCCGCGTTGACCGCAATCGCGCCCGGACAGGACTGTGCGATCGCCGTGTAGTCGAGCATCTCCGACTCCTCCAGCCAGCCGTATTCGTCCACAAACTTCCGCTTCATCAGCGACACGATCACAAATCCGCCGCCGAACGTGCACGCGCTGATGGTCAGCATCGCGCCAAACAGGCGAACCAGCATGGCCCCTTTCTTTCGTTTCATCCCATACACCTCCTCAAGACAGCATAACATGTTTGCCCGCGCAAGTAAACAGCTTCCCCGCCGCGCGCTCTTTTTGACGGGTCAGTGGATTTGCCGCGTTTTGCGTTGACAGATTCTTCCACCCCCGCTATAATAAAAACATAAAAACAAAATCGTTTTTACGTTTTTATCCCGTCTGTTCAAGGAGGCATTTGCTTGGGCTACATCACATTTGAAAACGTCTGTAAGCATTATCCATCGGGCGACACCGTCGTCAAGGCGGTGGACGGCGTCAGCTTCACGATCGAGAAGGGCGAGTTCTGCGTGGTGCTCGGCCCTTCGGGCGCGGGCAAGACGACGGTGCTCAACCTGCTGGGCGGCATGGACAAGGCGACCAGCGGCCGCATCACCGTGGGCGACAAGGAGATCACCGGCATGCGCGGCCCCCAGCTCACGGAATACCGCCGGCACGACGTGGGCTTCGTCTTCCAGTTTTACAACCTGATGCCCAACCTCACGGCATTGGAGAACGTGGAGCTGGCCCGGCAGGTCTGCCGCGACCGCGCGCTCGATCCGCGCACCGTCATGGAGCAGGTGGGTCTGGGCGAACGGCTGAACAACTTCCCCGCCCAGCTCTCCGGCGGCGAGCAGCAGCGCGTGTCCATCGCACGCGCGCTGTGCAAGAATCCCGCGCTGCTGCTGTGCGACGAGCCGACCGGCGCGCTGGATTCCAAGACGGGCGTGCAGGTGCTCGCGCTGCTCAAGGACGTGTGCAGGACGTATGACGCCACGGTCGTCATCATCACGCACAACGCGATGATCGCGCCGCTGGGCAACCGCGTCGTCCGCATCAAGAACGGCGGCATCGAATCCATCGAGCAAAATGAACATCCCGCCGCCGTGGAGGAGATCGCATGGTGAGCCGTCGCACGGGCAATCCGCTCAAGAAGAAGCTGTATCGGGACATGGCGCGCGCGGCGATGCAGTTTCTCTCGATCATCCTGCTGTGCGCGCTGGGCACGTTCGCCTTCGCCGCGCTGGACGGCATGGCGCGCATGACGCGCACGACGATCGACACCTATTTTGAGGAAAACAACCTCGCGGACTTCTGGGTCACGCTGCCCGGCGGCGCGGACCGCGCCTCGCTGCAAAAGATCGAAACCATCGACGGCGTGCAGGCGGTCACCGCCCGCGCCGTGACGGATCTGGATACGACGATCAGCGACGACGTCAGCGTGAACGTCACCGCCTACGACGGCGAGATGGTCATCAACGCGCCGCTGCTGCACGAAGGCGCGCTGCTGGACCCGTCGGATACGCGCGGCTGCCTGATTCAGGAGCGCTTCGCCAAGGCGCAGGGCCTCACCGTGGGCGACCGCATCGCCGTCAAGCTGGACGGCAAGGAATGTGCGTTCGTCATCCGGGGCATCGTCGTCAGCCCGGAATACGTGGCGCTCTCGCTGGGCGTGTCGGCCAAGCCGGAGGAATACGGCTTCCTGCTCGTCAACGCGTGCGCGCTGCCGGAGCTGCCGCTCTCCCAGGCCGTCGTCGCGCTTGAAGACGGCGCGGACGCCGACGCCGTGCAGGCCGCCATCGAGCGCGCGCTGCCCGACGCGCTGGTGCTCAACCGCATGGCGCACACGAGCACCGCGCGCTGCGAGAACGACGCGCAGATGTTTGAAAACCTGACGTACGTCTTTCCGATCCTGTGCTATGCGATCGCGGGCCTGATCGTCATGACGACGCTCTCGCGCATGATCGACAACCAGCGCACGCAGATGGGCACGCTCAAGGCGCTGGGCTTCTCCGCCCGGCAGATTCGCGGCCACTATCTCTCCTATGCGATTCTGCCCTCGCTCCTGGGCGCGCTGCTGGGCGTGCTGCTGGGCCATTACACGCTGCCCTACGTCCTCTGGGATGCGCTGATGGGCCAGAGCGAGTTCCCCTACCGGCTGGAGCCGCCCATCTCGCCGGCGGCTTTGTGCATGGTGGGCCTGACGGTCGTCATGAGCGTCTCCATCTGTCTGTACACCTATCACAAGTCGGCGCGGGAGTGCGCCGCGGCGCTGCTGCGGCCCAAGCCGCCCAAGGACGGCCAGCGCATCCTCTTTGAGCGCATCACGCCGCTCTGGTCGCGCCTGTCCTTCAATGCGAAGATGATCTTGCGCAACCTGATGCGCAACAAGCTGCGCACGCTCATGTCCTTCGTCGGCCTGCTGTGCTGCACGATGCTCATCATCATGTCCCTGGGCCTGCAGGACTCCATGACGCGCCTGGCCAACAACCACTACACCGGTACGCTGCGCTACGACGTGCGCGCGAACCTGAGTGGCAATGTCGGCACGGCGGAGAGCTACGAGCGGCGCCTGGACGCCCAGCAGGTGGAATGCATCATGGAGCAGTCCGTCTCCCTCAAGGCCGACGGCGGCGCACGCACCACGATGCTCACCGTGCTTAGCGACGACCAGACGATGCAGCACCTGGGCGAGCACGAGACGCACGTGACGCTTCAAACCGGCACGCTCGCCGTCACCTACAAGCTCAGCCGGACGCTCTCCATCGCCGTGGGCGACACGGTGCGCCTGTATCTGCCCGGCGAGGACGAGGCCATCGAGATGACCGTCGGCCAGATCGTGCACAACAACACGGTGCAGGGCGTCTACATGAACACCAGCACGTGGGAATCGCTGCGCAAGGGCGCGTTCACGCCCACGGCCATCCAGCTTCGCGGCGTGAGCGAGAGCTGCATGCGCACGCTCGCCGACATGGATGAGGTCGAGAGCCTCGACAATCCAAACGAGCAGATCGCCGACATGCTCGACATGCTCGACGCGCTCTCCTCCGTGTTCTCCATGATCACGGGCATCGCGCTGGCGCTGGCGTTCGTCATCTGCTACAACATGGGCCTGATGAACTTTGTGGAGCGCCTGCGCGAATACGCGACGCTCAAGGTGCTGGGCTACCACCAGAAGGAGATTCGCCACCTGATCATCGGCGAAAACCTGATCATCACCGTACTGGGCGTGCTGGGCGGCATCGTGCCGGGCTATCTGCTCACCGACGTCGTCATGCACTCCTGCGAGCCGGAGACCGGCTACTACCCCGGCATGCCCACCGTGCAGTCGATCGTCATCGCCTGCGTGATCACGTTCTGTTTCTCCGTCTTCATCCAGCTGCTGCTCACCCGCAAGGTGCGCACCATCGACATGGTGGAGGCGCTCAAGTCCGTCGAGTAATCCCCCGTCAAACCGATTTGGAAAGGAATTGGATCGCCATGAAAACGAAATGCTTCGCGCTGCTCTCCTGTGTGCTGCTGCTCGCCTGCGCCTGCACGGGCGCGCTGGCCGCCACCGCCAACGCCGCCCTCGTCGCGCCCGATACCGTGAAGATCACCGCGCCCTTCTCCGGCACGCTGCTGCCCTTTGACCTGACGGCGGGCGACGAGGTGGCTGCCGGTCAGACGCTCTTCTCGTTTGACACCGTGCCCGTCTATGCGGCGCAGCGCGGCACGGTCGCCGCGGTCTTCGCCCAGGCGGGCGACGACGCATCGGGCGTGCAGGCCCGCTATGGCGCGCTGACCGTCATCGAGCCGCAGGGCGCGCTCTACATCGACGCGAACACCGACCAGGCGCATGACGACGACGACAACCGCTACCTGCACGCGGGCGAGACGCTGTACCTCAAGTGCGGCAGCGAGAAGGGCACGGGCGTGGTCACCAGCGTCAGCGGCAAGACCTACGTCGTGGAGATTCTGACCGGCCACTTCGACGTGGACGACACCGTGCGCTGCTTTCGGGAGAGCGCCATGCCCAGCGACAGCGAGACGGGCCGGGGCAAGGTGAAGCGCTACGCCGACGTGAGCGTGCAGGCTGAGGGCCGCGTGGCCCGCGTGCACGTGCAGCCGGGCGACGCGGTCGAGGTGGGCGACCTGCTCTTTGAGATGATCGACGCGCAGAGCGCGAAGGACGCCTCGATCACGATCGGCGCGCCGCTCGCCGGCGCGGTCTCGGCGGTGCACGCCGTCTCCGGCGCGCAGGTCTATCGCGGCCAGCTGCTCTGCGAGATCATCGACCTGACCACCCTGGAGCTGAGCGCCGAGGTCGACGAGCTGGACATCGACGCCGTTCACGTGGGCGACGTGCTCTCCTACACGCTGGACGCCTACGGCGAGCAGGTGTTCACCGGCACGGTCACCGCGATCCGGCCCATCGGCGAGGCGCGCCAGAATGCGACCTATTTCGACGTGCGCATCACCGCGCCGCAGGACGTGACGCTGCTGCCCGGCATGAACGCCACCGTCACCATCGAAAAGTGAGCCGAAAGGAGGCAGTCCCATGGCGCTTCCCTTTACCGACGCGCAGCGGGAAGCCATCCGCCGCAAGCTGTTTGAGAGCGCGCAGCGCCATGCGCGATTCACCGGCGTGCGCAAGACGACGCTGGACGCGCTGACGGCCGACGCGGGCATCTCCAAATCCTCATTCTACAAGTTCTACGAGACGAAGGAGCAGCTCTTTCTGGAGGTCGCCCGGTGCTGGGAGGAGGATATCGTCTCCGCCGCCACCGATACCCTCGCCGAAAGCGAGGGCCAGAGCGACAAGGAGCGCGCCGCCGCGCTCGTCTATCGCGCCTTTGAGCGGACGCACCAGTTGGGCATCATCCGCTTCCTGCGGGAAGACCTGCCGTATCTGAGCACGTTCATCCCGCAGCCCGACGCGCGCTCCCACTTCATGACCTCCGCCTCCGTCATCTACGACGCGCTGCGCCGCGCGCGGATTCGCTTCACGCTGCCCGACGACGTCGTGCTCTCCGTCATCCAGCTGATGTACCTGTCCATCCTCAACATCGGCGACATCGGCGAGAACTTCTTCCCCGCGCTGCACGCGCTCGTGCAGGGCGCATGCAGCCGCCTCGTCGCGTGAAGACGGAGCGGACGGGGAGGACGCCGGGGTCGCGGGCCCCGGACCCCCGTCTTCGCTTCGCGGCGCCCGATTGCCGATCGGCAATCATTTGCCCCCGGCGCATGCGCCGGGGATGCGGGAATGGGGAGAATGTTCTCCTCTGCGCAAAGCACATAAAGAAAGAATCCACGCAAAGGGCATGGATTCTTTTTTATGCGTTCACAGGCCGAGCATGGCGCCGGCGATCATGAAGTAGATCAGCAGCGCGCAGCAGTCCACGATGGTGGTGATCATCGGGCTGGCCATCACGGCGGGGTCAAGGCCCAACCGCTTGGCGCCCATGGGCAGCAGGCAGCCCACGGCGGCGGAGAGCACGATGGCCAGCATCAGCGTGATGGAGACGGTCAGGCTGACCATGACCGTCGTGCCGGAGAAGATCACCATGCGCAAGAAGTTGACCACGGCCAGCGCCGTGCCGGTGACGACGGCCACGCGCACCTCCTTCCACAGGACGCTCAGCCAGTCAGAGAGCTCCACCTCGCCCAGCGACATGTTGCGGATGACGGTGACGGACGTCTGGCTGCCGGAGTTGCCGGCGGAGCCGGTGAGCATCGGGATGAACGCGGTGAGCGCCACCGCCCCGGCGAGCACGCTCTCAAAGTGCGTGATGATCGTCGAGGAGAACGTCGCAGAGAGCATCATGATCATCAGCCAGGGCAGGCGATGCGTGACCAGATGCATGACGCCGGTGTCCATGTATTTTTCGTCGGAGGGGATGATGGCGGCCATCTTCTTGATGTCCTCGGTGTTCTCGTCCTGGATGACGTCGAGGATGTCGTCGATGGTGATGATGCCCACCAGCCGGTTTTCCTTGTCGGTGACGGGGATGGAGGTCAGGTCGTAGCGGCGGAAGTCCTCGGCGATGGCCTCCTGATCGTCCGTGGTCATCGCGGAGACGGTGTTCGTGTCCATGATGTCGCGGATGTACGTGCTCTCCGGCGCGATGATCAGCTTGCGCAGGGAGACGTGGCCGACCAGCCTGCGCTGCTCGTCGATCACGTAGCAGGTGTAGACGGTCTCCTTGTCGATGCCCGTGCGGCGGATGTGATCCATCGCCTTGCGCACGGTGAAGTAATCGTGCAGATCGACGTACTCGATCGTCATCAGCGAGCCGGCGCTGTTCTCCGGGTAGTTGAGAAACTGATTGATCAGCTTGCGCGTGCTCTCGTCCGCGTTGCGCAGCACCTTCTTGACGACGTTGGCCGGCATCTCCTCCAGAAAGTCAACCGTGTCGTCCAGAAACATGTCGTCCACCAGCGCCTTGAGCTCGGCGTTGGTCGCGCTCTCGGCGATGAGCTGCTGCTGATCGCTGTTCATGTAGGAGAACACGTCGGAGGAGATGTCCTTGGGCAGCATGCGAAAGAGCTTGATGACGCGCGCGTCCTCCTCGATCTCCTCAAGCCCCTCGGCGATGTCCACCGGCAGGCAGTCGGCGGCCTTCTTTTTAAACTCAGCCGGGTTGCCCGCGTCCATCAGCGCGAGCAGCTCCGCAAAGTCCTTGCGAAATTCCTCATCCATCGGGATACCCCCCTGTCATTTTCTTGCCGAAAATCCGTGAGAAAATACAGGCGTTTCCCTTCAAACGGGCGCAAAAAGGCGCGCGTCAACAGCCGCGCGCCCATATCAATCGCTCTTCAGCGGGAAAGCGCGGCCCATGGCGCACGCAGCGCCCTGCGTTCTCGGGGATTGCCTGCGGTGCTACCGGGATAATCGTCCACGCTTTCCACCTCCGTTTCGCACTGAATTCACGATAACAATACGCCCATTTTTTGTGTTTGTCAACCCCGGCGCGCGCGGAAAATTTTGCTTCAAATCTCGTAGCCCGCGCCCGCGCGCACCAGATACAGGATGCGCGATTTGACGCGCATGCCGGTGATGGCGCAAAGCGCCTCCTCGTAGAGCAGCAGCTGCGGCCGGTGCCTGTCAAGCGCGCCCTGCACGTCGCCCGGCGCGTCCGTCTTGTAGTCCACGAGCACCCACGCGCCGTCCTCCTCAAAGCAGCAGTCGATCACGCCCTGCACGAGCTGCGCGCCGTCCTGCGTCTCCCGGCGATAGGTGAACGCCCACTCGCGCTCCACGCGCGCGCTCCTGAGCAGGCGCACGCCCAGGGGCGAGCCCAGCAGGCCGCTGATCATGCGCGCGGGCACGGCGTCGTGTTCCGCGCGCGTGACCACGCCGCATTCCAGCATCTGCGCGCGCTGGCGCGCAGCCTCCGCCTCGATGGACGGGCAGGCGCGCAGCGCGTCGAGATCGAGCATGCGCATCATCCGGTGGAATGCCGTGCCGATCTGCGCGCCGGTCAGCCTCGTCTCCTGCATGAAGCGCGGCAGGCGCACGATCTGCGTCTCCCGCGCGAAGGGTCCCTCCTCCTGCGCGGCGCGCTTCTCGTCGCGGATGACGGCGCTCACGCTCGTCTTGCGCACGGCCGCCGCCGCGCCCTGCGGCGCGTATTGAAGCAGCCGCGCGATCTCCCCGTCCTGCGGCGTCACGGCGTCCAGCCGCGCGAGCAGACGCATCACGGCTTCGTCCGAGCGCGCCGGCCGCGCCGCCGCCGTACCGCCGGCGTGCGCGCACACGCGCCAGCGGCTCTCCCCCACGCTCACCATCTCCTCAGCAAGCGTACACGCCGCGCCAGCCTGCACCAGACACGGGCAGACCATATCCAGCGGCGTGCGCATGGCGCGCAGGTCCTGCGCCGCGTTGCCGCGCGTCCAGAGCGGCGGCATCTGCGCGGCGCCCGTGTCGCCCACGAGGATCAGCCGGTCACGCGCGCGCGTCATGGCGACGTAGAGGATGCGGATCTCCTCGGCGAGCTGCTCGCGGGAGAGCTGCACGCGCATCGCGCGGCGCAGCAGCGTGTCGCGCTCGCTGCCCAGCGCCGTATCCACGCAGGAGAGCCCCGCGCCCAGCGCCGCATGCAGCAGCAGCGGCGCGTTTTGCCCGCCCGCGCTCATCCTGCGGCCCATGCCCAGCACGAAGACGACGGGGAACTCCAGGCCCTTGCTCTTGTGCGTGGTCATGATGCGCACCACATCCTCGCTTTCGCCGATGGCGCTGGCGCTCATGGAATCGCCGCCGGCCTTCAGCCGCGCCGCGTAGCGCAGAAACGCGTGCAGCGAACCGCCCTGCGCCTGCATGAACGCGCGCGCGCGCGTCACCAGCAGGTAGAGGTTCGCCTGCCGCGCCGCGCCGTCCGGCAGCGCGCCGGCCTGCGCCGGGAAGCCCGTCTCCGCGTAGATGCGCTCGATGAGCCTGTCCACCCCCTGATGGCGCGCGCACAGCCGCCAGCGCGTCAGCTTCGCCTCGAAGCCGCGCAGCCTGCGCGCCAGATCGTCGTCCTGCTCCTCGCGGTAGCGGCGCACCGCCTCATGATACGGCGTGCGCGTGTCCGGCGTGTGGATGCGGATGGCCGCCAGCTCGCCCTCCGTCAGGCCGAGCGCCGGGCCGCGCAGCGCGGCGAGCAGCGCCTCGTCCTGCGCGCCGTTTTCAATCGCCGTGAGCAGCGCCATCATCGCGCGGATCTCCGGGATGTCAAAATACCCCTCGCCCGCGTCACAAAACACGGGAATGCCCTCCGCCTGCAAGACGTCCGCGATCAGCGCCGCCGCGCCGCGCGCCGCGCGCAGCAGCACCGCCATGTCGCCGTAGCGCAGCGGCCGTTCGCCGCCCGCCTTCGCGTCGTAATAGGGCGTACCCACCAGCTCGCGGATGCGCCGCGCCGCGATCAGCGCCTCGCGCTGCGCCGCGACCAGCGCCTGCGCCTCTTCCTGCGGCGCATCCTCCTGCGGCTCCTCCTGCGCCCGCCAGATCAGGTGCATCTCCAGCGGCGGGTCGTCCGCACGCGGCGCGAGGCCGGGGATCAGCGCCTCGCGGTCGCCGTATTCGATCTCCGTCACGTCCCCGCGCATGATGCGCGCGAACACCGCGTTGACGCCGTACAGCACGTTCGCGCGCGAGCGGAAGTTGCGCTGCAAATCGATGCGCCGGGCGAGCGTCTCCTCCGGGCGGTCGTATCGCGCCGCGCGCGCCAGGAACAGGCCCGGCTCCGCCTGCCGGAAGCGATAGATGCTCTGCTTGACGTCGCCCACCAGGAACAGCCCGTCCTCGCGCGCGAAGCTGCCGATGATCGCCTCCTGAATGGCGCTGGAATCCTGATATTCGTCGATGAACACGTAACGGTAGCGCGCGCGCAGCGCATCGCGCACGTCCGCATTCTCCAGCGCCCGCAGCGCGCCGTGCTCCAGGTCGTCAAAGTCCATCAGCCCGCGCCTTCGCTTGACCGCGCCGTAGAGCGCGTCATACGTGCGCACCAGCTCGCACAGGCCGCGCAGCGGCGCCTGCGTCATGCGCAGGTCGGCGGCGGCGTCCTCCAGGCTGACAGCGAACGCCTCCTGCAAGGCGGCGACGCCCTTTTTCATCGCCTCGCGCCGCCGCTTGACCGTCTCCGCCACGTCCTCGTCGAAGACGTCGCCCTTTTTCTTCCTGCCCAGCGCGACGAAGGACGCATCCATCAGCGCCGTGCGCAGCGGCGCGTAGCCCTGCGCCGCCGCATCGGCCAGCGACGCAAGCAGCGCCGCGTCCTGCGCGCAGGCGGCCGCATAATGCCCCGGCCCGTTTTCCGCCGTGCACAGTGCGTGCGTATGGCGCGCCTCCCCGGCCATCTGCGCGAGCTGTTCGCCCGCGTCCGCCATCAGCAGCCGCACGGCTTCGCCGTCCGCCTCGCCGCAGGCGTCCACGGCCCGCTCCAGCCACGCCCACGGGTCGGGCCGCGTCATCATGAAGCGGTACAGGCTGTGCGCCATCTCCGAGAGCGTCTCCTGCTCGTAGCAGCGGTCCGCCGCCAGGAACACCTCGCTGCCCACCTCGTAGCAGGCGTAGAGCGCGTCCTCCATCGCCTGCTGGGCGAGCACGCCGCACTCCTGCTCATCGCCCACGCGAAACGCCGGATCGAGCCCCAGCGCCTGAAAGTGCTCGCGCAGCAGGGCGCCGCAGAACCTGTGCAGCGTGGAGATGCTCGCCCGCGAGAGCGCCATCGCCTGCTCGGCCAGCTCCGGCCGCTCGCGCGCCGCCGCATCCAGCGCCGCCGCAATGCGCAGGCGCATCTCGCCCGCCGCCGCATTGGTGAATGTGACGATGAGCATCTGCTCGATCGGGCAGCCCTCCTTCACCAGCCGCACGATCCGCTCCACCAGCACGGCGGTCTTGCCCGAACCCGCCGCCGCGCAGACGATGAGGCTGTGCCCCCTGTCCTCGATGGCGTCCCTTTGCTGCTGTGTCCACTCCGGCATGCGCGCGTCCTCCCGTCTCGTCATCTGCCCTGATTATAGCACACGCCGCGCCGGACACAAAGCGCTTTTTCCCGCGCCGTGCCGCAAGAAGGAATTGACAATTTCGTCACAAAACGTTATAATGTCTTTACTAAACAAACAGGAAAGGGGAACTTCCCATGATCCAGACTCGTCGCGATTTCCTCAAGAACGTCGGCAAGGTGGCCGTCGCCGCCTCCGTCGCCTCCGTCGTGCCGATGAGCGCCGTGGCCGAGAAGCCGACGCATCCGTTCACCTACGCGCACCTCGATCCGGACGAGACCGCCGACCGCGCCTACGCGTCCTTCAGCGCCATGGGCGGCTGCTGCATCGGCGTGACCGACGCGATCATCGGCCAGCTCGCCGACAAGGTCGGCGCGCCGTTTGACGGCGTGCCGGTGCAGATGTTCGCCAACGGCGCCACCGGCTACACCGCCAACTCCCTGTGCGGCTGCCTGGGCGGCGCGGCTGCGGCGATCGGCCTGGTCTGCGCTCCGGCCGACTCCAAGGCGCTGCTCAAGGAAGTGCTCGACTGGTACAAGACCACCGAGGTGCCGACCTATGCCGGCGGCAAGCCCGCCATCGCGAAGGTCGTGCCGGGCTCCGTGAACTGCATTGACTCCCTCGGCAAGTTCTTCCAGGCCACCGGCATCACCGACATGAGCGATCCGGAGCGCATCAACCGCTGCGCCTGCCTGACCGCCGACGTCGCCAAGAAGACCGTTGAGCTGCTCAACGCGCACTTCGGCGTGTAATCCCCATCGCATTGCAAAGCCGTCCGGCTCGCCGGGCGGCTTTTTTCGTGGAGAAACGGGGGAAAACGCCGCTCTGCCGACCAGACCCGCACGGGGCCCGGCCCCGCCGCAGCGCAGCAATAAAAAAAGATCCCGGCGCATGCGCCGGGATGGGTGTGCAGGGGAACGTCACTTTTCCCCCTGACGGGGTCTGGGGCCTGCGGCCCCAGCGCCCCCTTTAGTCCTCCAGCTTGGTGAAGCCGTACGCCTGACCATACGTCTCGACGTAGACGGTGCGCATGGTCTGGTCGGTCCTGGGCCTGTCGTTGCTGTTGGTCGGCTGGGAGGCGATCAGATCGACCGTCTCCAGGCCGCCGAGCACGAGGCCGAACGCGGCATAGTCGCCGTCGAGGTAATCGCTGTCCGCGTGCATGATGAAGAACTGGCTGCCCGCGGAGTCCATCGCGCTGGAGCGCGCCATGGAGAGCACGCCGCGCGTGTGGGACAGGGGATTCTCCACGCCGTTGTTGGCGAACTCGCCCTTGATGGCGTAGCCCGGACCGCCGGTGCCGTCGCCGTTCGGGTCGCCGCCCTGGATCATGAAGCCCGGAATGACGCGGTGGAAGATCAGGCCGTCATAGAAGCCGCTGTTGGCCAGCGAGACGAAGTTGCCCACGGACTCCGGCGCCTGCTCCGGATAGAGCTCGCCGTAGATGACGGAGCCGTCGTTCATGGTGATGGTGAACACCGGGAGCTCGCCCTGCGCCGTGCAGGCGGCCGCCAGCGCGGCGTTGTCCACGGCCAGCGCGTCGGCCTCGGCCATCTCGCTCATCGCCGCCGTGTTCACGTAGCCCTTAAAGGCCGTGCCCGGCACGCTGACGAACGCGTATTCCACGCCGTCCACCGTGATGCGGCCCAGCACGTCCAGGGACGCGCCGGCGGAGAGCGTGGCCACCGGCTCGCCCGCCGGCATGTCGGTCAGATCGGTCTGCGCCGCGACGCTCGCATAGGCGACCGTCGCCTCCACGGACTCGGCGACGTAGACGTGGAACAGCGGGCTGAGGTCTTCGACCACGATCTCCGCTTCTTCGAGCATGCTGTCGATATAGGCGGAGTAGGCGCTGTTCTGCTTGTCGCTGAGCGTCTGCGCCGTCTCCGTCTCCTTGCGCGACTCAAAGTCCACGGCGCCGGCCGTCATGTCCTGCACATACTTGAGGATGAAGTAGCCCTGCTCGGTCACGATCACGTCGGAGACGTCGCCCACGTTGGCAAGCGCCATCGCGCCGGCCTTGAACTCGTCGCTGTAGAGCGCGCTGCCCTCCGCGACGGGATAGCCGTGCGCCATCTGTTCGGGCGTGAAGGCATCCTCGTTGCACGCCTCCATCACCGCCGTGAAGTCCTCGCCGCCGCGGATGCGCGCCAGCGCATCGTTCGCACGCGCCAGACCGGCCGGCACCGCCGTCTCGGCAGCGGTCGCCTCGTCCGGCGTGGCCTCCTCGGCGATCTCGTCCGGCTCGAAGTAGATGCAGTGCATCAGGCGCACGTTTTCCGGCGTATAGAGGATATCCTCTTCGTTGAGATACGCGTTGATGAAGCTGTCCACGTCGGCGTCATAGGCCGCCTTCTGCTCCTCCACGCGCGCGTTGAACGCCTGTTCCACCTCTTCCCCGGTCACTTCGACGCCCTCGATGCTCAGCGCGTACAGGTGATCGAGCATGCCCTTGAGCTTCGCGCTCTCGTAGAGCGCGTCGAAGGTGTAACCGACGGCCGCCAATTCCTCGGCCACCACGCCGTCGATCTCCTCCTCGGCCACGCCGTAGCTGCTCAGGTATTCCCTGTAGTAGGCGCTCATCTCATCGAGCGCCGCCTGGGCCTCGGCCTTGTAGCCCGCGTCCATCTCCTCGGTCAGCACGTAGCCGGTCTGCGCGGCATGGCGCTCGGCGACGAGCTGGCTGATCCGGAGCTGCACGGTCTCCTGCGCCACGGCGTCTTGCAGATCGGTGTCGTATTCGTCGATCTCATAGCCGTACTGCGCATAGTAGCTGATGTACGACTGGAGCATCGCGTCAAACTCCTCCTTGACCTCGGACAGCTTGACGCTCACCTCGCCGTTATAGGCGCTGGCCAGCACGACGTCCTCCTGCGCCTCGGTGTCCGCGATGACGATATCGGTCGCGCCGTCCGCGCCGCCGATGACCGCCTCGTCCTGCGCTTCGGTCTCCGTGATGACGATACCGGTCGGGCCGTCCGCGCCGCCGATGACCGTCTCGCCCTGCGCCGCGGCGGCGGCAACGCCGCTCACGGCGAGCAGCAGCGCCAGCAGCAGCGCCTGTATCTTCCTGATGTTCATAACTCGTATTCCCTCCATGATGATTCGATCAGCGTCATGGCCTCCATTATACCTGCCGCGCCACAAAAACGCAACGATTTCAGGAAATTGCCATGGATGCTTCAAGCCGGTTTCACAATTCGGTCACAAATTTCCGGATGCGCCGCAGCGCTTCGGTCAGGTTTTCCAGGCTCGTGGCGTAGGAGCAGCGGATGTGCCCCTCGCCGCTGGCGCCAAACGCCGTGCCCGGCACGCAGGCCACCTGATGGCGCTCCAGCAGGCGCGTGCAGAAGGCGTCGCTGCTCAGGCCGGTCTTCTCGATGGACGGGAAGACGTAGAACGCGCCGCGCGGCTCAAAGCAGTCAAGCCCCATGTCGTTGAGCTGCTCGACCATCAGCCTGCGGCGGCGGTCGTAGGAGCGCACCATGGCGCGCACGTCCTCAAAGCCGGTCTCAAAGGCGCGGCCCAGCGCGCGGTCGGCGGCGATCTGCCCCTGGACGGACGCGCAGAGGATCGTATACTGGTGGATCTTGAAGAGCGGCTCCAGCAATTCGCGCGGCGCGCACGCGTAGCCCACGCGCCAGCCGGTCATGGCGAACGCCTTGGAAAAGCCGTTGAGCGTGATCGTGCGCTCGCGCATGCCCGATATGGACGCGAACGCCGTGTGCTCGTGCCCGCCGTAGACGAGCTCGGCGTAGATCTCGTCGGAGACGACGAGGATGTCCGTGTCCTCCAGCACGCGCGCGATGTCCATGAGCTGCTCGCGCGTCATGACGCCGCCGGTCGGGTTGTTGGGATAGGGCAGGATGAGCGCCTTGGTGCGCGGCGTGATCGCGGCGCGCAGCGCCGCGGGCGTCAGGGCAAAGCAGTCCTGAGCGCTCGTCTTGACCGGCACGGGCGTGCCGCCGGAGAAGGTGACGGCGGGCGCGTAGCTGACGTAGCTGGGTTCGGGGATGAGCACGTCGTCGCCGGGGCAGACGATGGCGCGCATGGCCAAGTCGATGCCCTCGCTGGCGCCGACGGTCACGAGGATCTCGTCTTTCGGGCTGTACGTCACGCGATAGCGCATGCGCAGGTACGCCGCGATCTTCTCGCGCAGCGACTCAAGGCCCCAGTTGGAGGTGTACTGCGTGTGGCCCTCCTCGATGGACTGGATGGCCGCGTCGCGGATGGACCACGGGGTCACGAAGTCCGGCTCGCCCACGCCCAGCGAGATGGCGTCCGGCATCTGGCGCACGATGTCAAAGAACTTGCGGATGCCGCTGGGCGGCACGTCCGTCACGCGCCGGTTGAGGATGCGCTCGTACTCCATCAGGGCATCACCGCCTGACGCCTGTCGTCGCGGCTGCCGTGAAAGACCATGCCGCCGTACTTGTACGTCTTGAGCATGAAATGTGTGCTCGTGCCGGTGACGCCCTCGATGGTGGACAGGCGGCTGTGCACGAACTGCGCCAGCTCCCTGAGCGTGCGCGCCTCGCAGAGCACCATCAGGTCGTACGCGCCGCTCATCAGATAGACCGACTTCACCTCGTCGTACTGCACGATGCGCTGGGCGATGGCGTCAAATCCCTTCTCGCGCTGGGGCACGACGTTCACCTCGATGACCGCCTGCACGAACTCGCGCTCCGTGCGCTCCCAGTTGATCAGCGTCTGATAGCCCACCAGCACGCCCGCCGCGCGCAGGCCATCCAGCGACGCCTTCACCTGCGCCTCGTCGCTGCCCGTCATCACCGCCATCTCGTGCGGCGAAACCCGCGCGTCCTCGCACAGGATCTCCAGAATATGCATGTCCAGTGTGGAAAACACGATCCTCACTCCTCGCTGCAAAGGCCGGGAACCGGCCAGAATGATTTATTATACCACGAAAAAAAGCGCGCTGTAAACCCTGCTCAGGCGGGCGCGGCCCGGCTGAAACGACGTGGATTTGTTCATACGCTTGTGATATACTTTTCCTGAAGAAGCAGCGCGATAAAACCCGATTTAAGGAGGGATGAATGGTGAG
Source organism: uncultured Clostridia bacterium (assembly GCA_944333055.1). Classification (GTDB taxonomy): domain Bacteria; phylum Bacillota; class Clostridia; order Christensenellales; family Aristaeellaceae; genus Ventricola. The sequence continues at coordinate 55,749 of CALVKT010000041.1, forward strand.
CCAACACATCACGGTTGTAGACTACAATTCACTGTGGGCAAAAGAATATGAAGAAGAATCTTTACGAATCAAGGATATTCTTGCAGAGAACTGTATGGCCACTTACCATATCGGGAGCACATCTGTCGAAGGTTTGGCCGCAAAACCCGTTCTGGATATGATGGTGGCGGTAAGAAGCCTTGAAAAGGTGGATGAGGCCGCAGACAGCTTTTCAAAAACAGGTTATGAGTATCTCGGCGAATTTGGGATAGCGGGCAGACGGTATCTCCGCAAAGGCGGCGATGAGCGAACACATCAAATTCATATCTTTCAATCGGAGGATTGGTATAATATTGGAAGGCACCTTGCCTTTCGCGATTATATGCGTACGCATCAAAAAGAGCGGGAAGAATACGCAAAATTAAAAACAGCACTTGCGCAGAAATTCCCTTATGACATTGACGGATATTGTGACGGGAAAGAGCATTTTATGCGTGAAACCGAGAAAATTGCGCTCTCTCAATTTGATGGTACGTGGGATAAAATGTACCTTGCCGCACGAAATGTCCAGAATAGCAGAAAGATCTCTCCGCATGTGGAAGCGGGAGGTGTTTCTGCCGCAGTTCTGACTGAAAAAGGGAATATCTATGTCGGCGTTTGCATGGACACTGCCTGTTCTTTGGGCATGTGTGCAGAGAGAAATGCTATTGCGAATATGATTACAAATGGCGAAAACCATATTCGTCGGGTTATGGCTGTTGACAGGCGCGGAAAAGCCATCCCGCCGTGTGGTGTCTGCCGGGAATTGATGGCGCAGTTGATGCCGGAGCATTATCACGCTATCCAGATTATGCTGGACTATGAAAAGAAAAAAGTGGTCACATTGGGAAATATGACGCCCAACTGGTGGATATAGGGAAATCCTGACAGGAACGCCATGTCACATTCAGACAGGCGCCGCAATGAAAAGAAACTGCTACCGCATGGTTGCAGGCCAAACGGGGCGTGCCGCAAGAGGCATATGATGCAATCTTATGAGGAAAACGCGCTGCCAGAAGGGATGCAGCGGGACTCGGCCCGCCACGGCTTCCGTCTGATCCAGTCAAGGTCGTGTCGTATTGGCTTTGCAGACCTCCACCCTTCCCTTGACCTCTCCTCCGGCGATTCTCACAGGGAGAACACCGCCTCTGGCTCAAAGCCCTCGTGGGTGTGCGCGTCCTGCGCGCGCCGCTCGCGCGCGAACGCCTCGATGTGCGCGGCCATCTGGCGCACGGCTGGCGCCATCATCTGCGGATTCTGCACCGCGATGCCGAACTCCCGGTACTCGATGGGCTCGATGGCGCACACGTCCACGTCGCCGTGCGCGCGCGTGAGGATCAGGCTGGGCAGGATGCTGATGCCAA
>CALVKT010000042.1 GCA_944333055.1 uncultured Clostridia bacterium
GGTATAGGCCAGCAGAGCGGAAATGTCACGGCTCTCCTGAATGGTCATTTCTGCGACCCTTTTCTGAGGAAGAACTGTTTTGCTGAGGTCGAGGTTGGGGGCGTAGGCCGAAAGAACGGAATGAAGAAGCGCATAGGCGTTGCGCACGCTCTTGGGGGAGTGCGTAGCGCCATACTCGTTGATGCAGCTCTGCACGTCTTCGGCGTCGATTGTGATGATCCTGCGATGGAGCAGGGGCGCATACGCGCACCGGTGCATGCTGTCATACATGCGGATGGTGGCAGGGGAAAGCGTGTTGCGCCGGTTGTCGATCCACTTCTTCATGCTTTCGTCGAGCGTGATGCGCACGGCGGACTGCTCTTTTTTCCGCTGCTTGACGTCCAGCAGAAAGCAGGAAGCGAGGAACTCGGCCTCTTTCTTGGTCGGGGCAGTGAAAGATTTGCGGATGGAGATGCTGTCGGCACCTGTGGCAGACACCTGGATTCTCCATGATCCGGACGGAAGTTTCTTCGCAGTAGCCATAAAAAACAGACGCAGTAGCCATAAAAAACAGACTCCTGTAGCCATAAAAAACAGACTCCTTTCTTGATTGACAGAAGGAGCCTGTGGTATAATAGCTAAGTGCTCCTTCTGATTTGGGTATTGGTCGGGCACGCATTGCCGGTGTGCTGGACACACGCCGGGCCCCGTTCGGTGCTGGACACACCGGGCGGGTTTTTATTTTTGGCTATATCTCGTTTGGAGGAAAATTACAATCTACCTGCGCACTTTCCGCAGTTATCGAAGCCTTTTTGAATTGCCTCGGAGATTGTCACCTTTCTGGGCTTACTCATGCCGCTGCAATCGCTTCTTGTGTGGTATTTCTCTTTTCCTTCGGAAGGATGCTCCGCAGGAATCCACACCCATTCTTGCTTCTTCGCGGCGCTGGAGAACATCAGCTCAATCGTCTGCTGACCGGCAATTCCATCAGCGTGCAGGCCGTTCCTGCTTTGGAACTCCTTTAATATGAATCATTAAGGCAAAAGCGCCTTGAAAGCGATGGCATGACCGAAAATACGAACAATTCTTGTCTCGTCCGAACCACCGATATCAATAGAATCGTATCGAGCAGCACAAGAGGAAAACTCAAGACACGTTTTTGTTCGTCCGCTTCTTCTAACGCCTTTACAACTCTCGGCATACCCGTCTTTTTAAACCTTGCGCCCGCCCTGATCGTGACTTCATTTGCAATAGGGCCGCGCAGCAATACACAAAGCACCTTTATGAAAAGGAGGCACACGAGAGATCCCACAAGAACGAACAAGAAGATGTACCCCATAATCATGAAGAAGTCAGACATATCTTTCACCTCACACGATCAGACTCTGGAACGCGACGGCTTTGCCCAGCACGCGGAAGGTGCGCGTCTCGTTTTCCCCGCCCACGACGATGGGCGAATACCTTGGGTTCTCCGCGCGCAGCTCGATGCGGCCATCGGAGAGCTTGTACACCCGCTTGAGCGTGGCGTCGTCATCGATCAGCACGGCGGCAATCGTGCCGTCGTCTACAAATTCCTGCCGCTTGATAAAGACCACGTCCCCGTCGTAGATCCGGGCGTTGATCATCGAATCGCCCTTGCAGCGGAGCGCGAAGTCGCACTCGACGGCCCGTCCGACCACGGTGAACGTGTCGAGTTCGGAATCGGCGAGAATCGGTTCGCCGCAGGCGATAGTGCCCAGAAGCTGAACGCGGCGGGTGGTGACGGGAAGGATATCGGGATGGGAAAAACCCACAGATACGGATTTTGCGTCTTCAATGATGTCCGACTTGGCGATTCCAAAGTAATCTGCGATTTTTTGAAGTACACCCATGCGAGGCGTCTTCAAATCATTCTCCCATGCAGATACGGCCTTGTCGGTTACGCCTGCAATCTCAGCCAACTGTAGCTGTGTGAGCCCCTGGGATTCACGAAGATGCTTGATGTTTTCGCCGATTGACATTCCTTTTTACCTCGCTTTCATGGTCAGTATAATCTAAAAGTAGAATTAAATCAATCCCAAATCGCAAAAACTCTACGAAAAGTTGAAAATTTGGGTTAAATAGTATTGACAATAAACTTAAAGTAGAGTATGATGACATCGAAAGGGGGCGAGAATATGGAAGCGATGAGCATTCGTCAAGTGCGCCGTGCTCAGGATGTAACACAAATAAAGCGGGAAAAATCACGGCATGTTCGGACGCATCTGAAGCAGATCCTGATCAGGCGACTATTGCGCGAGCGCGCATGATTGCGGATGAGCTGGGCATGTCGGACGACGGCTTTTATTTTGTTTCATTCTCTACTTAAAGTAGACAACATGCCGGCATCCGCTCATTTCTTCGGAGACTGCTACATCCGAAGGCTGATCGAAGACAAAACCCTATTTGAGCATCGGCAATGTTCTGCGCCGTGTCTGCATCTGCGATTGCGTGAATCCCGGATGCGTTATCGGACGCGCAGCGTGACCGTGCGCATGCTCGTGGAAGTCTGCTGCGGCGCGGGCGGCTCAAAGGGTGAGACGGCGATACCGATATCACGCTGTCGTTTGCAGACGGCGTGCTGACGATCACATCGAGACAAAGGAGGATGATGAAGGTTGGCGACAAACAGTGGGAACGCCATGATGGCGGACGTCAACGGCAAGATCTCGGAGATGAACGCCGCCATCTCCGGTGCAGACGCGACGGCATCGGTCGGCGAGGGCGGCGGCGCGAAGAAATTCGCCCTTTTCATCCCGCGCGGCGCAGGGCGAAAAGGGCGGCACGGGAAGAAGCGGCGTGACATTCACGTTGTCTGGCACGACGCGCTGCATCACGACGGGCACTTGATTGGAGTGTGAATGAAATGGCAAAAGCGATTCCATCCTTCACGTTTACCGGGTCGTATTCGACGCAATCTGACGATACGTACTGGTATATCTTTCTCAAATCGACAGGCGAGATCAAATTCTCATTCAGCAAGATCGTCGATGCCTGCATAGTTGGCGGCGGCGCCGGTGGACGCGACGGCAGCATGGGCGGAACCGGCTCGGCGGGAGGCGGCGGAGGCAGCGTAAAGAACACGTATCATGTATCGCTGAACGCCGGAGAAGCCAGCCCGGTGATCATCGGAAGCGGAGGAAATACGGGTGAAAACGGCAGCTCATCTTCAGCGTTTGGCGTAACGGCAGAAGGAGGGTCTGCCGGGCAAGGAGGAGCCGGCGGCTACTACAAATCAGCCGGCGGCGACGGCGCGGATGGATCAGGCGCGCTTGGCGGCGGCCTGCACTTTTACGGCGGTGCCGGCGGCGGTGGCGGCGGTGGCGCGGGCAGCCACAGCGGCGACCGCGGCGATGGCGGCCAAGGCGGCAGGGGCGGCGGCGGAAACGGCGGCGCCGGATTCGCGGACGGAAACGCCGGTACGGCAAACACCGGCGGCGGTGGTGGCGGCGGCGGTTCCGGGCACGAAATGACTGTCAGTGAGCCGTGGCATTTCAGCGAAGGGAAGGGAGGCGCGGGCGCGTCGGGCATCGTGGTGCTGCGCGGCACGCAGGACGACTACCTGCCTGTTTTCTTTGATGGGACGCAGCTTCAACATGTCGTCTTCAACGGCGTGTCCGTGTCCGACCTGATCTACGGCGGAACGAAGATCTTTGCGAGGAGGTGCAGGGAATGGCTGGTGAAGCGATGGGCATGCAGGTTCGGATTCCGCAGGGCCGCACGGGCTGAGTGAAGTTCGCGGCGACAAAGGGCAAGACGCGCGATGCACTTCAGATCATGGGGAAATCATGGTACTGTTCGTGCAGCGGAGGCACGGTGGTATGTAAGCAGCCCAGAGCCTGAGTGCCGCGAGAGCGACGGCGTGAGCCGGTACATCTACAGCCTCGTTTTATGCCTCAAGCATTTCTGCGACGATGTCCGGGTGGCGAGCGGAGGACAGTAAAAAGCGATTGGCAGAGCGCTGGCGGAAAACGACGGCGCGTATGGGGGAAGGCCGGGGCGGAAGATCGGCAGCGAAACAGAGGCGCGCGCCGTGCGCTTTCTGCGGCGCGGCGGCCACGCGGCCCGCATGGCCTGTGACGAGACGCCGGATCGGCGGCGGTTCGTCTTTGACCGGCCGCCGGCGGCAGGCGAAGAGATGGGCGAAAGATACCGCCGGCCCGCGCGCGATGCCGGGCGGACACAGGCGGCATGGACGACCACGTGCGGCGAAGGTGGGCAGTCCCATAACAACATGCCGCCGTATCTGGCGGTGTACATGTGGAGGAGGGTGAGTTGATGGAGATCTACAACGAGGCCATGGAGCCGATTGAGCATCCCGATCTGACGCTTGGCTATCTCAAGCCCGGCGTGCGCACGGTGCATCACGAGGCTGTGGAAGGCGTGGAAGAACAGTGGCACTACGAGACTGTGGCCGAGTATCCCAACGGCGGCAAGGATGTGAGCAGGGTCATCGACGTGCCGGGGGTGGAGGCGAAAGACGCGTGGGACGAGGAAATCGAAATCCAAATCTACGTGCCCTATACGCCCGAAGAACTGGCGGCGATGGAGGAAGCGAAAAACCGGCCGACGACGGAGCAGCGCATTGAGGCGCTTGAGGCCGCGTTGGCGGCGTATGAGGCCGCTTACGCAGAGGGGGTGCAGCAGGCATGAGCAAGATGCAGGATATCATGCGCAGCCTCGGCCGCACGGACGCGCTGAGGCTGCGCGAGGAGGCGACGAGCCTCAGCGGCACGCAGATCATCGCGCGCGAGGTCAGTGTTCCCGCGTTTGATCCGGCGAAGGACTACAGCGCGTGGCCGGTCGGCGCGCCGGTGACGGACGAGGGGCAGGTGTGGCTGCTCATTCAGCCGCACGACGCGGCGGCCTACGAGGGCAGGCCGGGAGCGCTGCGCGCGCTCTGGGGGCTGGCGCACACGACCGACCCGCAGAGAGCCAAGGCGTGGGTGGACGCGCACGGGATCTCTGGGCTGTACATGCTGGGAGAGGTCTACAAGGACGAGCGTGGCGTCATCTGGCGCGCGAAGGCGGACAACCTCGACCGTGGCGCGGCAGACAGGCCGGACGCATGGGAGGAGGTTGCGACGTGATCAAGGCGCCAGACGCCATCGCCACGGCGCGCAGTCTGCTGGGCACGGCGTACAGCGAGATGGACTGCATCGCGCTGATCCGCGAGGTGGTCAAGCGAGCAGAGGGAGGCGTGCCGAATTACCGCTGTCAGGGTACGAACTGGCTGTGGGACAGCGTGAACAACGCCGCCCGCTACCGGCATCTGATCTGGAGGCGGGAGAGCCTTTCCGGCGCGCAGGCCGGCATGCTCGCCTTCAAGCGGCGCGGCGGCGACGTGCACCACGTGGGGCTTGTGACCGGCAAGGGCACGGTGATCCACAGCTCCAGTGTCTATGGGCGCGTGGTGGAGACGCCGCTCTCGGCGGGCGAGGGGTGGACGCTGCTGGGCAGGCACAGGTACGTCGAGGTGTCCGAGGAGACGGAGAATACGGAGGAACTTGTGACGGCATATCAGATGAAGGTCATGCTGAGCGACGCGAACAGCACGCTCAACGTCCGGGACGCGCCGGCCAGGAGCGGCACGAAGATCGGCGGACTGCACCACGGCGCGGTGGTGACCGTGCTTGACGCATGCGACAACGGCTGGCGGCGCATCGCCTACGGCGACAGCGGCGGCTATGTGGACGGGCGCTTCCTGACGGCGGTCGAGGAGACGGCGGCGCAGGAGGACATGCCAGGCGGCATGGCGGGCGCGGCGCAGATCACGATCATCGACTCGGCAGGCAATCGCTTCCGCCCGGCAGGTGACTTCCGCGTGCTGATCGGGAGCTTGGATTGAGGACGAAGGAGAAGATGCCAATTTTTACCCGCATGGGCCGTTGGTTTTCTGACAGACGTATGGGGGCAGGCCCGACGCGTGCATGGGCCTTGCGATCGATCGTGACCGGCTTCGCGTGTGCGGCTCTGGGCGAGAGCCGCAAGCGCGAGAGCGGGAAGGTGAGCAGCCGCGCGATGCTGGAAGGGATTGGGCAGGGAGCCGGGTGGCTGGTCTGCATCTGCGCGGCAAGCCGCGGGGCGTGGAGGCATCGGCACGGCGGCCATGACGCATGTGATCGCGGTCGGGCAGGTCGGGTTGCTGGAGAACGCTGAGCTGCTGGGGCGCAGCGAGCCGCTGCCCAAGACAATCCCGGATGCGGCGCATGGGGGATAGGCGCGAATTCGGACATCACATGAAGTGAGGCGCTGGGGAGAAAGCGTCCAGTCATGGCCGGATAGAAGAGGTGAAGCACAGGATTTCATCCCCGACGCTCCGCCAATTCCACATTTTCGGTGATCGCCGGAAATGTGGTTTTTTTGTGTATACCGGCTGAAGCACATCACACAGCCATAGCACGCGAACGCGGCGTTTGGCACCGACTTGGCGTGCGCGTCCGTGGCCTGCGTGGAATTCGCGCCCTTGCGCTCCGACAATCGACGCGATCTCAAAGATGTGGCCTGTGCGTGGGTGATGGACCGTTCGTCCTTCATTTTTCGGCAGATTCAGGCTTGACAAACTGGAGAAAGGCAGCTATAATATCCCATGTTCAGTTTTGAACGCAAACGTGGGTAGGTTCCCGAGTGGCCAAAGGGAGCAGACTGTAAATCTGCCGTCACTGACTTCGATGGTTCGAATCCATCCCTGCCCACCACATTCTGCGGGAATGGCGGAATTGGCAGACGCGCTAGATTCAGGTTCTAGTGAAAGCAATTTCATGCAGGTTCAAGTCCTGTTTCCCGCACCAGCAAAAAGCCTTGAAAACATTGAGTTTTCAGGGCTTTTTCTTTGTCCGTTTGCCCTGATTACCCTTTATTTTACCCTTTACGGCATTGCATACCCTTTAACAGCGCAAGCGTAACGGGATTGAATTCAATGTCAGTACCCTTTGTTTTTTCAGGTGTTGGGTATCGCCTTGATGAACGCCTGCATCCTGTCTGCGCTGGCGCGTTTCATCGTGTCGGTAACGTGTCCGTATTGGTCGAGCGTAAATGCCGCCGTGTGGTGTCCGAGGTTTTCTTGTACCTGAAATACACGGCAGAGGTTGCCGCAAGCTGTCAGGACAGGGACTTGTCCGAAAACAGCATGGTGATCGGCACGTCCGCCATCATAGATACGGAAATCGACGGTGCTGTCGGCATGAACAGCGGCATTTTCAATAATCCGTTCATCATCTGGGGCAGATATAAGAAGAAATGGTTTCGGTATTACCTGACGCTTTCTTATCAGTTCCATCATACGCAGATGGACGGCGCGCACGCTGGTGCATTTTTGAAAAACCTGCAAAATGAGATCGATCTGCTGAAATAAGGGCAGGGCAAAAGGAGATCAGGTACAATCAGTTTCGCAGATTGAAAAAAGGTAAAAAGGGACATGGTTTGCAGCTCTCCGGTGGAATGAAGCTGCAACACCATGTCCCGGAAGCTTGTACAGCTAAACGATCATGCCGCTTGATCCGTCCAATTTCTGGGGTTCGGTCCTTCTTCACTTCGCGCTGCATTTGACCTTCTTATCAGAAATCAGTATTGCACGGAATTGGGGATTGCCCCTCATCTGATCCGGCCGTGGAGAGGCGCGATGATCTCTGATCCGGTCGAGCGGAGAGGAGGCTGCGTTCATGTCGCACGCTTCCCTTGCGCGCAGAGTGCATTTTCCGCTTTTTTCCGACGCCTGCGCATACGCCGGCAATGCCTCCTGCGCCGGCCGTTACCGCCATTTGCAGGAAGACGGCGTTCAATTCCCCGCCTGCTATTTCGGGCAGCGCCACCCAGCATGGCGCGTAGTATCCAAGATGCAGCGCGTAGGACAGCAGGAGATTCAAAGCCTGATTTGCCGAGAGCCCAACGGCCGCTCCGGCCAGGCCATAAAACAATACTTTGCGCACTTTGATCCTCCCCGAAAGCCCTGATTCCGGGCATTGCGTTCGCCCTCTCTCCCCTGTCGGGAGAGAGGGTTTTGAAAAATGGACGGATTCGGCATGTGCTTTTGAAAAGCGCCCTTCGGCGACGGGCATGCAGCCGAATCCGGTCCGTCGCCACACTCAAAAGCAAATGATGTCGGTGATGCTGCGCTCATGGCCTCCGCTTGGGCTGCTGATGACTTCGCCCATGAACCACATTTCCGCAGAGCCGCCGCCGTCCAGATTAAATGCCACCTGCGCTCCGTAGTCAAGGAAAAGCGACTGCAAATCCTGTAGAGAAATCCCGTCGGAATAGCCGGGTTGACGGCCATCCACCACGATGATCACGTAATGCAGGGGTTCGATCATACCGATGGCCGTGCGCGGTTCCTTGCGGGAAGGGCGGGTGGAAATCACGTCAAACGCATCGGGAAACGACAACGCCTGACCGTTTTCCACCAATGCCGGGCCAAACTCGAAAGCCTGCCAGACCTGCTCCGCCTGCAACTGCTTGGCCAGGGCTTTGTGCGGATTTGCCTTTCTGTCGCTGACCATGCGCATGCTGCCGTCCGAATCCACAATCAGCATGTGCCTCGTGGTGTCGTGCGCGCGAAGCAGCTCGCCGTTTCGGAGAATGACGCCGTATGAATGGGTGAAGCAGTCGTCTCCGTTGATGGCAAGCACGGCGTCCGTGCTTTGCGCCATGGCGGAGACGGTCGTGCGGTCCGAGATGACGGTCTTCATGGTCGAAACGTCCTGAATCTGCACATCCGCGACCCAGTAGCTCAGATCATCGCCTGTCACGTGATTGATTTGGATGGCGCGCGCATCATCCTGATAGCTGTAGTCATAGGGGGCGGGAATGCATGGCTCCTGCCAGGAGGGGGACTCCGCCGCTGCGGTTGTCATACATGCCCATATTCCCAATGCGAAAAGAAGGATGCTCTTCATCGTTTTCTTCCGCTCCTTTCTTGAGCCCGTTCTGTTCGGGCACACAGACAGCATACGGAATGACGATAAGAGAAGCCCGATGGTAAAAACGCGTTTTTTTTATGCTTTTCTTATGAACGGCTTGTATAATGGAAGAAGAAAGAAGGAGGGCACAGATGCGGATTCTGATTGTGGAGGATGACCGGGCGCTGCGCGAAATGCTTGTCAGACGCTTGCAGCGCGAAGGCTATGCGGTGGATGCAAGCGGCGATGGGATCGAAGGCCTGGAGTATGCGCTGTCCGCAGCGTATGACGCGATCCTGCTGGACATCATGCTGCCCGGCATGGACGGCTTGTCTGTGCTGTCGGCGCTTCGCGCGAGAGATTATGCCGGCGGCATATTGCTGCTCACGGCCAGGGATGCGGTCGCGGACCGTGTCAGGGGCCTGGACGCCGGCGCGGACGACTACCTGATCAAACCCTTTTCCTGCGACGAGCTTTCGGCCCGGCTGCGCGCGCTGCTGCGCAAGCATACGCCTTCCCGGTCGCCCGTGCTGCGCGAGGGGGGATTGGAACTGGACACCGTGACGCATGTCGTCCGTCGCAACGGCAGGCAGGTGGAGCTGACCGCCAAGGAGTTTGCGTTGCTGGAATACATGCTTCGAAACGCTGGGCAGTTGCTCACGGCTGGACAGATGTTTGATCACGTATGGAACTACGATGCCAGCCTTGACACCAATCTGGTGCCTGTCTATATAGGCTATCTCCGAAAGAAGATTGACCATGGCAATCCGGTTCGATACATCCATACCATACGCGGCGTCGGATATATGCTGCGCGAAGAAAGGGAGTGAAAATTGCTCAATATGCGAATAAGCGATAAAATGACGCTGTGGTTTGCCAGCTTTGCGCTGCTGATCGTGTGTGTGTTTCGCGGCGCTGTATGCGAGCACTTCCGCGCTGCTCGAGCAGATGCTGCGCGACGATCTGGCGTTTGCCATCGAGCAGATTAGCGCGCAGGTGGAGCGCGAAAGCGGCACATTGATCTATGAAAATGAGACGCCCATTGCGCCCGAAATCTCCTATTACATCGTGGAAGAGAACGGCAGCGAACTGTTTTCCCACGGCGAAGACATCACGCTCTTTGACGACGAACCCTTTCATGAAGGCGTATACACCCGGTTGACCCGCCGTGCGGATGAATGGATGATTCTGGATTCCGATCCCATCGCCGTGGAATCCGGGAGCATCCGCATCCGCACAGCGATACGCTGCACGACCAATCGGCGGATGCTGACCATCATGCGGCGGGTATTCCTGCTGTGCGTTCCGCCGCTCATGCTGCTTGCGGGGCTGACGGGGATCGTGCTGGCCCGGCGGTCGCTCGCGCCCATCCGCGCCATCATCGGCAGCGCGCAGCGCATTCAACAGGGGGATTTATCCGAGCGCATTCCACCCGCGCCGGCAGAGGACGAGCTGGGCAAGCTGACGGTCACGCTCAATGAGATGATCGCATCGCTGGAGGACGCGTTCCGCCGGGAACAACGCTTTGCTTCCGATGCCTCCCATGAGCTGCGAACCCCTGTGGCGGTTATTCGCGCTTATGCGGAAAACCTGCGCGATCAAAGCGATCTGAGCGCGGAAGCGAGCGCCTGCGTGCAGACGATCTTGCAGGAATGCCGCAATATGCAAAGACTCATCGAACAGATGCTGACCCTCACGCGGGCTCAGGAAGGGCGATATCCCCTTCACATCGAGCGGCTTTGCGTGGCGGATGTGTTTGAAGGCGTACAATCCGCGATGGCGGAGCAGGCGGGCGAAAGACAAATGGCCATCACATGCGCTGCGCCGCAAGACCTCTTTGTGCACGCGGATCAGAGCTTGCTGACGCAGCTATTGATCAATCTGGTGGAAAACGCCGTCAAGTACGGCAAACCGGACGGACACATCGCGCTGCGCGCCTGCGCGGAAGATGGATTTATCGGGATGTCCGTCGAGGATGACGGCATGGGCATTGACGCCGCGGATCTGCCCCATATTTTCGAGCGCTTTTTCCGGGCGGACGCGGCCCGCGACCGAAACGGCTGCGGATTGGGCCTGTCTGTCGCGCAGTGGATCGTTCAAGCGCACGGCGGCTCCATTCATGTGCGCAGTACGATCGGGCAGGGAACGACCTTTCTGATCCGATGGCCCGGCAGCGTGAAAGAGGTCGAAAGCGAAACGGTATCCACATGTTTGGAAGGGTGAAAGGCGCGTCGCTATGTATGACCGCCGACCTCGCCGGGTGCGGCATACACAAGACGGATTCCGACGTGGCCAGGCGGCTCAGAACGGGCGTCGTGCAGAAATCGTTTTCTGCCGGATGCCGCAGTCTATACAAATAACTTCCAAAATTTCTCTTCTCCCATCATAGCTTGTTGATCAATGCCACGATTAACGAATTCACTTCATCAGGTGCGTCCGTATTTGAATTGTGGCCTGCGTTTTTGATCCAGGCTATCGGGATTCCGCTATTTTTGTGCCATGCTTTATTGTAACGCATGCAAGAACCTGCATGGTCTTTTTCTCCGCATATCAGTTGTGCCGGACATGTTATCCTGTACGGAAGATCGGCTTCCATTGCTTCCGCCAGTATTTTGAATCCATGCCCAGATATTTGAGCGTATCTTTTTTGGTCGCCGTCGTAGGTCATCATGATGTCGTACATGAGTGCTCTTCCATACGAAGATGCGGCAACGCCCTTTGTCCCGGCTTTCAGCAGTGACTTCCAAGGATAATATCGATAGACCGGCTCCATTCTCTTGAGAAGCCATAGTTCGAGCCCCGTCACATATTTTCTTTGCAAAGGCGCTGAATCGATCGCAACAAACCCCTTCAATTTGTGAGGAAACAACTCTGCATATGCCTGCCCAATGTAGCCGCCCATGGATTGCCCAATCATAACCGGATGGCGAATGTGTTCCAGACACAGAATATCGTCAAGCCATTTCGCTTCGTCCATCAAGGAAAAGTCAAATTTGAATGGCCATGATGCGGCATGACCGGGTGCGTCCCAGACAAACACATTGTATTTCCCCTCGAAATACTCAATCTGTTTGTCAAACAATCGATGATCTGCGGTCAACCCCGGAAGGAAAATCAAGGCGATATTTTCGGAACCCTGCTCCATATTGATCCAATAATGAATATCCCCGCATGGAGTCTTGTATATCTTTTCATTCATTGCGGTTTCTCCGTGCAATTCCAGTTTCTCGTTACATTTATTATACTTCACCCATTCGGAAAAGTACAGCCGGCTTTTGTGAGACGGACTGGACGGGAGCGGTTTGCAGCGCCCTTTGTCAAAGGGACATTCCCACGGGCTTCGGCCCGCAGTCATGGCCGTTCCCGGCCTGTGTCCTCTCCCTGAAAATCGCCGTTTCCGGCGAACGCTTTTTCCCCAAGCCGCCTTGAAGCAGGGCCGGTTCTTGGATCGGCCTGTTCTCACTCTCCAGGTTCCGGGCACACATTCGTTTCCCCAAACCGCGATCCTGTACGCGCTGCGTCGGTCATTTCCTTCAGCTTGCCCAAATGGGGTTGACTCGTCCGCATGGCGTTCGTCGGACATGATTCCATGCGGATGGAGCCTGTCGCTTCATCGTCTGTTCTGCGGGAAGCTGCCGCATCCGCAAGCAGCCGCTTGCGGCGGAACGCGTGGGCAATCCGCCTCTGTGCAGGCCGCTTTATGTGACAACATCACAGACCGCAGCGGCGCATGGTGGTATGATGGGTTCAAACAAACGGAGGTGCAGGGATATGGCGAATGCGAAGAGCGCGAAGCGAAGGGCCGTCGTCTCCGAGGGCGAGTGCGTGGCCTGCGGCTGCTGCGTCAAGGCATGCCCCGTGCAGGCGATCAGCGTCTATCGGGGCATCAGGGCGGTGGTGGACGGCCTGCGCTGCGTGGGCTGCGGACGGTGCGCCGCGGCGTGCCCGGCGTCGGTGATCGAGATTCGGGAGGCGACGGCATGAAAAAGAAGGTGTATGATGACCTGTGGGTGCTGTCCCTGACGTATCTGGTGCTCGGCTTTTTCAACATCCTCTTCGCGTGGCTGGGCCTGCTGTGCTTCTTCATCCCGCTGATCATCGCCGTGGGGAAGGGCACAAAGGGCTACTGCAACCGCTACTGCGGCCGGGGGCAGCTCTTTGGCCTGCTGGGCGGGCGGTTCGGGCTCTCGCGCAAGCGGGATATTCCCCGCTGGATGAAGAGCAAGCCGTTTCGCTACGGCTTTCTCGCGTTCTTTCTGGTGATGTTCGTGCAGATGCTCTGGAACACGTACCTGGTGTTTGCGGGGGCCACGGAGCTCAGGCAGGTGGTCACGCTGCTCTGGACATTCCGCCTGCCGTGGCACTGGGCGTATCACGGGACGCTGCTGCACCCCGGCGTTGCGCAGTTCGCCTTCGGCTTTTACAGCGTCATGCTGACCTCCACGATATTGGGCCTGATCACCATGGCGCTCTTCAAACCGCGAAGCTGGTGCGTCTACTGCCCGATGGGCACGATGACGCAGATGATCTGCAAGGCGAAAAACAGGGGGGAAAACGCATGAAGAGAGGGATCTTGATGATGCTGCTCTGCGCGCTGTTGCTGACGGGCTGCGCTGCCGGGCAGCAGACACAGGCCTACCGCCGGATCGACATGGACAGCGCGATTTCAATGATGGAGACGGAGCAGGACTACGTGATTCTCGACGTGCGCACGCAGGCCGAATACGAGGCGGGGCACATCCCCGGCGCCATCTGCATCCCCAACGAGACCATTGCGAAGGAGCGGCCCGACGAGCTGCCGCAGACGGATCAGCTGATTCTGGTCTACTGCCGCAGCGGCAACCGCAGCAAGCAGGCTTCCCAGAAGCTGGCGGTCATGGGCTACACGCAGGTGGTGGAGTTCGGCGGCATCCGGGACTGGCCGGGCGATGTGCGCACCGGCGCAGCGCCGTAAGCACGTCCGCGCCGCAAGATGTGACGACATCACGGAAAGCCCCGGAACGATGGGGTATACTGAGCGCATGAAAGCACACAAGGAGGAAAACACGATGTCTGTGATCCATATCACCAAAGAGAACTTCGCGCAAGAGGTGCTGCGCGAGCGCAAGCCGGTGCTGCTGGACTTCTTCGCCGACTGGTGCGGCCCCTGCCGCATGGTTGCGCCCATCGTCGAGGAGATCGCGGCGGAGCGCAGCGACGTCAAGGTCGGCAAGATCAACGTGGACGAGCAGCCGGAGCTGGCGAACCGGTTCCGTGTGATGAGCATCCCGATGCTGGCCGTCGTCAAGGAGGGACGGGTCGTCGCGCAGGCGGTCGGCGCGCGCCCCAAGGCGCAGATCGTGAACATGCTGTGAGGTGAGCGCGATGGGCTTTTTCGACTTCCTTCGCCAGATGAACATCGACGACGGGGTGCGCGCGTTTGAGGAAACGCCGGGCGCGCTGCTGCTGGATGTGCGCACGCCGCAGGAGTACCGGCAGGGTCACATCCCCGGCAGCAGGAACCTGCCGCTGCAAAGCATCGAGCAGATCGAGCGCGTGGCCGGGGACAGGGCGACGCCGATCTTCGTGCACTGCCTGAGCGGCGGCAGGAGCCATCAGGCGGCGCGCATCCTCGGTTCCATGGGCTATACGACGGTCAGGAACATCGGCGGCATCGCCGCTTGGCACGGAAAGGTGGAACGATGAGATGAAAGTGGTCATTGTGGGCGGCGTCGCCGGCGGCGCAACCGCTGCGGCGCGCATTCGCAGGCTGGATGAACAGGCGGAGATCGTCGTCTTTGAGCGCTCCGGGTACGTCTCCTACGCCAACTGCGGCCTGCCGTACTACATCGGCGGCGCCATCGCCGACGCGCAGGCGCTGACCGTGCAGACGCCGGAGAGCTTCCGCGCCCGCTTCCGGGTGGACATGCGCGTGCGCCACGAGGTGACGGCCATCCACGTGGAGCGCAAGTGCGTGTCCGTGAAGAACCTTGAGACCGGGGAGACGTTTGAGGAGGGCTACGACAAGCTGCTCCTCTCGCCCGGCGCAAGGCCGATCAAGCCGCCGCTGCCCGGCATGGACACAGAGGGCATCTTCACGCTGCGGACGGTGGAGGACACGCTGCGCATCCGCCGGCACATCGATCGAGCGCAGCCCAGGTCCGCTGTGATCGTGGGCGGCGGGTTCATCGGGCTGGAGATGGCCGAGAACCTGCGGGAGCGGGGCATGAACGTGACGGTCGTGGAAAACCAGCGGCAGCTGATGGCGCCGTTTGATGCGGACATGGCGGCGTTCATCCATGCGCAGGTGCGCGCGCACGGCGTGCGTCTGGCGCTGGGCAGCCGCGTGGCGGGCTTCAAGGCGCAGGAACAGGGCATCGATGTGCTGGTGCAGGATGCACAGCCCATTCGCGCGGACATGGTGATCCTCTCCATCGGCGTGGCGCCGGACACGGCGCTGGCCAGGGAGGCCGGGCTCGCGCTGGGCATCAAGGGGAGCATCGTGGTCAACGACCGCATGGAGACGTCCGTGCCGGACATCTACGCCGTGGGCGATGCGGTGCAGATTCGCCACTTCGTGACCGGGGACGACGCGCTCGTCGCACTGGCCGGCCCGGCCAACAAGCAGGGGCGCATCGCGGCGGACAACATCTGCGGCGGGAACAGCCGCTACAACGGCGCGCAGGGCAGCTCCGTCATCAAGCTCTTTGACATGACCGCCGCAGCAACGGGCCTCAATGAGCGGGCGGCGAAGGCTGCGGGGCTTTCCGTGGACAAGGTCGTCCTCTCGCCGATGAGCCACGCGGGCTACTATCCCGGCGGGCAGGTCATGACGATGAAGGTCGTCTTTGAGCGGGAGACCTGCCGGCTGCTGGGCGCGCAGATCGTCGGCTATGACGGGGTGGACAAGCGCATCGACGTGCTGGCCACCGCCATCCGCGCGGGCATGAAGGCGACCGAATTGCAGGAGCTGGACCTCGCGTACGCCCCGCCGTACGCCTCCGCAAAGGACCCGGTCAACATGGCGGGCTACATGATCGACAACCTGGTGCGCGGCCTCGCCAGGCAGTGGCATGTGGAGGACGCGGACGGCCTGCCACGGGACGGCAGCGTGACGCTGCTGGATGTCCGCACGCCGGAGGAATACGCGCTCGGCCACATCGACGGCTTTGTGAACATCCCGGTCGATGCGCTTCGCGAGCGGCTGGAGGAGATCGGGCGGGGCAAGCCGGTGTATCTGATCTGCCAAAGCGGCCTGCGCAGCTACATCGCCGCGCGTATTCTGAGCGGACACGGGTTTGACTGCTACAACTTCTCCGGCGGACTCCGCTTCTACGACGCGGTGAAGCACGACCGCCTTCTGACGCGCTGCGCTACGGCTTGCGGCATGGACTAACACACAAGCCGGCTGCGCAAACCGCAGCCGGCGTGTCATGTGTGGGCAAGGGGCGCAATCGCGCCCGATCAATCGCTTTGATGCAGGAAACCGCGAATCGGCCGCACCGCCGCAAGCATGGCGTGCGCATCAGTTCGACAGCAGAATCTTGAGTCCCATCAGGATCAACACGCAGCCGCCGAAGAACTCGGCGCTGCGCTTGAAGCGGCTGCCAAAGAGGCTGCCGATCTTGACGCCGAACAGGCAGCAGACGCACGTCGTCACGGCGATGAAGGCGACGGCGGGCAGGATGCGCACCTGCAAAAAGGCGAAGCTCACGCCGACGGCCAGCGCGTCGATGCTCGTGGCGACGGCCAGCGGCACCATGGCCTTGGCGGAGAAGCCGTCGTCGATGGACTCCGCTTCGTCGCTGCGCGCTTCGCGGATCATGTTCAGGCCGATGAGCGCGAGCAGCACGAAGGCGATATAGGGGGCAATCGCGCTGACCAGCGACTCAAATTGCGCGCCGAGGAGATAGCCCAGCAGCGGCATGGCGCCCTGAAACAGACCGAAATACAGCCCGCAGATCAGCATGTGGCGTGCGCTACAGCGGCGCACGGTCAGCCCCTTGCAGATAGACACGGCAAACGCGTCCATCGCCAATCCCAGCGCGATCATGAACAATTCCCAAAGACCCATCCGGATGCCTCCCACATATTTTAGTCGGGAGAATGAAAAAAGAGACCGAATCTTCGCACACAAAACACGGTGCAAATTCGTCTCGTCATTTCATATAAAGCCAGAGGCAAAGCGCGCCTCAGCATGTTGGCCTTATCACGCGGGACAAGCGTGCCCGCGCCGACTACTCCCTCATTTGAAACAAATACAGTATAGGGGAAGAGATGCGAGTTAGTCAATACTAATCGCATGGAAGCAAAACCCCGCTTCGCGCCTTCACGAAGCGGGGCAATGCGTTTGATCAGCGTTCCTCGCGGAAATAGGCCAGGCCCAGGCTGGCGGGCGGCTGATCCTCGCGCTTCTTGCGCATGGACGTGACGATCAGCACGGCGATGGTGACGAGGTAGGGCACCATCTGAATCAGGTCGGTCACGTAGCCCGGCACGCTGAAGCCCATGAGCGTCGGCAGGAACTGATAGAGCCAGTAGAGCATGCCGAAGAGGTAGGAGCCCCAGATCGCGTTGAGCGGCTTCCAGGTTGTGAAGATGACCAGCGCGACGGCCAGCCAGCCGAGCGCCTCGATCTGGCCCGTCGTCGCCCAGATGCCCTGATTGTAGTCGAGCACGTAGTACAGACCGCCGAGGCCGGAGATGCCCGCGCCCAGACAGGTGGCCAGATATTTGTAGCGCGTCACGTTGATGCCGGCGGCGTCCGCCGTCGCCGGGTTTTCGCCGACGGCGCGCAGATTCAGGCCCGTGCGCGTGTGGTTGAGGATGTGATGCAGCACGACTGCCAGGATGACGGCGGCATACGCCATGAAGCCGTAGCCGAAGACCATCTGGCCGATCACGCCCAGCTCGGAGAGCACCGGCAGCCTGGTCTGGAACGTCTTGTAGACGAGGCTCTGCGTGGCCGTGCGGCCGTCGAGGATGAACACGCCGAAGAAGTTGGCCACGCCCATGCCGAACGTCGTGAGCGCGAGGCCGGTCACGTTCTGGTTGGCGCGCAGGCTGATGGTCAGGAAGCTGTAGATGAGGCCGCCCGCCATCGAGGCGAGAAACGCACAGACGAGCGCAAGCGCGACGCAGAAGGCCATGTTCGGATCGGCGACGCTGTTCTCGTAGAGATACGCGCTGGCAAAGCCCGCAAAGCCGCCCAGATACATGATGCCCGGCACGCCGAGGTTCAGGTTGCCGGATTTCTCGGTGATGATCTCGCCCATCGCGCCGTACATGATGATCGTGCCAAAGGGGATCGCGCGGAGAATCCATGCGACGAATGTATCCATCAGGCTGCCTCCTTGGTGATCGTCCCATGCTTGCCGAGGTGGAAGATGGGCTTGTAGTTGATGAAGAATTCGCTGCCCAGGATGAAGAAGAGGATGATGCCGGCGATGATGTCCGATGCGAAATCGTTCAGGTTGTACGCGGAGGCGATTTCACCGGCGCCCTTTTCAAGGAAGATGAGCAGGAAGGAGATGAGGGCCATGTAGAACGTGTTGAACTTGGCCAGCCACGCGACGATGATGGCCGTAAAGCCGTTGCCGCCGGCTGTCGTCGTGGAAATCGTCTGGTCGCGGCCGCCGACGATCAGAAAGCCCGTCAGGCCGCAGAGCGCGCCGGAGAGGATCATCGTGCGGATGATGACCTTGCCGACGTTGATGCCGGCATAGCGCGCCGTGTTCTCGCTCTCGCCGACGACGGCGATCTCGTATCCCTGCTTGGAATAGCGCAGGTAGCAGTACATGAGCACGACCAGCAGCACGACGATGATCAGGTTGATGTTGTAGCGCTGGCCAAAGAGCTGCGGGAACCATCCGGCCTTGCTGCGCATGTTCAGCTTGCCCAGGCCGGACGCCTGACCGCGCCAGATGTTCACGCAGCAGGCGACGAGCTGGATGGCGACGTAGTTCATCATCAGCGTGAAGAGCGTCTCATTGGTGCCCAGCCGCGCCTTGAACCAGCCCGGCACGAAGCCCCAGAGCGCGCCGGCGAACACGGCGGCCACGAGCATGGCGGCATAGAGCACGGCATTGGGCACCTTGCCGCCGTAGTAGACCATCACAGCGGCTGTGGCCAGCGCGCCCATGAGCACCTGGCCTTCCGCGCCGATGTTCCAGAAGCGCATCTTGAAGGCAGGGGCGAGCGCGATGCCGATGAGCAGCAGGGAGGCGAGGTCGCGCATCGCCCAGGAAAAGCGCATGGGCGTGGAGAACGTGCCCTGAAACATCGTCGTATACACGGCGAGCGGATCAAGGCCGGTGACGAAGTAGATGAACAGCGCGTCGGCGATCAGCGCCAGCAGCACGGCGGCGATGCGCACGAGCAGTTTCAGGCGAAACGGGGATTCGCCGCGCTTGACGATGCGCAGCAGCGGTTCGTGCTTGTTGCCCTGAGCCATCAGGCGACGCCTCCTTCCTGTTGTTCCTTGATCTGGGTCATCAGCAGGCCGACCTCTTCCTTGGTCGTGCTGCGCGCGTCGAGCAGGCCGTTGCACCTGCCGCCGCACAGCACGAGGATCTTGTCGCACAGGTCGATGAGCACGTCGAGGTCCTCGCCGACGTAGAGGATGGCCACGCCCTTTTTCTTCTGCTCGTTGAGCAGGCGGTAGATCGTGTAGCTCGTGTGGATGTCAAGCCCGCGCACGGCGTAGGCGGTCATCAGCACGGAGGGCACGGCGGCGATTTCGCGGCCGACGAGCACCTTCTGCACGTTGCCGCCGGACAGGCGGGAGACGGGCGTGTGGATCGACGGCGTGACGACGCCCAGCTCTTCCTTGATCTCCTCGGCCAGATGCCGGGGAGCGCTGCGGTCGGTGAGGATGGAGCGCCCCTCGTTGTAGCTCTTGAGCATCATGTTGTCCACCATGCTCATGGAGCCCACCAGGCCCATGCCCAGCCGGTCCTCCGGCACGAAGGAGAGGTGCACGCCCAGATCGCGGATGTCGCGGGGCGTCTTGCCGATGAGCTGTTCTGCGGTGGAGTCGCGGTCGTCATCCGGATAATAGACGACGCTGGAATCCTTGTCCGCCGCCTGCAGGCCGGCGATGGCCTCCAGCAGCTCCTTCTGGCCGTTGCCGGAGATGCCGGCGATGCCGAGGATCTCGCCGCTGAACGCCTCAAACGTGACGCGGTCGAGCACCTTGACGCCCTCCGCGTTGGTGACGGAGAGATTGTGCACGCTCAGGCGCAGGTGCGGATTGACCGGCTCCGGGCGCTCGATGTTCAGCTCGACCTTCTTGCCGACCATCATCTCCGTGAGCATGGCCTCGGTCGCAGCGCACGTCTCGACCGTGCCGGCGTATTCGCCCTTGCGCAGGATGGCGACGCGGTCGGAGATGGCGAGCACCTCATGCAGCTTGTGCGTGATGATGATGATGGATTTGCCGTCCGCCTTCATGTTGCGCATGACGGCAAAGAGCTTTTCCGTCTCCTGCGGGGTGAGCACAGCGGTCGGCTCGTCGAGGATGAGCAGCTGCGCGCCGTGGTAGAGCATCTTGATGATCTCAAGCGTCTGCTTCTGGCTGACGCTCATCTCATAGACCTTCTGGTCGAGGTCGATGTCAAAGCGGTACCGTTCGCAGATGGCGCGCGCCTTGTCCTTGACGGCCTTGAGGTCGTACTTTTCGCGCCTGTCGAGCACCAGCGCGATGTTCTCCGCCGCCGTGAACACGTCGATCAGCTTGAAGTGCTGATGCACCATGCCGATGCCGCAGGCATAGGCGTCCTTGGGGCCGCGGATCTCGACCGGCTTGCCCTCCACGAGGATCTCGCCCGCGTCGGGGTAATAGATGCCGGCGATCATGTTCATCAGCGTCGTCTTGCCGCTGCCGTTTTCGCCGAGCAGGGAGAGGATCTCGCCTTTGCGCACGCTCAGCGAAACGTCGTGGTTTGCCACCACGCTGCCGAAGGTCTTGGTGATGTGCCGCAGTTCAATGGCGTATTCCATGTCTACTCCTTTACAGAAAACAGGGAAAAGGGAAGCGCAGATCAGCTTCCCTTTTCCGGCTGTTTGTTTGGCGGATTACTTGATTTCGGTGATGCCGTCGATGCGCAGGCTGAAGTAAGGGGCGCTGCGGAACTCGGACTCGGCGAAGGCGCCGTCCACGATCGCATCGACCGTCTCGCCCTCATAGATCGCGGTCATGGTGGACCAATCCATGAAGGACATGTCGCACGGGGCGGTGGTGACGGCCGCACCGTCCACGGTGAAGGTGGCGGTGTCAAAGACCTTCAGGCTGCCGTCCTTGATGGCGGCCACGACCTCGGCGACCTTCTCAGCGGTGCCGGCGGCGCAGGAAGCGCTCAGCTCGGTGATCTTCACGGCGTCGGCCTCGTAACCCTTGGCCCAGTCGGTCGGCACACTCTCGCCGTTCTGCACGGCGGAGAAGAGCTCCTTGTAAAACACGGACCAGACGTTGGTGGGCGAGGTGAGGGCGGCGGTCGGCGCGGTCGGGATCATGTCGATGTTGTAGCCCACGGAGTAGCAGAGGTTGCCCGCGTCCAGCAGCTTCTGGGTCGCGGCGGGCGCGCCGGTGGAGTCGGCGTGCGGGCCGATGATCACGCAGCCCTTGGCGATGAGCGCCTCGGCCGCGGCGGCCTCCTTGTCGATATCAAACCAGGAGTTGGTGTAGTTGACCTCCATCGCCACGTTGGGCACGATGGAGCGGATGCCCAGGAAGAAAGCGGTGTAGCCGGAGACAACCTCGGCGTAGTCAAACGCGCCGACGTAGCCGACCTTCACGTTGCCCTCGGCGTCGAAGGAATTGGGCTGCTTTTCCGGAGAAAGCTCGCCGCTCTCCAGCAGCTCGGCGATCTTCATGCCGGCCACCACGCCGGAGACGTAGCGGGCCTCGTACACCTTGGTGAAGGCGTTCTTGAAGTTGTCAAGGCCGGTCAGCGCGGCGAAGTCGCCGGTCATGGAGACGAACGTGACGTCCGGATACTCCTCGGCGGCGAGCACCATGTAGGTCTGATGGCCGTAGGAATTGGAGATGATCAGGTTGCAGCCCTGGCCGATGCAGTCAAGCGCGGCGTCGTAGCAGGTCTGATCTTCCGGAATCTTGTACTTCCAGACGATCTGGCTGTCGGAGAGATTCAGGTCGGCGGCGGCTTGCTTGATGCCGTTCATGTGGGAAAGGGTGTAGCCCTCGGTCTCGTCGCCCACCAGGATGACGCCGATCTTCAGATCAGCGGCCAGCGCGGAGCAGGCAAACAGGCACAGTACGGCGGCCAACACCAGAGCGAAGAACTTCTTCATTGGTTTTTTTCCTCCCTGCGATCAGACAATTTTGAAACGGAAGACAAGGGTATCATACAATACGTGCGGGGGGATTGTAAAGGGCATTTCGGTCGATTTGACACGAATCTACGAACTTCACAAAGAACTATCTTCAAAACGTTCGGTTTTTATGCCGATTCGACGGGATCAACGGGCGGATTTTCGGCGTTCGGGCAGGATTTCCAGCCAATAGCCGTCCGGGTCCGAAAGAATCTCTCTGAGGCCCAGGGCCTTCTCATAAAAGGCGATGGAGACATCCAGGTTGCTGACGTTGTAATTCTCGTGGATCATGGTAAAGCGCATGGGCAGCGGCTCCTTTCTTCGTCGCGCGGGGATGGATGTAAAATCAGTATACCACGGCGCGTCGGAGATTTACAAACGATTTGAGTTGTGTTATAGTATCCCTTGCACATTTTTTGCGCGAGGGGGAGAAAGATGTCACAGACACGCGGGCTTGCCCGCATTCGCCGGACGTTCGTCGGCGACCGCGCGTTCTATCGCGAGGTGGTCGCCATCGTCGTGCCCATCATCGTCCAGAACACGGTCTCCAATGTGGTCAGCCTGCTGGACAACGTCATGGTCGGCCGCGTGGGCACGCTGGAGATGTCCGCCGTGGCCATCGTCAATCAGCTCATCTTCATCTTCAATCTGTGCATCTTCGGCGGCCTGGCCG
This sequence comes from uncultured Clostridia bacterium, assembly GCA_944333055.1. Taxonomy (GTDB): domain Bacteria; phylum Bacillota; class Clostridia; order Christensenellales; family Aristaeellaceae; genus Ventricola. The sequence goes on from CALVKT010000042.1 coordinate 22,879, forward strand.
GCGCAGGCATATTCGCCACGCAATTCGCCGGTGCGGGCGACGACGAGGGCGTGCGCTACAGTTTCCGCATCAAGTGGATGATCGCGGCGCTGATGTTCATCCTGGCCGCGGCCGTCTTCACGCTCCTGCCGGAAAAGCTGATCGGACTGTATCTGGCGGAGGGCACGTCGCCGCAGGACATGGAGAACACGATGCGCTTTGGCATGGATTACCTGCATGTCATGCTGATCGGCCTGCTGCCGTTCGCTGTCTCGCAGGTCTACGCGAGCACGCTGCGCGAGATCGGGGAGACCCGCCTGCCGATGATCGCGGGCATCGCGGCGATGCTGGTCAACTTCGTGTTCAACTATCTGCTGATCTTCGGCAAGTTCGGCTTTCCGAAGCTGGGCGTCACGGGCGCGGCGATTGCGACGGTGCTCTCCCGCTATGTGGAAGCGGCGATCATCGTCGTCTACACGCATGCCGGAGGCCGCCGGTTCCCGTTCATCCGCGGCGCATACGGCAGCCTGCACGTGCCCGGTTGGCTGCTGCACGATGTGCTCAAGCGCGGCATGCCGCTGCTGGTCAACGAGTTCTTCTGGTCGTCCGGCATGGCCGTGCTGCTCCAGTGCTTCTCCGTGCGCGGGCTGGACGCCGTGGCGGCGTACAACATCACCTCCACGGTCAGCAACCTGTTCAAAGTCGTCTTCCTGTCCATCGGCAATGCCGTGGCCATCATGGTCGGCCAGGCGCTGGGCGCCAACCGCCCGCGCGAGGCAAAGGACATCGCATGGAAGCTGATGGCTGCGGCTGTCGTGAGCAACGTGGTCATGGGCCTGCTGCTCTTTGCCTGCTCGCCGCTGATTCCGCAGATCTACAACACGGAGCCGCACGTGCGTCAGATCGCCGAGCATCTGCTCTGGGTGGTCGCCGCCATGATGCCGGTCTATTCGCTGGCGCATTGCTGCTATTTCACGCTGCGCTCCGGCGGGCGAACGGTCATCACGTTCATCTTTGACAGCGGCTTTACGTGGGGCATATGCGTGCCGGTCGCCTATGCGCTGGCCAATATGACCGGCCTGTCCATCGTGCCGATGTACTGGATCGTGCAGGGGCTGGAGCTCATCAAGGTGGTGCTGGGCCTTTGGCTGGTGCGCAGGGGCGTGTGGATTCGCAACATCATCGAACTGTAATACGAAGAGGGGAGGGAACGCCGTGCTGAGCCTGAACGTGCTGGATGATGCGCAGATCAGCCGCCTGTATGCGTCCGGCATGCGCCGCGATTTCCCGGCAAGCGAGCTCAAGTCGCTTGCCGCCATCCTCTCCATGAAGCACAGGGGCGTATACGATGCGCTCGGCGCGTATGGCGAGGACGGCGTGCTGGAGGCGTATGCGCTGCTGTATCGGCCGGAAGGGCAGCGCATCGCGCTGCTGGATTATCTGGCGGTGGAACCGGAGCGGCGCGGCGCGGGCGTGGGCAGCGCGCTGCTCGCGCAGCTCCAAAGGCACTACGCGACCCGTGTCGATGCGCTGCTCATCGAGTGCGAGCGGCCCAAGGCCGCGCCGGATGAGGCGCAGGCGCGCAAGCGGATTCGGTTTTACGAGCTGGCGGGCGCGCAGATGACCGATGTGCGCATCTGGCTGTTCGACGTGGAATACAGCATCCTTGTGCTGCCGTGCGCGCAGGCGCTGCCCGAACGCGATTGGGCGGCACAGATGCTCGCCATCTACCGGCAGATGCTGCCCGGCGCGCTCTATGAGCAGAACGTGCGCCTGATCCGCGGGTGATGAATCGCATATATAAAAGATGCAGACCTGTGCGGCCTGCATCTTTCCTTTTTTGGTGTCTGCGATCAGCTGACCGTGTATTCCGCTTCATCGGTGATGAACAGCCGCTCGCCGTCGTAATCGACGGTGAGGATCGTGCGCGGCTGCACGTCCTCGGCGATCAGCTTGCGGGCGATCAGCGTCTCCACGGCGCGCTGCATGAAGCGCTTGAGCGGGCGCGCGCCGTAGACGGGGTCGTAGCCCTGCGCCACGATGTAGCGGCGCGCGGCGGGCGTCAGGCACATCGTGAGCTGCTTGTCCTTGAGGCGGCGGTTGAGGTCGGAAACCTGCAGATCGACGATGCGGTCGATCTCCTCGCGGGTGAGCGGCTTGTAGAAGACGATCTCGTCGAGCCGGTTGAGGAACTCAGGGCGGAAGTGCGTCTTGAGCAGGCCGTCCACCTGCTTGCGCGCGTCTTCTGTGATCTGGCCGCCTGCGTCGATGCCCTCCAGGATCACGGAAGAGCCCAGATTGCTGGTCAGGATGATGATGGTGTTCTTGAAATCCACCGTGCGGCCCTGGGAATCGGTGATCCGGCCATCGTCGAGCACCTGCAAAAGCACGTTGAACACGTCCGGATGCGCCTTTTCCACCTCGTCAAAGAGGATGACGGCATACGGCCTGCGGCGCACGGCCTCGGTCAGCTGGCCGCCCTCGTCGTAGCCGACGTATCCGGGAGGCGCGCCGATGAGCCGGGACACGCTGTGCTTTTCCATGTATTCGCTCATGTCGATGCGAATCATGTTCTTCTCGTCGTCAAAGAGCGCCTGTGCCAGCGCCTTGGCCAGCTCTGTCTTGCCCACGCCGGTGGGGCCCAGGAAGAGGAAGGAGCCGATCGGGCGGTTCGGATTCTGGATGCCGGCCCGGCTGCGCAGGATCGCCTCGCAGACCTTTTCCACCGCTTCGTCCTGTCCGATGACGCGCTCGTGCAGCGTGTCGTCCAGGTGCAGCAGCTTTTCGCGCTCGCCCTCCATGAGCTTGGCGACCGGGATGCCCGTCCAGCGCGCGACGATGCGCGCGATCTCCTCTTCTGTCACCTTGTCGCGCAGCAGCGTGCTGTCGGATTTGGCTTCCTCTGCGAGCTTTTCCTGCTCGGCCAGCTCCTTTTGGAGCTGCGGCAGCTTGCCGTATTTAAGCTCGGCTGCCCGGTTGAGGTCGTAGCTGCGCTCGGCTTCGGCGATTTCGCCGCCCAGGTGTTCGATTTCCTCGCGCAGCTTTTGCACCATGCCGATGCTGTTCTTCTCGTTTTCCCAGCGCGCCTGCATGGAGGAGAACGTCTCGCGCATGTCGGCCAGTTCCTTCTGGATGACGGAAAGCCGTTCGCGGGAGAGCGCGTCTTCCTCCTTCTTGAGCGCGGCCTCCTCAATCTCGTGCTGCATGATGCGCCGGCGCACGTCGTCCAGCTCCTGGGGCATGGAGTCCATCTCCGTGCGGATGGTCGCGCAGGCTTCGTCCACCAGATCGATGGCCTTGTCCGGCAGGAACCGGTCGGAGATGTAGCGGTTGGAGAGGGTGGCGGCAGCGATGAGCGCCTGATCCTGAATCTTGACGCCGTGGAAGACCTCGTAGCGCTCCTTGAGGCCGCGCAGGATGGAGATCGTGTCCTCGACGGTCGGCTCGGCGACCATGACGGGCTGGAAGCGGCGCTCCAAAGCGGCGTCCTTCTCGATGTATTTACGGTATTCGTTGAGCGTCGTCGCGCCGATGCAGTGCAGCTCGCCGCGTGCGAGCATCGGCTTGAGCAGGTTGCCGGCGTCCATGGAGCCTTCCGTCTTGCCCGCGCCCACGATGGTGTGCAGTTCGTCGATGAACAGGATGATGCGGCCCTCGCTCGCCTTCACCTCGTTGAGCACGGCCTTGAGCCGCTCCTCAAACTCGCCGCGGAACTTCGCGCCCGCGATCAGCGCGCCCATGTCCAGCGAGAAGATCGTGTGATCCTTCAGGCTGTCCGGCACGTCGCCGCGCACGATGCGCTGGGCGAGGCCCTCGGCGATGGCCGTCTTGCCCACGCCCGGCTCGCCGATGAGCACGGGGTTGTTCTTGGCCTTGCGCGAGAGGATGCGGATCGCGTTGCGGATCTCGCTGTCGCGGCCGATGACCGGATCGAGCTTGTTCTGGCGCGCCAGCTCGACCAGATCCTGCCCGTACTTCTTGAGCGCGTCGTACGTCGCTTCGGGGTCCTCGCTGGTCACGCGGGCGCTGCCGCGCACGGCCTGCAAGGCCTTGAGGAAATCCGCCTTGCGCAGATTCAGGTTTGAGAAGATCGGTTTGACGGTTGAATCGGCCTTTTCCATGAGCGCGAGGAAGAGGTGCTCGACGGAGACGTACTCGTCCCGCATCTGCTTCATCTCGGCCTCGGCCTGCTGCAAGGCGGCGGAAAGGCCCGCAGAGACGTAGGGCTGCTGGTTGCTGCCGGCAATCTTGGGCAGGCGCGCGACGGCGTTTTCACAGTCGGAGCGCATCTGCTGCGTGTTGACGCCCATCTTGCCCATCAGCTGGCCGACGAGGCCGTTTTCCTGCTGCATCAGCGCGCAGAGCAGGTGAATCTGTTCGACCTGCGCGTTGCCATATTGCTGCGCAAGCTGCTGACAGCTTTGCAGCGCTTCCATGGATTTTTGAGTGAAACGGTTAGATTCCATCCAAATCATCCTCCTTGTCAATCAGAGCAGACGTAGTCTGTCCTGCCTGTTTCGTTTTCACGCTCACAGTATACCATGGTCAAAGAAAGTCAGTAAAGATCAAAATCGGAGAAATAATTGGAAAGAAGTGTACAAAATCACCAAAAACGCGCGCGACATATGCCGTGAAGCAGCGGGCTTGCCTCTGCCCATGGCAAAGAAAAAGCCCTTCGCAGGGAAGGACGGGGTCAGGACAAGCGCGTCAGCGCGTCCAGCGGCACGTAGTATTTGTCATATCGCCTGCCGCGCGGGTCGTGGTAAGCGCCGCGCGGGCTCTTGACCATGACGGTGGCGCGCTTGCCGATGTAGGTGACGATGCCGCAGAGCGCCTTTTCCTCAAAGGCAAAGCGGACGCGGGAGCCGACCAGGAGGCCGTTTTGCGCGGCGGCCTGACGGCGCGTGGGCAGGCTGTGACGCGTGGCCGTATGGCCGAACAGGCCGTTGGCCAGCGAGAGAAAGCGCGCGCTATGCCCGGTCTGCCCGCAGAGCGCGACCTCAAGCGCATGGCAGAACTCGTGCTCAAAGACGACCAGAAACGCCTCCTGCGCGGTGGAGACGGTCAGGCCGTTGAGGGAGAAGGGGCCGTCTTGCAGACGCATGAGGAAATCGCCGGAGAGGCGAATCTCTGCATGCGCGATCTGGCCGGGCGCGCGCTGCGCATAGAGAAACTTTCCGGCCGCGCTGACCAGCCGAAAGGAGAGCGTGACATGCAGCATGGGCATTTTCGCGCGCAGAAAGCCGCCGAGAAACCGCTCGTCGTACAGGCGCAGCAGGGTTTGCAGCGTATCGCCGCGCACGCCGGAGACGGGCACGGTGCAAAATCCCTCGTCAAGCGCGCACAGGCGCGCGAGGATTTCCGCGCGCCTGCGCAAAATGTCCGCCTGCGCGAGCGGGAGGGCGAAGGGAAGCGGGGCGCGCGCCAGGGTCACAGCGCGATCTCCACGCGCACGGCCTTGCCCACCAGCTTGATGTCGCTGATGTGCACGGATTCGGCGCCCAGATCGCGGTCGCCGCTTTGCAGCAGCAGGCTGCTGTTTCCAAGCAGCTTGATGCGGCGCAGGCAGCGGTGCGCGCCGTATTCCACCAGCATGATCGCGCCGTCAAGGGGCAGCGTCTGGGGAACGATCAGCACCAGATCGCCCTTCTCGATGCGCATGGCGCGCATGGAATCGTCCGGCGCGAGGAAGTAGACGACTTTATCCGGCTTTGCGCCCTCGATTTTTCCGTCCTGAATCGGCAGCATGCGCCGGCCGACCTGCACCCAGCCGGCGTTCATGATTGGCACGGGCTTGAGCACGCTGCTCAGCGCATCCAGCCAGATGCCGCTCTGTTCCTCGCGGGTCTGCGGCCTGGCTTCGGGCTCGGCCTTCGGCTTGGCGGCGGGCTGCGGCGCGGGCTTGGGCGCGAGCGTGCCCAGATCGACCGTCGCGGCGATCTCATCGAGCGAGAACTCCGCCTCGTTGCGCTGGCTCGTGCCCAGCGTTTTGAGGATGCGGCGCGCCTGATCGTCCTGGATGATGCGACGGCCCTCCTCGACATCCTTGAGATAGCCCTCGGAGACGCCGCACTTCTTCGCCACCTGCTTGCGGGTGAGCTTCTGGCGCGTGCGCTCCAGCAAAATCAAATCGCCCAAACGGCTCATCGTACGTCCTCCTGTCATGGCGCAAAAAATGCGCTCAGTTTCAAGCTAAGCGCATTATATCGTTTTGGATGGATTTTGTAAAGCGTCACGCCTTCGGCGGCGACGGATCGTCCGTGGCGAGATGGCGCGCAACAAGGCGCCTGCGGGTTGCATTGCCCAGCATCGTGTAGGTGATGGAGGTGATGGGCACGGCGGTGATCATGCCCACGACGCCGAAGAGGCCGCCGCCCACCGTCACGGCCAGCAGCACCCACATCGACGGCAGGTTGATGGAGGTGGCCACGACGCGCGGATAGATCAGGTTGGTCTCCAGCTGCTGGAGGATCAGGATGAAGGCGACAAAGCCAATCGCCTGCATGGGGTTTTCGATCAGCACGAGGAAAGCGCCGATGACGCAGGAAAAGATCGCGCCGTAAATCGGGATCAGCGCGCAGAAGAGCATGATCACGGAGATCACCAGCGCGTGCGGGAAGCGGAAGATGAGCATGCCCGCAAAGCACAGCGCGCCCAGTATGCCCGCCTCCGTGCACTGGATGGTGACATAGGAGAAGAAGGTCCTGTGGGCCAGGCGCGCGACATCGATCACGCCGTCGCAGAACCCCTTGGGCAGGAAGGCGTAGAGCAGCTTCTTGCACTGGCGGGAGAGCGACTCCGTCTGCAGCAGGATATAGATCGCAAAGACGAAGGAGATGATCACGTCCGTCATGCTGTCAAAGAGGGAGGAGACGTTGGTGACCAGCGAGGAGGCGAGGATGCCCGCATACTTCTGCACGAAAGCGATCAGCGAGGAGGCGAGCTGATTGAGATCCGGGATCATCGGCGCAACGGCGTCGTGAATCTGCGGGTATTCCTCCAGCCAGACGAGCAGGCGGGAGATCCAGTCCTGCGCCGTGGGCACAAAGCGCATCACGGAATTGGCCAGCGAGGCGACCGTATCGACGAGCTGCGGCATCACGATGATGATGAAAAGCAAGACCAGCAGGAAGATCAGCAGCAGCGCGAGCACGAGGCTCAGCGGCTTGCGCCTGCCGGGCTGCACGAGCGGCTGGCCCTTCTTGTTCTTGCGGCTGAGCAGCTTGTCAAACAGGTGCATCGGCACGCTGATGATGAACGCCATGCAGCCGCCGACGATGAAGGGCGAAAACGTGGCGAGCGCCGTAGAGACCCAGCTGCTGATGGCCGGGAAGTGGGTGACGCACAAAAAGAGCGCGACGGTGAATGCGGAAAGCAGCAAAAGAAAACGTTTGGTGTCCTTTGAGAGCTGCATCGTCGTTCCTCCTGCTTCTTCAGTCTGTTTTCATTATACCCAATTCGCACGCAAATGCAAAGGCCATCCGTGCAAAAAATGGTGCGGCTCGTGTAAAATCTTGTCGCAGTCAATCGCGATCCGCGCCGGGCCACGCTTGAAATGCGGCGTGAAATGCGCTATAGTAATCACATAAAACGCGTGAAGGGGGCGTGGGCATGAGGGAACTGGATGTGGCGCGCGTGGAAGAGACGGTCTATACGCTGTTTCGGCGCGCCTGCTGCGAGATCGGCGAGGACGTGCTGTCGCTGCTCGAACGAAATCTTGAGACGGAAGAATCGCCGTTTGGCCGAGAGGTGCTGCGCCAGCTGATCGAAAACGACCGCCTGGCCGCCGAAAAGCAGATGCCGCTGTGCCAGGATACGGGCATGGCGGTGATCTTCATGGACATCGGGCAGGACGTGCATTTCACGGGCGGCGATGTCAACCGGGCGATTGAGGAGGGCGTGCGCCGGGCGTATCGGGACGGATGCTTCCGCGCCAGCGTGCTCACGCCGCTCACCCGCATCAACACGAAGGACAACACGCCCGCCGTCGTGCACGTGCGCATCGTACCGGGCGACCGCGTGACGATCACGGCGGCGCCCAAGGGCTTCGGCTCGGAGAACATGTCCCGGCTCTTCATGCTCACGCCGTCCCAGGGCGTGGAGGGCGTCAAGGATGCGATCGTGGAGGCGGTGCGCCTGGCCGGCGGCAATCCCTGTCCGCCGGTCGTGGTGGGCGTGGGCATCGGCGGCACGGCGGAGCGCGCCATGCAGATGGCCAAGCACAGCCTCACGCGCACGTGTGGCGAGCCGTCGCCCGATCCCATGCTCGCCGGCATGGAGCGCGAGCTGCTTGCGCGCATCAACGACCTGGGCATCGGGCCGCAGGGCCTCGGCGGCCGGACGACGGCGCTGGCCGTGCACATCGAGCAGATGCCCACGCACATCGCGGGGCTGCCCGTGGCCGTCAACATGCAGTGCCACGCCGCGCGCCACAAGGCGGCGACCATCTGAGGAGGGATGCACGGATGTCGAGCAAGGCGATTCACGCGCCGCTCCGGGAAGAAGAGATCCGGACGCTGCGCGCGGGGGACAGCGTGCTGCTCAGCGGCACGATCTACACGGGGCGCGACGCCGCGCACAAGCGGCTGTGCGCGTTGGTGGCGGCGGGCGAGCCGCTGCCCTTTGACCTGCGCAATCAGGTGATCTATTACGCGGGTCCCTGTCCGGCGAAGCCGGGCGACGCCATCGGCGCCTGCGGGCCGACGACGAGCTATCGGATGGACGCCTATGCGCCCACGCTCTGCGATCTCGGTCTCATCGGCATGATCGGCAAGGGACAGCGCAGCGAGGCGGTCGCATCGGCCATTCGCCGCAACGGCGGCGTGTATTTCGCGGCGACGGGCGGCGCGGGTGCGCTCATCGCCTCGTGTGTCAAGGCGGCGGAGGTGATCGCCTTTGACGACCTGGGCACGGAGGCGATTCGCAGGCTGACGGTTGAAGATCTGCCGCTGATCGTCGCCATCGACGCGCAGGGCGGCAATCTCTACGAATCCGGCCCGGCGCAGTACCGCAGATGACGTCGCGACAGCGCGTGATGATGGAACAATAAGAGGAAGATACGCATGAAGATTGTATTGCAGCATCTGACCAAGACGTTTCCCGGCCGCGGCAAGGGGGAAAAGCGCGATGTGGTCGCCGTGAACGACGTGTCGCTCACGATCCCGGATGGCGAGCTGATCGGTCTGCTCGGCCCCTCCGGCTGTGGCAAGAGCACGGCGCTCAACCTGCTCAGCGGCCTGCAAAAGCCCACTGCCGGTCGGATCTTCTTTGATGAAGAGGACGTGACGGCGCTGCCCGCGGAAAAGCGCGGCGTCGGGCTCGTGTTCCAGAGCTATGCGCTCTATCCGCACCTGACGGTCTTGCAGAACATCCTGTTCCCGCTGCAAAACCTCAAGGGCAAGGAGCGGCTTTCCAAAGAAGAGATGCGCGAGAAGGCGTATGAAGCGGCCGGACTCGTGCAGATCGACGGCCTGATGGACAGGAAGCCCAGCGAGCTCTCCGGCGGCCAGCAGCAGCGCGTGGCCATCGCGCGGGCGCTGGTCAAGCGGCCGCGCGTGCTGCTGCTTGACGAGCCGCTCTCCAACCTCGACGCGCGCCTGCGCCTGCAGACGCGCGAGGAGATCCGCCGCATTCAGCGCGAGACGGGCATCACGACCGTCTTTGTCACGCACGATCAGGAGGAGGCGATGAGCATCTCCGACAGGATCGTTGTCATGCGTGAGGGGGTCGTGCAGCAGGTCGGCAGGCCGCAGGCCGTTTACGACGAGCCGGACAACCTGTTCGTCGCCAGGTTTCTGGGCATACCGGGCATCAACGTCTTTGCGGGCCGGGTCGAAGGCGGGCGTGTGTGGATCGGACACGACGCAATCGTGGACGCGCAGGACGTGGGCGACCGGGACGTCTTTGTCGGCATACGGCCGGAAGGGCTGCTGCTCGCGCCGGACGGCCCGCTGCCTTGCAGCCTGCGCGGCGTGGAGGTCATGGGCCGGGACATCAATGTCGTGGCGTCCCATCCGTGCGCGAAGAGCGCGTCGATTCGCGCATGCATCGGCGCGCAGGAGCGGGTGGATGCTCGCGCGCAGACGGTGCGCTTCAGCGCGAAGCCGAACAAGACGTTCCTCTTTGACCGGGAGACCGGCGCGCGCATCCCGTTTGCGCATTGCTGATCGGGGGCGCAAGATGGACAAAAAAAGCATGAAGGGCTGGCTCTATCTGCTGCCGGCCATCCTCTTTCTGGGCGCGTTCATGGTGTATCCGCTCATCGACGTGTTCATCTATTCCTTTGAGGAAGGATACAACTTCGCCTCTCAGACGTATACCGGCGTCGGGCTGTACAACTATTCCTATGTCCTGCGCGACCCTTACTTTTTGCAGGCGCTCAGGAACACGCTGATCCTGGTCGTGGTGACCGTGCCGCTGTCCACCGGCCTTGCGCTGCTGATCTCTGCGGCGCTCAGCTCGATTCGGGCGCTGCGCAGCCTCTATCAGACCGTCTACTTCCTGCCATATGTGACCAACACGCTGGCCGTCGGTCTGGTCTTCATGATCCTCTTCAAGAAGACGCCGTACACGGATGGCCTCGTCAATCTGGTGATCCGGTGGTTCGGCGGGGAATCGATCGACTTTATCGACGGCCCCTATTGGGCAAAGATGTTCGTCCTGTGCTTTTACACGATCTGGACGGTCATGCCGTTCAAGATTCTGGTGCTCACCAGCGCGCTGGCCTCCGTGGACGAGGTGTACTATCAGGCGGCGCGGGTGGACGGCACGTCGAAGCTGCGCACATTCGGGCGCATCACGCTGCCCATGATCTCGCCCACGCTCTTTTATCTGATCATCACGGGCTTTATCGGCGCGTTCAAGGCGTACAGCGATGCGGTTGCGCTCTTTGGCACGAACCTCAACGCCGCGCAGATGAACACGATTGTCGGCTATGTCTACGACATGCTCTACGGAGACAGCGGCGGTTATCCGTCCTATGCGTCCGCGGCGGCGATCCTCCTGTTCGCCATCGTGCTGACCATCACGTGCATCAACCTGCTGATCTCCAGAAAGCACGTCCACTATTCTTGAGGGCTGAATGATGGCAAGCGATTATACAAGGCTGGATCGTCCCCCAAAGGCGCGCGCGCGGCTGGGCAAGGCGCTCGTCTACCTGCTTTTGACCTTCTGGGCGCTGATGGTACTCTTCCCGTTCTACTGGATGATCCTCACCTCCGTCAAGAGCTACGGCGCGTACAACTCGGAGTACATCCCCATGCTCTACACGCTCGCCCCGACGCTTGAAAACTACGTCGAGGCGTTTACCGCCGTGCCGCTGGCGGATTACCTGCTCAACACGCTGATCTTCACCGTGCTGACCACCGCGCTGATGATGGTCGTGACCGTGCTGGCGGCATTCGCGTTTGCGCGGCTGAATTTCTTTGGCAAACAGGCGGCGTTCGTGGTCTTCCTGTCCCTGATGATGATCCCCAGCGAGCTGGTGGTCATCACCAACTACGTGACCATCACCAACCTCGACCTGCGCAACACGTTCACGGGTCTGGTGCTGCCGTCCGTCACGTCGGTGTTTTACATCTATCTGCTCAAGGAGCACTTCGAGCAGGTGCCGGACGACCTGTACTATGCCGCAAAGGTGGACGGCACGTCCGACCTCAAGTATCTGCTCAAGGTGATGATCCCCATCTGCAAGCCGACGATCGTCACCATCGCGATTCTCAAGGTCATCGAATGCTGGAACGCCTACGTCTGGCCGCGGCTGGTGACCGACGACGAGCGGTATTTCCTCGTCTCCAACGGGATACAGGCCATCCGCGAGAGCGGCTTTGGCCGGGAGAATATCCCCGCGATGATGGCGGCCGTCGTCTCCATCTCCATGCCGTTGATCGCGCTGTTCCTGATCTTCCGAAAAAAGATCATGGCCGGCGTCGCGAGGGGAGGTACGAAGGGATGAGCAGAGGACGCACGGCGCTGCTCGCGGTCGCTTTGGCGGCCTGCCTTGCGCTGCTGAGCGGTTGCCACGGCAGGAAGGAGCTTGGGGCGTTTGCCGTGCCGGACGCGTTTGACACGACGCGCCGGCACGAGATCACATTCTGGGCGAAGAACGACACCAACATGACGCAGGTGGCGATCTACGAGGAGGCCATCGCCTCGTTTGAATCGCTGTATCCCAACATCGATGTGAATCTGCGCCTGTACACGGACTACGGCAAGATCTACAACGACGTCATCACCAACATCTCGACCAACACGACGCCCAACGTCTGCATCACCTATCCGGATCACATCGCCACCTATCTGACCGGCACGAACAGCGTCGTGCCGCTCGATGCGCTCTTTGCGGACGCGCAATACGGGCTGGCCGGCAGCGCACTCCGGTTTGATTCGCCGGGGCAGGAGGAGATCGTGCCGCAGTTTTTGCAGGAGTGCATGCTGGAGGGCAGCCACTACGCCATGCCCTTCATGCGCTCCACTGAGGCCTGCTACGTCAACAAGACCTATGTGGAGGCGCTGGGCTACACGCTGCCCGACGTGCTGACGTGGGATTTCATCTGGGAGGTGTCCGAGGCCGCGATGGCGAAGGACGCCGAGGGGAACTTCCTGATCAACGGGCAGAAGGTGATGATTCCTTTCATCTACAAATCGACGGACAACATGATGATCCAGATGCTGCGCCAGAAACAGGCCGGTTATGCCGGAGAGGACGGCGAGATTCAGATCTTCAACGACACGACGAAGGCGCTGCTTTACACCGTCGCCGGGCACGCGGGAACGGGCGCGTTCTCCACGTTCAAGATCTCCAGCTATCCGGCGAATTTCCTGAACGCCGGGCAGTGCATCTTTGCCGTGGACTCCACGGCGGGCGCCACGTGGATGGGCTGCGACGCGCCGCTCATCGACATCAGCGAGGAGAAGCTCGTTGACTTTGACATCGAGGTCATGATGGTGCCCCAGTTTGATCCCGAACATCCGCAGATGATCTCGCAGGGCCCGTCCGTGTGCGTCTTCAACAAGGAAGACCCGCAGGAGGTGCTGGCCTCGTGGCTTTTTGCGCAGTACCTGCTGACCGACGACGTGCAGATCGCTTACGCGTCCACGGAGGGCTACGTGCCCGTCACGACTCAGGCGCAGCAGTCCGAGCGGTACGCCGACTATTTGAGGAGAAGCGGCGAGGACAACGACGCGCACTACAGCGTGAAGATCGACGCGTCCAGGCTGCTGCTTGAGCACACGGACAAGACGTTTGTGACGCCCGTGTTCAACGGCTCCGCGTCCTTGCGCAATGCGGCGGGGCAGATGATCGAAGAGGTGACCAAGTCCGCGCGGCGCAAGAAGACGGTGGACGAGGCGTACATGCAGGCCCTCTTTGCGGACATGACTGCTCTCTACCGGCTCGATCAGATCGAGACCGGCGGCTCTGCGGAGGAGGAGGATCTCGGTGCGCTGCCGGCGGCCTCCGCTGCGCTGCTCATCACGCTGGCCGCCGTCTGGTGCGCCATGGGCGCGTATGTGCTCGCGCAGGCGATTCGAAAGAAAAAGTGATCATTTGCGGCGATTGCGCGTTGATTTTCCGGTTTTTTGTTGTATAATGTTGCTGTGCAATCGCGTAGATACAATACAGGAGGATACGAGTATGAAGAAGTTTATCGCTGTGCTGCTGACCCTGACCATGGCGTTCTCCGGCTGCGCCGCGCTGGCCGAAGGCGTGATGACGCATGCGGAATATGTCGCGGCTGCAATCGACACCGAGGTCGTCGTGGAAACCTACGTGCAGGCCAAGCAGTCCTGGTGGGAGAACAAGGCCACCGTGTATTGCCAGTCTGAAGACGGCGCGTATTTCCTGTATGAGATGGCCTGCTCGGAGGAAGATTACGCCAAGCTGGAGCAGGGCACCAAGATCCGCGTGACCGGCTACAAGGCCGAGTGGGCCGGCGAGGTGGAGATCGTCGATGCGACCTTTGAAATCCTCGAAGGCAGCTACATCGCGCAGGCGCAGGACATGACCGCGCTGCTGGGCACGGATGAGCTGATCGCCCATCAGAACGAGTTCGCCGCCTTCAAGGGCATGACCATCGAGAAAGTGGAATACAAGAACGGCCAGCCGGGCGACGACATCTATGTGACCGCCTCTGTGGGCGGCCAGAGCTACAACTTCTGCGTGGAAGTCTACCTGACCGGCACCGAGACCGACGTGTACAAGGCCGTGGGCGAGCTCAAGCCCGGCGACGTCGTGGACATGGAAGGCTATCTGTACTGGTATGAGGGCGTCAACCCGCACATCACATCCGTGACGCTGGTCAAGTAAACGCCGAACCTGATCAAAGCCGCTCCGATGCGGCGCGGACAGACCGTAAAAAAGTCTTGTCTTCGGTCTACAGCCTTTTCCTGTGCGCGCGGCGCACGGGAAAAGGATATCGAAAGCGGCTTGCAGCCGCGACATGGCACATGAAGGGGCTGCGGCCCCTTCATCCATCTCCGGGGATGGATGACACTTCTTAAATATGCCGGCCGCTCCGTGACGGAGCGGCTTTTCATATGTGGATAAAGAAAACGGCGTCTGGGCAGATTCTCATTGGATGGGCCGTCGCCTGTGTGAGAAAGGCTTCTCGACCGGGCATGAGCGCATGGCGCATCGATGCGCAAAAGTGACAGAATTAAAGGCTGAATATTGAACAAAACGAATGATGTATTTCGAAAAATTTATTCTATTGTATTGAAAAATTTATACAGTTCGGGTATACTGTTCCAGTCGGGCTTTGCGGATGAACTGGCAGCACGCTTGCGCGAGTCCATGCGGACGTTTGGCATCATGGGGGGAGTCGAGATGAAGTACTTGTCGCTGCTGATGTGGGTGGGACAGTTCGGTTTTTCCTGCCTGTTTCCGGTATGCGTATTCCTGATGCTGGGCGCATACCTGCAAAACCGCTTTGAAACGGGAACGTGGGTGGTCGTCGTGCTGGGCATCATCGGCCTTTTGACCAGCATCAGCACTGCGCGTTCCTGCCTGCGCGCCATGCGCAGGGAGATCGAACGAATCGGCGGCAAGCGCTGAATGTGCATGATGGAAAAGAGGAATGTCTGAATATGAAATTACAGCCTGCATCGCGAAAGGAAGTCAGGCGCATCGCCGCGGGAACGTGTGCCGGCGGCGTGCTGCTCCTGCTGGTCTTCTATGCGCTCGCTCTGGCCGGAATCGGGACGTTTGACGAGCGTGTGATCATCGGCGTTCTGGGCGGCTGCGCGGTCGCCATCCTGAATTTCGCGCTGCTGTGCCTGACCGTTCAAAAGGCCGTGCGCATCGGCGAACAGAAGGCGATGAAGGCGTTCATTCAGGGGAGCTACAACGGGCGTCTGTTCATGCAGGCGGCATGGATCATCGCGGCGTTCCTGATCCCGCAGATTCACGTGATTGCGGCGGCTGTGCCGATGCTCTTTCCCAATCTGATGATCTTCTTTTTGCAGGCCGGGGGCAAGCTGGTGACGCCCGGCGCGCGCAGGAACCCGCCGGCGCAGCCGGAAGAGGAAGAAGAGGAAGAAGAGGAACACAGGGGTCCCTTTGAAGTGTAAGCCTGTTCACCAATCTGACGAGGAGAGCTTGACTATGGACGTATCCATCAACGGCGCACGCATACTCCGTACATTTGAAAATGTGCCCCTGTTTGGCACGGTTCAGATCACGCAGACGCTGACGGTCAGCTGGCTGGTGATGCTCATCATCACGGGGCTTTGCATCTGGCTGGGCTCCGGCCTCAAGGTGACGGGCATCTCGCGCAGGCAGGCTGTCGCGGAGATGGGGTATCATGCGATTGTGAATTTCGTCCGCGGCAATATGGGGCCGGAGTTTGACCGGTATATCCCGCTGGTGTGCGCGATCTTCGTGACCAGCATCGTCTCCAATCTGATCAGCCTTCTGGGCATCTGGAGTCCGACGGCGGATCTGATGACGGAGCTGGCATGGGGGCTGGTGGTGTTCGTGCTGATCACCTATCACAAGATCAAGGCTTCCGGCATCCTGGGTTATCTGCGCGGTTTTCTCGATCCGATCTTCATCCTTCTGCCCATCAATATCATGTCCGAGTGCTTCACGCCGGTCTCCATGGCATGCCGTCACTTCGGCAACATTCTCTCCGGCACGGTCATCAGCACGCTGATCTATGCGGCGCTGACGGTGGCCAGCAATGCGCTCTTTGATGCGCTGGGTTCCAGCCTGCCCGTCGCCGTGATCGTGACGCTGCTGGGCCTTTTGCCGGCCATCCGGGGATACCGGCAGAAGAAGAAGCGCATCATGATTCCGGGGATCATCGTCGCCGTGCTCGGCATGCTGGCGGTCATCACCCATCTGGGCGTGAGGTATCCGTGGCTGACCATCGGCCTGCCGGCCATTCCGAGCCTGTATTTCGACTGGTTCGGCGGCTGCATCCAGGCGTTTATCTTCTGCACGCTGACCACCCTCTTCATCAAACAGGCGGCAGGCGACTGAGCTGCGCTGCCCTTTGAATAGTGACAAGGACAACATTTTTTTAGGAGGAAGAGTTTATGGATTTCACGATTCTGGCCAAGGGTATCACGCTGGCGGGCTGCGCCATCGGCGCGGGTCTCGCATTGATCGCAGGCATCGGCCCCGGTATCGGCGAGGGCAACTGCGCCGCGCGCGCCTGTGAGGTCATCGGCCGCAACCCCGAATGCAAGAGCGACGTCACCAGCACCATGATCCTGGGCATCGCGCTCTCCGAGACCACCGGCATTTACGGCTTCGTGACCGGCCTGCTGCTGATCTTCGTGGCCCCCGGCATGTTTATGAACTTCCTGAGCTAACTGACTCCGGCATCACGACAAAACCTGCCGGAAGGAGGCAGCACAATGGATCTTTACCAGTCCCTTGTGACGGTCAACCCCGTCACCTTGATCGCGCAGATCTGCAACCTGTTCTTGCAGATGCTCCTCGTGAAGATTTTCTTCCTGGACAAGATCAAGGCCGTCCTGGATGCGCGTCGCGAGGCAGCTGACAAGGAGATTACCGACGCGAAGCAGGCCAGGGAAGAGGCCATGGTCATCAAAGCGGCGTACGAGCAGAACATGCTCGAGTCCAGGGCCAGGGCGGATTCCATCCTGCGCGAAGCGCAGCAGACCGCGGCCAGGCGCGGCGAGCAGATCATCAGCGATGCGCAGCGCACCGCCGCACAGATGAAGCAAAAGGCGGAGATGGAGATCGCGCGCGAGAAGAAGCGCGCCCTCAACGACGCCAAGGATGAGATTTCCGAGATCGCCATGGGCATTGCCGGAAAGGTCGTCGGCAGGGCGCTGACGCCGGAGGATCACGCGCAGATGGTGGATCACTTTATCGATGAATTGGGTGACGAAGCATGACGGAGGCTGCAAGCGTTTACGGCGCGTCCCTGTACGATTTGGCTCGTGACGAGGGCAAGAGCGACGTCATGCTTTCGCAGCTCAGGACGCTGGATGCGTGCTTTGAGCAGAACGCGGATTTCCTGCGGCTTCTGTGCACGCCCGATCTGCCCAAGGCGGAGCGCGTCGCGATTCTGGACCGCTGCTTTGCGGGCAAAATCGACGGGTATCTGCTCAATTTCCTGAAGATCCTGACCGAGAGAGGGCATATCCGGCAATTCAGCGGCTGCGTGCGGGCGTTTCGGGCGCTCTACAACGATGATCACGGCATCATGCCGGTGACGGTGGTGACGGCCGTGCCCATGACGGACGGCCAGAAGGCGCGCCTTTGCCAAAAACTCTCGCAGATCACCGGAAAGCGGATCGAGCTGACCCACAAAATCGACCCGTCTTGCATCGGCGGCGTTTGCCTCGATTACGACGGCAAGCGCGTAGACGACACGATCGTGTACCGGCTTGACACGGTGAGCCAGCTGCTCAAGAACACCATACTCTGATGGGAGAAAGCAGGAACGGTATGGAACTTAGACCCGAAGAGATCACAAAGATCATTCGCGAACAGATCAAGCACTACGAGCGCAAGCTCGAAACCAGCGAAACGGGCACGACCATCCTCGTCGGCGACGGCATCGCCCGGGCCAGCGGCCTGGACAACTGCATGGCCAACGAGCTGGTCGAGTTTGAAAACGGCGAGTTCGGCATGGCGCAGAATCTGGAGGAGAACACCGTCTCCATCGTCATTCTGGGCAGCGACGCGGGCCTGCACGAGGGCAGCGCCGTCAAGCGCACGGGCCGCGTCGTGTCCGTGCCGGTCGGCGAAGCGCTGATCGGCCGCGTCGTCAACGCGCTGGGCCGGCCGATCGACGGCAAGGGCGCAATCTACACGGACAAGACGCGCCCGATCGAAAGCCCCGCGCCGGGCATCATCGAGCGCAAGAGCGTCAGCGTGCCGCTGCAAACCGGCATCAAGGCGATCGACAGCATGATCCCGATCGGACGCGGCCAGCGCGAGCTGATCATCGGCGACCGGCAGACCGGCAAGACGACGATCGCCACCGACACCATCATCAACCAGAAGGGCAAGGACGTCATCTGCATCTACGTGGCCATCGGTCAGAAGAACTCGACGGTGGCGCAGCTCGTCGAACAGCTCACGCAGGCGGGCGCGATGGATTACACCATCGTCGTCAGCGCGACGGCGTCGGAGCTGGCCCCGATGCAGTACATTGCGCCGTATGCAGGCTGCGCCATGGGCGAGTACTTCATGGCGCAGGGCAAGGACGTGCTCGTCGTCTATGACGATCTCTCCAAGCACGCCGTCGCGTATCGCGCGCTTTCGCTGCTCATCCGCCGTCCGCCGGGACGTGAGGCGTATCCGGGCGACGTGTTCTATCTGCACAGCCGCCTGCTGGAGCGCGCCGCACGCATCGCGCCGGAATACGGCGGCGGCAGCCTGACGGCGCTGCCGATCATCGAGACGCAGGCGGGCGATGTCTCCGCATACATCCCGACGAACGTCATCTCCATCACCGACGGCCAGATCTTCCTGGAGAGCGAGCTCTTTCATTCCGGCATCATGCCGGCCGTCAATCCGGGCATCTCCGTGTCCCGCGTCGGCGGAAGCGCGCAGATCAAGGCGATGAAGAAGGTCGCCGGCTCCCTCAAGCTGATCTACTCGCAGTATCGCGAATTGCAGAGCTTTGCGCAGTTTGGCAGCGATCTGGACGCGGACACGAAGGCGCGTCTGGCGCAGGGCGAGCGCGTCGTGGAGGTGCTCAAGCAGGGCAAGAGCGCGCCGGTGGACGTGGAAAAGCAGGTGTGCATCATCTACGCCGTGACGCACGACTTTCTGGCCGAGGTGCCGGTCGAAAAGGTCGCCGCGTACGAGCAGGGCCTCTACGAGCGCCTTGACGCGCGGCACGCCGATCTCCTTGAGACCATCCGCAGCACGGGCAAGCTCGAAAAGGACACCGAAGAGCAGCTTGCCGCCGCGATCGGGCAGTATACGCAGGATTTTCTCGACATGTGACGGAAAGGAGGGGGTAAGGGATGGCTGGCGCATCCATGAAGGACATCAAGCTGCGCATCCGCAGCGTGGAGAGCACCATGCAGATCACCAAAGCGATGGAACTCGTCGCCTCCTCCAAGCTCAGACGGGCCAGAGAACGACAGGAGCACGCCCGTCCTTATTTTATGGAGCTGCGGGACACGCTGGCGGCCATCGAAGAGAGCACGCGCGACTTCTCCTCGCCGTATCAGAGGCGGCGCGATGTGCGCAAGCGCTGCCTCATCATGATCGCGGGCGACCGCGGGCTGGCCGGCGGCTACAACGCCAACATCATCAAGGCCGTGACCGGGATGATGGGGGGCGATACGCCCGTCTGCATCCTGCCCATCGGCAAGCGCGCCATGGATTTTTGCAGCCGCAAGGGCATCGAAGTCGTGACGGCGGCGTTCGCCGAGGCGGGGAGCGTTTCCGTGGCGGACTGCTTTGCCATCAGCGATCTGATCACAAAGGGATATCTGAGCGGACAGTTTGACGAGGTGTCCATCGTATACACGCAGTTTGTCTCCATGCTCACGCAGACGCCGGCGAGCGAAAGCCTGCTTCCGCTCCGGGCGGGAACGGACGAAAAGCGTGAAAAGCCGCGTTCGCTGGTGCTCTATGAGCCCAGACCCGAAGAGGTGTACGACGCGATTGTGCCCGGGTATATCGCGGGCATGATCTACGGCGCGCTGTGCGAGGCCGTCACCAGCGAGCAGGGTGCGCGCCGCACGGCCATGGAGGCGGCCAGCAAGAACGCGGCAGAGATGATCGAGGATCTCAGCCTGCGCTACAACCGCGCGCGACAGGGCGCCATCACGCAGGAACTGACCGAAATCGTCGCGGGCGCGGAGCATTGACGCGCGACTTGAGAAGGACGGAGGAGCAACGATATGGCGAAGGGAAGCATCGGTACCGTGGTGCAGGTCATCGGCCCGGTACTGGACATCAGGTTTGAGGCGGGCGCGCTGCCGAAGCTGCTCAATGCCATCGAGGTGGGCAGCGGCGAAAAGAGGCTGGTCGTCGAGGTCGCCCAGCACATCGGCGACGACATCGTGCGCTGCATCGCCATGAGCAGCACGGACGGCCTCACCCGCGGCACGCAGGCCGTGGACACGGGCGCGTCGATCACCGTGCCGGTCGGCGAAGCATACCTCGGACGCATCTTCAACCTGCTGGGCGAGCCGGTGGACAATCAGAGCGCGCCCACGGACGTGGAGCGCTGGCCGATTCACCGCAGCGCGCCGGCGTATGACGAACAGGAGACGTCCGCCGAGATGCTGGAGACGGGCATCAAGGTCGTCGATCTGATCGCGCCGTATGCCAGGGGCGGCAAGATCGGCCTGTTTGGCGGCGCGGGCGTGGGCAAGACGGTGCTGATCATGGAGCTGATCAACAACGTGGCCAAGCAGCACGGCGGCCTGTCCGTCTTCACGGGCGTCGGCGAGCGCACGCGCGAAGGCAACGACCTGTACAACGAGATGAAGGAGTCCGGCGTGCTCAGCAAGACGGCGCTGGTCTACGGCCAGATGAACGAGCCGCCGGGGGCGCGCATGCGCGTGGCACTCTCCGGATTGACGATGGCGGAATACTTCCGCGACCGCGAGGGGCAGGACGTGCTGCTGTTCATCGACAACATCTTCCGCTTCACGCAGGCGGGCTCCGAGGTCTCCGCGCTGCTGGGGCGCATGCCCAGCGCCGTCGGCTATCAGCCGACGCTGGCCACCGAGATGGGCGCCCTGCAGGAGCGCATCACCTCCACGAAGAAGGGGTCCATCACATCCGTGCAGGCCGTCTACGTCCCTGCGGACGACCTGACCGACCCGGCTCCGGCGACGACGTTTGCGCATCTGGACGCGACGACCGTCCTCTCCCGTGCGATTTCCTCGCTGGGCATCTATCCGGCTGTCGATCCGCTGGAATCCACCAGCCGCATCCTGACACCGGACGTCGTGGGCGAGGCGCACTACCAGGTCGCGCGCGACGTGCAGAGCATCCTGCAGCGCTACAAGGAGCTGCAGGACATCATCGCCATCATGGGCATGGACGAACTCTCCGAGGAGGACAAGCTGACGGTCTCCCGCGCGCGCAAGATCCAGCGCTTCCTCTCCCAGCCCTTCAGCGTGGCGGAGCAGTTCACCGGCATGGAAGGCAAGTACGTGCCGATCAAGGAGACCATTCGGGGCTTCAGGGAGATCATCGAGGGCAAGCATGACGATCTGCCGGAAAGCGCCTTCCTGTTCGTGGGCACCATCGACGAGGCCGTGGCCAAGGCAAAGGGTGAAAAGGCATGAGCACGTTCCACCTGACGATCAGCACGCCGGATGGATTGATCTTTGACGGCGAGGTCGAGCGCGTGCGCGCGCGGATGATCGACGGCGACGTCTGCCTGCTCGCGCACCACATGGATTACGTGTCCGCAGTCGGCGCGGGCGAGGCAGCCATCGTCACGGCGCAGGGCGAAACGCGCCGCGCCGCCTGCATCGGCGGCATGCTGGCGATGATCGGAAACGAAGCGCGGCTCATCGCCACGACGTTTGAATGGGCGGACGAGATCGACCTGGAGCGCGCCAAACGCGCCAAGGCGGAAGCGGAGGCGCGCATCGCCGCCGCGAAGAACGACGATCGCGAGCTGATGCTCGCCTCGGCGAAATTGCAGCGCGCGCTCGTGCGCATCGGCGTCAAGCATTAAAAAAACAGGGCGCAAGCGCGTCCTGCAAGGGCGTTTCCCCGACAGGGCGCAGCGGCGTCCTGTTTTTTTGTTCAAATCCCGCGGAGGGCACAGCGACACGCGTGTTTGACAGGCGGCTCGCCGGTGGAAGCGGGCACGGCCC
This sequence comes from uncultured Clostridia bacterium, assembly GCA_944333055.1. Taxonomy (GTDB): domain Bacteria; phylum Bacillota; class Clostridia; order Christensenellales; family Aristaeellaceae; genus Ventricola. The sequence goes on from CALVKT010000042.1 coordinate 45,142, forward strand.
TTCGTCTACTCCGATTCCGCTACGCGCTGCAAGGCGCGCTTCGCCGTCGAAAAGTCGTATCCGCGCCGGGCCAGTGCGGCCCATGCTTTGCGGTAATCCGCCGGGTCATGCAGGTCTTTGCCGCGCGCGGCTTTCTCGGCAGACCTGACAGCCGCCTCAAACGCGTCCGCTTCGTCCATCCCCGCAAGGGCCGCGTCGATCTGCGCCGGATCGACGCCCTTCATGCGCAGCTCCGCCTGAATTCTGCGCGTGCCCATCCCTTTGGCAGCGCGCGCGGACGCCCAGCGGCGGGCAAAGTCCGCGTCGTTCAGATATCCGCTCTCGTGCAGGCGCGCGATCGTGCGGGCGACGGCGCGCTCCGGATAGGCGTTTTGACGAAGTCCCTCGACGATCTCCCGCTCCGTTCTGTCGCGCGAGGAGAGCAGTGTGACGGCGTATTGAAGCGCATAGGCGGCGGCGCGCTGCTCAAGAAACGCGTCGAACTGCGCGCGGTCAAAGGGTGTGCCGACGCGATACGGGCGCTCACGGAGCATGGCGCGCGGCATGTGCAGCGTCTCCCCGTCCGAGAGCGTCAGATCAGCCCGGCCGCGCACGCGCTTGACGCTGATCAGCGTGATCATCCGCGCTTGTCCAGCAGGCTGTGCTTGAGGTCGTAGAGCTTCCGGGACAGATCGACCTTGTAGCGGTGCGGACGGTTGAGGCGCTTGTACTCGTCCCAGAAGGTATCCATCTCGCGCCTGGCGTAGGCGGCGATCTCCGAGAGCGCAGGGGAGGTGTAGACGAGCTCGCCGTTCTCAAAGATGGGCACCAGCAGCTTGCGCACGGTGTAATCGCAGAGCGTCATGCGCTTCCACGTGTTCTCCGGGTCGAAGATCTCCAGCGGCTCGCCGGAGGAGAAGTCCTCCTCTTCCAGCGCGAGCAGATCGGCCAGCGCCTTGCCGGTGCGCCTGTCGTAGAAGCGATAGAGCTGCTTGACGCCGGGGTTGGTGATCTTCGCCGGGTTTTCGGAGATCTTGATGCGCGGCATGAAGACGCCGTCCGTCTCCTCGGCGGCCAGCTTGTAGACGCCGCCCAGCGCCGGATTGTCCATGCTGGTGATCATGCGGGTGCCCACGCCCCAGACGTCGATGGCCGCGCCCTGCGCCTTGAGGTCCCAGATGACCTCCTCGTCTAGGTCGCCGGAGGCGAAGATCTTGGCGTTCGGGAAACCGGCGTTGTCGAGCATGACGCGCGCCTGACGGCTCAGGAACGCGAGGTCGCCGCTGTCCAGACGGATGCCCACGGGTTCCTTGCCGCGCGCGCGCAGCTCGTTGAAGACCGTGATGGCGTTGGGCACGCCGCTGCCCAGCGTGTCGTACGTGTCCACCAGCAGCAGGCAGTTGTCCGGGAAGACGTCGGCATATGCGCGGAAGGCGGTCAGCTCGTCCGGGAAGGACATGACCCAGCTGTGCGCGTGCGTGCCGCCGACGGGCACGTCAAAGAGCTGGCCGGTGAGCACGTTGCTCGTCGCCTGACAGCCGCCGATGATCGACGCGCGCGCGCCGTAGATGCCCGCATCCGGGCCCTGCGCACGGCGAAGGCCGAATTCAAGCACCCTGTCGCCGCGCGCGGACTGCACGACGCGCGCGGCCTTCGTGGCGATGAGCGTCTGATGGTTGATGAGATTGAGCAGCGTCGTCTCCAGAAGCTGCGCCTCCATGATCGGCGCGATGACCCGCACGATCGGTTCATCCGGGAAGACGACGGTGCCCTCTGGCACGGCCAGAATCTGGCCGGTGAAGCGGAAGTGGGTCAGATAGTCGAGGAAGGCATCGTCGAAGATCGACAGGCTGCGAAGGTATTCCACGTCCTCCTGAGTGAAGCGCAGATTCTTCACGTACTCGATGACCTGTTCCAGCCCCGCCGCCACGGCATAGGCTGTCATATCGCCGCGCCTGCGGTAAAACAGGTCGAAGCATGCGCGGTTCTTCTCCTTGCCGTAGCGCAGATAGCCGTTCATCATGGTCAGCTCGTACAGGTCCGTCATCATCGTCAAATTACGCATGATTCTCGCTCACTTTCGTCGTGCTCGGGCAGAGGGGGTAGCAAAGCAGCCAGCCGCACAGGATCAACTGAATCATGGCGGCGGTCTGGCGCAGGGAGACGTAGTAGGTGTTGTCCGCGTTGGCGCGGCCGATGCCCGCGATGAGCAGCGCGACGATGAACGCGGCATTGAGCAGCAGGGGCGCGGCGACCGTGAGGTCAAAGCGGCCGCTGTCCATCGTCCACAGGGCGATCATCACCAGCGAGGCGAGGATGAGCGCGAAGAGGCTGGCCTGGGAATAGGGGAAGAGCGTGCTGTACGCGCCGCGCTCGAACTCGCCCAGGAATGTCGTCACCAGACACAGCACGGCGCAGATCAGCGGCGCGACGGTCATCAGGCTGATGCGGTCGCGGATGCGCAGGAAGAAGTAGAGGACGACGCTAAGCGCCGCGATGGCGGAGAGCACCTGCGAGATGCGCACGAATTCGCTGATGAACGTCAGGCTGTCGTTGCGCAGGCCCTCGATCACCGTGCGCCCGGCGCAGTAGAGCAGCAGATACCAGCAGAACACGTCGCCTGTGCGGCGCTTGTGATGGCGCACGACGAGCAGCAGCGCGAAGACGAGGATGTCCCAGCAGAATTCATAGAAGAACGTCGCCATGTGCCAGTACCACACGTCGCCCACCGGGATCTCCACCGCAAAGGGGAAGAACTGGAGGCTCTCTTCGCTGATGCGCAGGCCGTAGGCCTCCATGTTGATGTAATTGCCCCAGCGGCCGATGCCCTGGCCGAGCACCAGCGCGGGCGCGACGATGTCCAGCAGCGTGAGCATGGGCACGTCGTGTTTGCGTGCGGCGATGCGCGCGGCGATCAGGCCGCCGATGATGCCGCCATAGATCGCCAGGCCGCCTTCCCGGATGTCAAAGATGGCGGAGAGGTCTTCGCTGTACTGGTTGAACCGAAAGACGACGTAGTACAGACGCGCAAAGACGATGGCCAGCGGAATGGCGTAGAGCAGAAAGTCGATGATCGCATCCTGCGGCACGCGGAGCAAACGCGCCTCGCGCGTGCAGAACGCCAGTCCGATCAGGATGGCGGCGACGATGAGGATGGCATACCAGCTGATGCCAAAGAATGCGATTCTGTCAATCATGGGCCTGCTGAACATAGGGTCCCTCCCAGGAATTTGCATATTGATTATGATGTTTCAGTATAGCGCGGGCGTATGCGCCCTGTCAAGCAATGGAATGGGAAAGTCGGCGATTGAGGCAAAAGGGAAAAGGAATGTGGCGGAAAGCCTTGCCGCAGGCAGCACAAAATGCTATAATGTAAGGGAAATATACGAGTTCTGCGGCATATTCTGCCGTGTGAAGGAGGAGCTGTCATGTCGAAGGTTCATGTGATGGATCACCCGCTGATTCAGCATAAGGTGTCCCTGATGCGCGATCGGGGAACCGGCACGAAGGAATTCCGCGAACTGCTCAACGAGATCTCGACGCTCATGGCCTATGAGGTGACCCGCGACCTGCCGCTGCGCACGGTCGAGGTCGAGACGCCGATCTGCCGCGCGCAGACGCAGGTCATCGCCGGCAAGAAGCTGGCCATCGTGCCGATTCTGCGCGCCGGCCTGGGCATGGTGGACGGCATCATGAGCCTGGTTCCGGCGGCGAAGGTGGGCCACATCGGCCTGTATCGCGACCCGATCACGCTGGAGCCGGTCGAATACTACTGCAAGCTCCCGGATGATTGCGGGGAGCGCGACATCCTCCTCGTCGATCCGATGCTCGCCACGGGCGGCTCGGCCTCTGCGGCGATCCGCTTCCTCAAGCGCCGCGGCTGCAAGAACATCAAGCTCGTCTGCCTGATCGCCGCGCCGGAGGGCGCCGAGCGGGTGCAGACGGATCATCCGGACGTGAATATCTACGTCGCCGCGATGGATGAAAAGCTCAACGACCACGGCTACATCGTGCCGGGCTTGGGCGATGCGGGCGACCGCCTCTTTGGCACCAAGTAAGCCTGTACATGAAAGCGCCTTCGGCGGAAAGCCGGAGGCGCTTTTGGCATGTCACAGGTTGATCTCGGCGGAGGACTTGTCCAGCCCGGCGACGAGCGGGCGCACCTTGGCGAGGAACGCGTCCACCTGCTGCGCGCAGCGGCCGATGTACAGCGCGGGGGCGAGCAGATCGCTCATCTCCGCCTCGGTCAGCCCGAAGGCCTCTTCCTTCGCCAGCCGGGCGAGCAGGTCGCAGGACTCGCCCGCTTTCATCCGGGCGGTTGCCTCCATGGAGCAGCGGCGGATGATCTCGTGGAGCTCCTGGCGGTTGCCGCCGCGCTTGACGCCCTCCATCATCAGGTTTTCCGTAGCGATGAACGGCAGGTATTCCATCACCGTCTTCTCGACGATCTTCTCGTTGACGTGCAGGCCGTCGGTCACGTTCTGCGCCAGACGCAGGATGGCGTCCGCGCAGAGGAATCCCTCTGGCATGGAGATGCGGCGGTTGGCCGAATCATCGAGCGTGCGCTCCAGCCACTGCGTGCTGGCCGTCATCGGCGCATTGAGCGCGTCCGCCATCAGGTAGCGCGCCAGCGAGCAGATGCGCTCCGAGCGCATCGGATTGCGCTTGTAGGCCATGGCGGAGGAACCGATCTGGTTCTTCTCAAACGGCTCCTCGATCTGCCGGTCGTGCTGGAGCAGGCGGATGTCGTTGGCCATGCGGTAGCAGCTCTGCGCGATGGAGGAGAGACAGTTGAGAATCCGGCTGTCCACCTTGCGCGGATACGTCTGTCCGCAGACGTCAAAGCACGCGTCGAACCCGAAGTCGGCGGCGATCATGCGGTTCATCTCGTCGATCTTCGCCTCGTCGCCCTTGAACAGCTCCATGAAGCTGGCTTCCGTGCCCGTGGTGCCGCGGCAGCCGAGGAATTTGATGTGGGTGAGCGCGAAGTCGATCTCATGAAGGTCGGAGAGGAAGTCCTGCATCCAGAGCGTCGCGCGCTTGCCGACGGTCACCAGCTGCGCGGGCTGGTAGTGCGTGTAGCCCAGCGTCGGCAGCGCCTTGTACTGCCCGGCGAAGTCCGCCAGATTGGCGATCACCTTGAGCAGCTCGCCGCGCAGGTACGTGAGCGCGTCGCGGTAGAGGATCAGGTCGGCGTTGTCCGTCACGTAGCAGCTCGTCGCGCCCAGGTGGATGATGCCCGCCGCGGACGGGGCCACCTGACCATAGGCGTACACGTGGGCCATCACGTCGTGGCGCACTTCCTTCTCGCGGCGGCTGACGCAGTCGTAATCGATCTCGTCGATGTGCGCCTCCAGCTCGTCGATCTGGCCCTGCGTGATGGGCAGACCCAGCGCGTGCTCGGCCTTGGCCAGCGCGATCCAGAGCTTGCGCCAGGTGCGATAGCGCGTGTCGGAGGAGAACAGTTCAAGCATGTACGCGGAGGCGTAGCGGGAGGACAGGGGAGACTCGTAACGATTCGTGCTCATTTCGCTTCCTGCTTTCTCACTTTCTCAAGATGATGCTCTCTCTTTCGGGACCGACGGAGACATAGGTGATCGGGCAGCCGATCGCCTCCTCGATGAACAGCACGTATTCCTGCGCCGCCTTGGGCAGATCCGCCCACGTCCGCGCGCCGGAGATGTCGCAGCACCAGCCGTCCACGTAGTCGATCACCGGGCGCGCCTCGGCGAGCGCGGCCGGGAAGGGGAATCGGTTCGTCTTTTCGCCGCGCACCTGATAGGCGGTGCACAGCGGGATGCGCGGCATGCTGCCGAGCACGTCGAGCTTGGTCAGCGCGATTTCGGTCGCGGCCTGCACCTCGACGCCGTAGCGCGTGGCGACCAGGTCGATCGGGCCGACGCGGCGCGGCCTGCCGGTCTTGGCGCCATACTCCGAACCGGCCTGACGCAGCGCTTCCGCCTCCTTGCCGAACATCTCGCAGACGAACGGGCCTTCGCCCACGCAGGTGGAATACGCCTTGACCACGCCGATCACCTGATCGATCTTCGCGCCGGGCAGGCCGGAGCCGATGGGCGCATACGCCGCCGTCGTGTTGGAGGAGGTGGTGTAGGGGTGGATGCCGTAATCGACGTCGCGCAGGGAACCGAGCTGGGCCTCAAACAGGATGCGCTTGCCGGCCTTCTGCGCGCCGCTCAGGAACGCGCCGGAATCGCAGACGTAGGGCTTGATCTTCTCGCAGTACGTCTCAATCCACGCGTCGATCATCTCCATGGTGAAGGGCTCTGCGCCGTAGACCTTCTGGAGCGTCAGATTCTTCCATTCCATGATGTCCGCCAGATGGCTGCGCAGCAGATCCGGGTAGAACAGCTCGCCGGCGAGCACCGTCTTCTTCTGGTACTTGTCGGAGTAGAACGGCGCGATGCCCTGCTTGGTGGAGCCGAACTTCTTGTCGGCCAGGCGCTGCTCCTCCAGCTCGTCGAGCTTGCGGTGCCAGGGCAGCAGCAGCGAGGCGCGGTCGCTGATCATGAGGTTATCGGGGGTGAGCGACACGCCCTGCGCCATGACGGTCTGCATTTCGAGCCACAGGTTTTCCGGATCGAGCGCCACGCCGTTGCCCAGGATGTTGACGACGCCCGGACGGAAGATGCCGGAGGGCAGCAGGTGCAGCGCAAACTTGCCGAACTCGTTGATGACGGTGTGGCCTGCGTTGCCGCCGCCCTGATAGCGCACGACCACGTCAAAGTCTTCCGTCAGCAGATCGACCATGCGGCCCTTGCCCTCGTCGCCCCAGTTGATGCCCACAATTGCACAGTTTGCCATACAGAGGTTCCTCCATTCGATGATGCTTACGCGTCGATGACCGAGATGCTCGGCACGATGTCTTCCAGCACATCCAGCAGGATGCGCACGGTGTCCAGAGAGGTGAAGATGGTCGTCCCATTTTGCACGGCGCAGCGCCGGATCGCTGCGCCATCCTCGCTGTGCTTGCCGGAGAGGATCGGGCGCGTGTTGATGATGTAGCTGACATAGCCGGAGCGGATCAAGTTCGGGATGTCCGCGCTGTCCTCGCTCACCTTGGCGCGCACGCGCGTGCGGATGCCGTGCCGCTTGAGGAAAGCTGCCGTACCGGCGGTCGCCTCGATGTTGAAGCCGAGCCGATAGAAGCGCTGGATCAGCGGAAGCGCCTCTTCCTTGTCCTCGTCGGCGATGGTGGCGAACACCGTGCCGTACTGCTTGACCTTGACGCCGGAGGCCTGCAAGGCCTTGTAGAGCGCGCGGTTGAGCCGGTCGTCGTAGCCGATCGCCTCGCCCGTGGACTTCATCTCCGGGGAGAGGTAGGCGTCCATGCCGTCGAGCTTGGCGAACGAGAAGGCCGGGGCCTTGACGTACCAGCGCGTCTTGTCCGCCGGGATCATCTGCGTGATGCCCTGCTCGCGCAGGCTCCGGCCCAGCATGACGTTTGTGGCGATGATCACCAGCGGGAAGCCGGTCGACTTGGAGAGGAACGGCACGCTGCGGCTGGCGCGCGGGTTGACCTCGATGATGAACACGTTGTCGTCCTTGTCCACGATGAACTGGATGTTGAACAGACCGCGGATGCCGATGCCCAGGCCCAAGCGCGTCGTGTAGTCCGCGATGGTGTCGCGCACCTTCCGGCTGATGCTCATCGGCGGATAGATGCTCGTGCTGTCGCCGGAGTGAACGCCCGTGCGCTCCACCAGCTCCATGATGCCGGGGATGAAGACCTCCTGCCCGTCGCAGATGGCGTCCACCTCGACCTCTTTACCCACGTAGTATTTGTCCACGAGCACCGGCTTGTCCTCGTCCACGGCGACGGCGTTTTTGAGGTAGTGGCGCAGCGATTCCTCGCCGGCGACGATCTCCATGGCGCGGCCGCCGAGCACAAAGCTGGGGCGGACCAGCACGGGATAGCCGATCTCTGCGGCCGTGCGCACGCCGCTCTCGATGTCCGTGACCGCAGCGCCCTTCGGGTGCGGAATGTTGAGGCTGGAGATGATCTCTTCAAACGCGTAGCGGTCCTCCGCGCGGTCGATGGCCTCGCAGTCGGTGCCGATGATCTTGACGCCTCTGGCGGCGAGCGGCGCGGCGAGGTTGACGGCGGTCTGGCCGCCCAGCGTGCAGATGACGCCGAGGGGCTTTTCCAGCTCCACGATGTTGCAGACCTCTTCCACCGTCAGCGGCTCAAAGTACAGCTTGTCGGCGGTGGTGTAATCGGTGGAGACGGTCTCCGGGTTGTTGTTGATGACGATGGCCTCGTAACCCAAGTCCTTGATGGCGTGGATGGCGTGAACGGTCGAATAATCGAACTCAACGCCCTGGCCGATGCGGATGGGGCCGGAGCCCAGCACGATGACCTTCTCCTTGTCCGAGACGATGGACTCGTTCTCCGCCTCGTAGGTGGAGTAGAAGTAGGGCACATAGCTGTCAAACTCGCCCGCGCAGGTGTCGATCATCTTGTAGACCGGCAGGATGCCGTGCTTCTTGCGCAGCGCGTAGACCTCGTCCTCGGTGAGCTGCCACAGCTCGCCGATGTAGGCGTCCGAGAAGCCCCAGCGCTTGGCCTCGCGCAGCAATTCGGGCGTGATGACGCGCGGCTCAAGCTCCTTTTCAAAGTCGACGATGTGCTTGATCTTGTCCAGAAAGAACATGTCGATGCCCGTGATCGAGCAGATACGGGAGTGATCCACGCCGTGCCACATGAGCTGCGAGATGGCATAGAGGCGGTCGTCCGTGCCCTCCTTGATGTAGTCGAGCAGCTCGTCTGTCGTCATGTTCTCGCTGTCAAACTTGGGCATGTGCAGGTGCGTGTGCCCGACTTCGAGGGATCGGATGGCCTTGAGCAGGCTCTCTTCCATCGTGCGGCCCACGCTCATGACCTCGCCGGTCGCCTTCATCTGCGTGGAGAGGCGGTTGGAGGCGAGCGTGAACTTGTCAAACGGGAAGCGCGGCAGCTTGGTCACGACGTAATCGAGCGCAGGCTCAAAGCATGCGGGCGTATTGGCCAGCATGATGTCGCTCAGCTCCATGCCCACGGCGATCTTCGCCGACACGCGCGCGATGGGATAGCCGGTGGCCTTCGAGGCGAGCGCGGAGGAGCGGGAGACGCGGGGATTGACCTCGATGACGAAGTAGGAGAAGGACTGCGGATCCAGCGCAAACTGCACGTTGCAGCCGCCCTTGACGCCCAGCGCGCGGATGATCTTGAGCGCGCTGCCGCGCAGCATGTGGTATTCCTTGTTGGTCAGCGTCTGGCAGGGGGCCACGACGATGGAGTCGCCCGTGTGGATGCCGACCGGATCGAGGTTTTCCATGCTGCACACGGTGATGGCCGTGTCGTTCGCATCGCGCATGACCTCGAATTCGATCTCCTTGTAGCCCTTGATGCTCTTTTCGATGAGCACCTGATGCACGGGCGAGAGCGAGAGCGCGTTTTTCATCATCGACGCGAGCTCCTCGTCGTCGCCGGCAAAGCCGCCGCCCGTGCCGCCCAGCGTGAACGCGGGGCGCAGGATGACGGGATAGCCGATTTCGTGCGCGGCTTCGATGGCCTCTTCCACGGAATAGGTGATCCTGGAGGGGACGACGGGCTCGCCGATGCGCACGCAGAGCTCCTTGAACAGCTCGCGATCCTCGGCGGTCTCGATGCTTGCGGCGTCCGTGCCCAGCAGCTCGATGCCGCATTCCTCCAGCACGCCCTTCTTGTAAAGCTGCATGGCGAGGTTGAGACCCGTCTGCCCGCCGATGCCGGGGATGATCGCGTCCGGCCGCTCATAGCGGCAGATGCGCGCCACGTACTCCAGCGTCAGCGGCTCCATGTACACCTTGTCGGCGATGGTCGTGTCCGTCATGATGGTCGCGGGGTTGGAGTTGACGAGGATGACCTCGTAGCCCTCTTCGCGCAGGGCGAGGCAAGCCTGCGTGCCCGCGTAGTCAAACTCCGCCGCCTGACCGATGACGATGGGGCCGGAGCCGATGACGAGTACCTTGTGAATGTCCGTTCGCTTAGCCATGGGTTCTCGCCTCCTCCATCATCGCAATGAATCGGTCAAACAGGTGGTCGCTGTCCTGCGGGCCGGGCGCGCTCTCCGGATGATACTGCACGCTGAACACGCGCTCCTGCGGGCAGGCCATTCCCTCCACGGTGTGGTCGAGCAGGTTGAGGTGGGTGACGGAGAGCCCCGTTCCCTCCAGGCTGCGCGCATCCACGGCGTAGCTGTGATTCTGGGACGTCATCTCGATCTTGCCCGTGCCCAGATCCCGGACCGGATGGTTGCCGCCGCGATGGCCGAACTTGAGCTTGTACGTCTGCGCGCCGTAGGCCAGGGCAATCATCTGATGGCCCAGGCAGATGCCGAACATGGGGTAGCGTCCGCGCAGGCGGCGGATCAGCTCGATGACCGGCGTCACGTCCTCCGGGTCGCCGGGGCCGTTGGAGAGGAACACGCCGTCCGGCTTCATGAACATGATCTCCTCGGCGGTGACCGTCGGCGGGACGATCGTCACGTTGCAGCCGTGCCGGTTCAGGCTGCGGATGATGTTGAGCTTGATGCCGCAGTCCACGGCGACCACGCTGAAGCGGTGGTTGGATGTGCGCGCATACCAGCGCTTTTTGCAGGCGACGCGGAAAACCGCATCGTGCGGCACGGGGGCGGCGCTGATGCGGGCGAGCGCTTCTTCATTTGGCGTGTCGATGTCGGTGATGATGCCCCGGCGCGCGCCGATATCGCGGATGCTGCGGGTGAGCATGCGGGTATCGATCCCATAGAGGCCGGGCATGTCGTTTTCCTCCAGCAGCTCGCCGAGCGTGCGGGTGTAGCGGAAATTGGAGGGCATGTCGTTGTAATCGCGGACGATCAAACCGCCCAGCGTGGGCGCTTTGCTTTCAAAATCCTCGTCCGTGATGCCGTAATTGCCGATGAGCGGATAGGTCATCACGACGAACTGATCCGTGTAGGACGGATCGGACACGAGCTCCTGATAGCCGGTCATGGATGTATTGAAGACGACCTCACAGACGCGTTCGCCTTTCGCGCCGAAGCTGTGGCCGCAGTATGTGCTGCCGTCTTCCAGTACGAGCTTTCTGTCAAAGCGTTTCATTCCGTTTTGCCTCCATCGTCAGGTGTGGGCATTCATGCAGGCGCGGCCTGTCCGCGCGCGGCGTAAAACAGCGCATGCAATCGCATGCTCATTATAAGCGCTTTTGCCCGGAAGAACAAGGGCAAAAAGGCGATTTTCCTGCTGTGCAGGACGAAAAGGCGAATTTTTTTCGCGCAAAGTGATCGTTCATCCGGTTTCAAACGGGCGTGCTGCCTTCCAAACAGGCGCGCGATGCGGCCGCATGCAGGACACGCCGCGCCCGTGCCACGAGCACGACCGTGTGCCGTGGCGGCAGGGAGATATCGGACGTGCAAACCATCCGTTTTCCCACGTTCCTTTCAAAGCGAATCGTATCTCCAATGCCGTCCATGATGCGGGCCGGTTTGAAGGCCGCATGGAAAACAAAGGCGATGTCCATGCGCGCTATACGACTGCGAGGCGACGCGCCGACATGATGCGCGAACAGGAACGCTCCCTCCGTGAGGACGGCGTCTCTCACGAAGGGAGCGTATCGCGGTTTGGAGACGCTCGTTTATTCCCATTCGCTCCTGTTAGAAGTTTTCTAAACAGATTTGCTTATGAGATTTAGCTCAGAGTATCGGCATTATTTTCATTATTCAGATAGTAGAGGCTATCTGATTTTTTGTTGCCATAGTGTTGCCACCAAGAGTTTATTGATTCAGCCACTCATTTAACGAAAGCGATGACCACCCTCCAGCAGGAGTTGCAGGCCTTGCTGGTCTTGCAGGGCGAGCTGGCCGGGCAGGCCGGGCAGGTCTCGCATGTCGTGCTGCTCTTGCAGGGCGTGCCGGTCTTGCCTTTCCATGTAACGATCCATTGTTACTCCATGCAAACACTTTGCCATTTGTATCATAACAGACAGTACCCTCTATCGGCCCTAACCAATTTCCAGAACAACTTGACCAAATATGATTAGAAGAGATATATGCGATCCATTGCATATCCGTATCAAAAATATTTTTGCTTGGATCTAACCATGCTATCAAATTACAATCTTTATCAAATAATGGATATAACATTTTAACTTTCCTTTCTATCTGCCGCAAGTTATGCAGTTTGAATTAAGTTTGCTATTTCTGTAGCAATCTCATCAATAGTATTGATGGCCGTATTACGGGCCAATTTGTCTGCTAGCGAAGGGCTGAAATCAATTACTTCTTTTTTAGTAATATTGTGCCAAATAGGAAGCAAAATTTGTTCTCCAGATATAGCTTTGGTAATAATTCCGTCCAATTCATAATTGGTCCAACCCTTTTTGATAAAATCTTTAGAAACAACCACAATACCAAAACGGCTGTTTGCCAAACCTTTATCGATTTTTCTTCTAAGGCTATCACCAATTTTCATTTCAAACTCATCATACCATACTTTTATTCCTTTGTCTCGCAAAGCGTTCGCCAACGGGCGCACTACCTCATCTTTATCTTCCGATGCATGAGATATAAATACATCGTATTCTGGATCCATATCAACATCAAAATCTATTCCTAATCCACGATTGTGTACTAGAGAGGGAACCGAAGATAATGGTTGCTGTTTAATTGTCGGCAATGCAGGGGGCAATACACGCACAGAACTTTTAACATTACCTCCTAGCCCTCTTAAATCAATCGCTATATGCCAGTGACTAGAATGTGATGTTTTTAAACGAATTGGTGATTGTTTAGCAAGACCGCCAATATAGCGGTAACGCCTACCATTTTTGTAGTTGCTAAAATTAGCGGAATCAAGCAGTTGCACATTTGCAGCATTTCCCTGCAAATATATTTCAACTATACGCCCCTGTTCAAGGGTTCCTAAATCATAGTGCGTAAAATTCAAAATATCACTCCCCAATTATTTCCTTGGTCCTAAAAACTTATCACCATTCAAATGAATCATGTGATCTGGCATATCAGCAATCCAAACTTCTGTTTCCCAAGCAAGCATCTCAGAAAACTTCTTGAATGTCTTAAAATTCAGAAAAGCTGTAACATAGATTTTTCCCGCGGTTACGCCAGTGGTCATTTCTTCGATCTCTTTGATGCGTTTCGGCTCCATCGGCCCAACAGATGTTACCGACTCTATAAAATACAGCCAATTCTTCTCCTCTGAGTAGAGGACCACATCTGGCATCTTATCATGTAATGTAATAGTAAATCCCAGTTCGCTAAGCTTGTCCTCGTTCTTTACCAAATCCTTTTCAATGGTATCGCCGACATAGAGGCATTCCGAATTTGGAGCAAAGCGTGGTGCAAATTCCTCGATAATTGCTTTTTGGAGTTGATTATGATCTCCTGGAGAAAAAGTGAAATCTTCACCGTTGATTTTCACTGGCATTTTGCGTCTGACACGCTTAGAAGCATACAACTGAACAAGCGTTTCGTGATTGGTTTGAAAAGCGGTAAGCTTGGTTTCCCAC